>CANQVN010000149.1 GCA_947627315.1 uncultured Clostridia bacterium | reverse complement strand
AAGCTCTATCGCCTCGTTTATCGCAACGCTCACAGGCACCTCGTCGTTATAAAGCATCTCATACGTCGCAAGCCTTAAAATCGCAAGGCAGACCCTGTCCAACCGTTCGAAACGCCTTGCTTTCAGGCTCGCGCGTATCCTTTCATCAATCTCCGTTATATGGGAGCTGACGCCCTTGACTGTGCCGATTATGTAATCGGTAAGCTCGGGCGGCTCCTCACCGACCCCGATATAGTTTTCCAAAAGCTCGGACACATCTGTATCGGGGCTGTAAAACGGTATTGTAAAAATTATTTCAAAAGCTGTTTTTCTCTCTTGTATCCTGTTCATCTTTATCCGACGGTGTAGGTCTTATACAGGCTGTTGTTCACATACAGCGAAACGCTGGTTCCGCGGGGCAGGTTTTTGCTGTCGGAATAGACGTAGTTTGCCTGCTCCATCTGGTCGTGCGTGAGCGTTACGTTGTTGCTCCATGAATTGTTATCGGTGGATATCTGAATACGCACGTCGCCTTCGCCCGCGACGTCTCTAAGGTTTTCCGAAATGGTAAAGGGTACGGTTACGGTTGTGTCGTCCGGCAGTTCAACTCCGCCGTTCGGATTGCCGCCCTCGCCCGGTGTATCACCGCCTGAGGGCGGGTTGTCATCTCCGCCTTCGGGGTTGTCGTCCGGGTTATCCTCGGAATCATCCGGCGTATTCGTCGATTCGCCGGGGTTTTCGTCGGGATTTTCATCCGGCGGGGTTTCCGTCTGTTCCGCAGGACCGCGGCTAATCACGATTTTAACGGACGAACCCTCGTCTACCCTGTCTCCTGCCGACGGGCTTTGGCTGATAACGCAGCCCTCGGCAACGGTATCGCTGTATTCATAAGCCTTATCCGCACGAAGTCCCTGCTCGGCAAGCTTTGCTACAGCGTCGTCCTCCGTTCTCTTTAACACGTCCGGCACGCTGACTGTGACTATCTCACTTCCGGAGCTTATATATACCGTGACAGTGTCGCTCTGCTTGATTTCGGTAAACTTCTCAGGATCGGTTCTTATTACGTAATTTTCCTTTACGCTGTCGCTTGAAACAAACTTGGTTCTGGCGTTAATACCAAGGTCGTACAGCTCTTGAACAGCAAGCTCATAGTATTTGTTTGTTATATCCGGTATCTGAACCGTCTCGACGCCGATGCTGACGGTAAAGGTGATAATGCTGCCCTTTGCAACCTGTGTACCCGCCTCCGGCTCCTGCGCTATAATCGTTCCCTTAGGCTCGCTGCTGAGCTTGTTCTCGCGCTGGAACACAAGCCCGCTCGCGTTTTCTTTTTCGACAGTTTCATAGTCCTTGCCGATATAGCTGGAAAGCGTTATCATCTCTACTTTTTTATTCGAGCCGGTTATCGCCGCCTTTATTTCGGGGAAGCCGATTATACAGCCAACGATAAGAGCAAGCAGAAGCAGAGCAGAGCCTGCGCCGCAGATGATTGGCAGCCAGATTTCCTTAAACTTGTTTTCGGTGACGTCGCTTTCCTCACCGTCTGCCTGCTCGCTTTCCTGCTCCTCGTCTCCGGAAAACTCACCTGACGCATCGTTTATATCTATAAACCGTGTGGGAGAGTTATCCTCCGCATACCCCGCCTCGTCACTGTCGGGCGCGGGCATATTGAGATAGCCGAACACCGTTGAGGGATCGGCCTCCACCTTGAGTATATCGTTGAACATGGCGGATGCGGACGCATATCTGAGCTCGGGGTCCTTCATCATCGCCTTTATCGTTATCTCCTCTATTCCCTCCGGAATAGTATCAACAATTTCACGCGGCAATCTTGGCTGCGCCTGAACCTGCATGAGAGCGACAGAGACGGCGCTGTCCGCGACAAACGGCAGCGTACCCGTAATCATCTCGTACAGCATTACGCCGACGGCATATATATCCGTCTTTTCGTCCGTCCTGTCGCCGCTTGCCTGCTCGGGACTGATATAGTGGACAGAGCCTATCGCCTTGTCCGTTATAGTCTGCGTTTCAAACTTGGAAAGCTTGGCTATGCCGAAGTCTGTCACCTTGATGGTGCCGTCGCGCAGCAGCATAATGTTATGCGGCTTCAAATCCCTGTGGACTATCCCGCGCTCATGGGCATGGGACATCGCCTTGAGTATCTGCTTTATGTAAAAGACAGCCTCTTTCCAGTCCAGCACGCCGACCTTGTCAAGATATTCCTTGAGCGTAACTCCGTCTATATATTCCATAACCATATACATCATATCCCCGTCAAGGCATACGTCGTATACGTCAACAATATTGTTCTGGGATAGCATGGTTATCGCCTTTGACTCGTTGGCGAACCTGCGGCGAAACTGTGCGTCGGACATAAACTCCTCTTTAAGCACCTTAACCGCAACGACACGGTTTACAACCTTATCAAAAGCTTTATATACGACAGCCATTCCGCCTACGCCGACAACCTCGGTGAGAATATACCTGTCGTTAACGGTTTTACCTATAAGCTTATCCATTTTGTACCTCCTAAACCTTCATTATGACAACAGTTGAGTTGTCCGCGCCGCCGCGGGAATTTGCA
>CANQVN010000148.1 GCA_947627315.1 uncultured Clostridia bacterium | reverse complement strand
GGCACCAGCGCGGGAACATATATCCGCTACAACAGGTTTGAAGGCAACAGTATAAGCAACAGGGGTATCATTTATTTCGGACATGCGGCGCTCGACTCTATTGTTGAGAACAACTATTTTGCAAATAACGACTGTGCTCTTGTCTATTTCGACTCCTGCGGCAACAACAACGACGTGCCGTCTCTCTTCTCGTTCAGCAAGAATGTAGTAAACAATTGCGACCGCGTGCTCAACATCGACCTTTACGGTGTAAACGCCGGCACAAACTACGACTATAAGAAGATTGAAGACAACATCATCTACCATAGCGGCGAGATGTGCGCAAACTACAACCTCGAGATTATAAAAGAGGTCAGCGGCGCAAGGAAAACATATTATGCGGTCGACACCCGCAGCAAAACCTCGATTAAGCGTAATCAGTTCCTCAATATTGCAAACGGCACCACGCCGATAAGGCTTACCGGCGTCAGCACCAACGAAAGTCTCGGTACCAGCACGACGCTTCTGGCAAGCGGCAACCTTACCGGCACGCGCGACGGGCGCTATTCCGTGAACATAAACGAAAATCTGTTCGCATGGGAACCCGACGCGGCAAACCGCCGCGCCGCAAACTTCCCGCAGCTTGAGGGTATTGTCGATGCGACGCGCAACTTCTACGGAGATTACAGCGCAGACGGCAACCACGTCTCCAAGGGCGTTGAATCGTCGACCTTCTCTTACACGAGCAGTATGACGCAGGTCATAACCTCGCCCTACTATGTAAATCCGACAATGAAAGAAGAAGATCTCGGCGTCGGTCTTGCGGTTAAGCTTTCCGACAAACTCGATGAGATGGGCTTTGACAGCGCGGAATCCAAGATAGACGACGGACGTTATGAGATAACGCTTGCCGTTAAAAAGGACGCGCCCATCGAGCAGATAGATGTAAACGGCAGTGTCGTCAGCAATAAGGACAGCGAAATCTCGATGGAAGTTTACAGAGACTTCGCGCTTGAAGACAAGGTTAAGCCGGATGCAGACGGTAAGCTGTATGTCGACATTACCGATGTGAACACCTACGTCTACTTTGTCCTGAAAGACAGCGTCTCGGGTGAAAGCTGCAAATACAAGACCACCATCCGCACCGAAAATATAAATAAGGAAAAAGCGAAAATACGCAAGATAATCAACAACACCACCCACGAGGAGGTTGCCGCCGTACACAGCGACAACAACATCACGGTGAATGTTGAAAGCAAGTATGTAAACTTCCCGTTCTCGCTTGTTCTGTCACCGTCGGCGACCGCCAAGATTTACACCGACGATAAATACAGAGTTCCCTATGTCGACGACGCGTTTTTCATCGCTCCCGACACCGAAACCAAGCTGTATGTCCGCGTCACCTCCGGCGACGGAGAAGTGAATATGGACTACACCATCACCTTCTCCAGAAAAGGCGATGCGACGTATGACGCCAAGATAAAGAAAATCATTTCGCCCCAAAACGATATACTTCTGTTTGACGGACGTAAGAGAATTTCTTACAACCCCTACGCGATGATTACGAGCGCGAAGTTTGATTTCGAGGTTTCGGATCATGCGACCTTTGAGATTTACAGAAACTACGATGAGTCGACAGGCGAGTACAGCGAGCTTGTCTCGTCCCAGAAGGACAATAAGGAAATACCCGTCGAATACGGTATGTCCACACTGTACGTCAAGGTTATAAGCGAATACGGCGGATACAGCCAGGTATACACGCTTAACATTTATAACGACGTCAGGTCGACCGACAATACCATCACGGGCATCACGGGCTTAAACGACCTTGTGATACCGTCCGATAAAGTCATCCGCCTCGATGTCTCGTCGACGATAGTCGCGTTTACGGCTCATTTTGAGACAGACCCGTTTGCGAAGGTGACGGTTTACGCCGATGAAAACAAGCAATACGCGCTCACACCGGCTGTCACCATGACGACGGTAAACAACAGAGAGGTTGAGGAGAGAACCTTCAGCCTTGGCGTTTCAAACATAGTCTCACGCTTCTATATCGACGTTGAGTCGGAGGTCGGCGAGGTAAACAGCTATCAGATTGTTATTACCAAGCCTTCCGACGGCGCCAGGGAGTTTACCGATATGGCGGGCAAGTGGTCTGAAAAGTATGTAAACGAAGCGTCGCGGATAGGCATTATCACAGGCTATCCCCAGAGCGACGGAACATACACCTTCGGTCCGGATCAGTACGCATCCCGTCAGGAGGTTGCGGCTATGATTTGTCGTTCGATGGGAATCGATCCGTTCTCGTTCACCAGCTCCTCTTTGGGAACGACCTTTGACGACTCCGCGACAATTTCCGAGTGGGCATTCAACTATGTCAAGGGCGTATACTTCCTTAACATTATGGTCGGCTCGGACAACGCCGAAGGCAAGCGCTGCTTCAACCCGAGCGCCAATATAACCCGTCAGGAGTTCTTTGAGTCTATTGCAAATCTGCTCAAGCTGGATAAAGATGCTGCCGCGGATTACGACCTGTCGGCGTTCTCCGATGCGTCGAGCGTATCGGGCTGGGCGCTTCCCGCGACAAAGGCTGTCGTAAAAGCCGGCATTATCGACGGCAGCGACGGCAAGCTCAACCCGAAGGCGAACATCA
>CANQVN010000147.1 GCA_947627315.1 uncultured Clostridia bacterium | reverse complement strand
CAGCAGCAGCCAGACTGCCGCCGCGCCGCTCACCGCATACGTCATATACCGCAGCGCGGTGCGGACATAGCCGTTTATATAAATCATCACCGCGCCGATAAGCGCGAACAGAAACAGGCAGATATATACGGTTATATCGACGGTTCGCCTGATAAGATGCAGAAAATGCCCCACACGCGGCAGCGCGGGAACCATTATCGCGTTTTGATAACACTCCGAGCAGAGATCGACAAGCCTGTCGATGTTTTCGTCAAGCTCCGCCTCCGACACCTGCGACAGGTCGCCCTGCTTTGCATAATCCTCAATCGACTTTTTAAGTTTTGTCTTGACCCTGCCCATATTGAAAAGGCTGACCCCGTCCAGCGCGCCCTGAAAATAGGTACGCACGTCGGCGTCCACCCGCGGCTGCGTTATGACGCTTGAAAAAACGGCGGTGTCGGTGACGCCCGAAACCGCGCCGTAATCCGCCATCTGCGTTAAGACCTGCTCGGTCAAAAGCCCGGTATAGCCCGATTTTACAATAGCTCTGTCCATAAATTTGTAATTCATCGGTCCCAGCCTTAAAAGCAGACCGGCAGTCGCCGCGACAAGCAGCAGAAACTGGATAAAGGCAAGCGCCAGATTCAGCGCTTTTTTCCAAGTAAAGTGTATTTTCATAAATCCCCCGCGCCCGAAAATCAGCCTTTGTCCAGCATCGGACCGGACAGATAGTCGCCGTATATATAAATTCTCTTTTTGACGTTGCCGACCGGCGTTTTTTCGGTAAAGCAGGTGTAGAGAATTACGTTTTCATCCTTCCTGCCAAGGTCGTAAGCCGAGCTGTCGTTATCCATCTTCACCGCGATATCCACAACGTCGTAGCGGTAAACGCCGTAGCTTGTCGTTATCTTTATGACGTCGCCCTTTTTGACCTGCGGCAGCTTTTCAAAGCAGGAATAGTTATGCCCCGCGATAAGGGTTGTCCCGCCGTAGCCTATGATGAAGCTGCCGATATACTGCCCCGCGCCGCTGCGCAGCGCCTTGTAGCTGTCGCCGTAAATCAGCGGGCAGTCGATCCCCGCCGAGGCTATCTCAATCCTTCCGTACACCGTCTCGTAGGACGGAAACTCAACGTCCGCAAGCGGGATGCTCTCGCTCTCGTTTGTCGACGGCTCGAAAATGTTGCCAAGCTCGTCCGACATAACGGGCGCGCCGGGTAAAAACGCCATACCCGCGATGCCGAGTATATCCCCGGCAAAGGCGGCTGCCGTTGCCGTCAGCAGTGAAAATATCAAAACAAAAGTCAATGGGGTCACAATGAACCCCATCAACCTTGATTTTTTTTTATGATGATGCCTGTGATTGCCTGTATCCTTTGTTTCCACAAAAAGCCCTTTCGTTTAACGCGCGGATACGCGTCTGCGTACAATCACGGTAATTCCGGCGACAAGCAACACCGCGGCAATTGCGGCGGCAACATATATCACAACCGCCTGCGCGCCCGTCACCTTTATGATAGGCTCGCTTGAAAAATAGAGCTTGCCGTTGTCGTTTTCATCGGTGATGACGACGTTTGTCCCGTCGTATATAAGCGTGAGACCCACGACCTTACATGCGAGCTGACCGTAGTTGAGTATCGCTTTTTTGTCGGCATAGGGCAGCCTGTCAAGATTAAACACGTCGCCGCTGACCATATCCGTCCTGCTCTTTACAACGTCGATAGCCTTCTGGACGTAGCCGATTATCTCGTCCGCCTGCGCGGCTGTCATCTCATACCCCAAAAAGAAGTTTTCCGCCTGGTTTATATAGTTTTCGGGAATTATATAGGTAGCGCCGCTCTGTCCGAGATCTACCTCGCTTTTGAGAACATCCATAACCCTCTGCTCATTTTCATTTATCCCCGCCGCGGAAGCAGACACAACCATCAGCGATATAAGAAGGATGCACATTATTGATGCAAATACACGTTTCATACTATACCTCCACCTATAATCTTTTTCTGTATTATAGCACATCATTTTCATTAAATCAATAGCAAACGTAAAATATTTTAAATTTGTGGGACAAGTCAAAGATTTTACTTTACAAGCCCGAAATCCTGTATTACAATTAAATATGTATAGCATTAAATTCGAAGGTGATAGATTTGAATCAAATTAAAACAGTATTTGACAGTCCGTCTCGCAGAATTGTCTTTTCGCTCGACTTTCTGTGTATCTCGGTCTGTTTTTCGGTTTATACAATGATATACAGGCTTCACTTCCCGTATAATTTCGTGCTTGTGGCGTGTCAGGCGCTCGCCGCCGCGCTGATTATGGTGCTGTGCGGGGCGTATGTGCAGATAGGAATAGAGCTTTTATGCTTTTGCCGCAGCATAGTCTCCTTTTTAGGCAGCGCGGTGCTGGTCGCCGCGGCGGTGTCGGTGATTCGCGGGGTGAATATAGACTTTCTTGTCACCTACACGGTGCCGACGCTGTTTGTCATCATCCTTATGTATTTTATCCGCGCGATGTACGGGTTTTACCTGCACGAATATAAAAAGCAGCTGGAGGACGCGGCAAAAAAGCCCGCTTTGATAGTCGGCGCGGGCGCGGCGGCTTCGATAATACTCAGAGAGCTGGAGGGCGAGGCTTCGGAATACGCCGCCGTCTGCATAGCGGACGACGATCCGCTGAAGGTCGGAACAATGCTTCGGGGAATACCTGTTTTGGGCAAGACGGAC
>CANQVN010000146.1 GCA_947627315.1 uncultured Clostridia bacterium | reverse complement strand
TTTCGGAGACGCTCAATTATATTACCAGATTTATTCCCCCTTGTCAATCCCTTTTTTAAATCTTTTTTATTATTTTTCTAATATGACGTATAGCTGCCGCCAAACTGCCCGGCGCAAATTTCACGAAGCTCCGTAAGACTTTCATCCTCTATAAGATAATAAGAGACGCCGTCCTTTTCCATATCGTTATACTCGCCCGGCACCTCGACGCACTCTATCTGCCCGTCGTTTTTAAGCATATTAAAGACAAAGGCGTTGCTTACGATATCTCCCACCGTCACGTTTGTAACTATGTTTTCCGACACGATGCCGTAAAGCTCCTTTACCTTTGCGGCGCTGCCTATGTTCAGCTTTTGCGAAAGCAGCGCCTTTACAAACCGCTGCTGCGCCTGAGTGCGGGTTAAATCGCCCATCACATACGACCTGTAGCGGCAATATTGCTCCGCCTTGTCGCCGTCTAAAAGCTGGTAACCCTTTTCCAAATCTATATACAAATCCTGCACGGGATCGCTGTATTTCATATCCCGCTCGACCTCGTAATACACGCCGCCGAGACAGTCGACCACCTCTTTCAGCACGTTCGGCTTTATTACGCAATAATAATTGATATCGGTCATCGTAAGCTCTCTTACCTTTTCAAACAGCAGCTTGAGCCCGCCCGTGCCGTAACAGGAGTTTATCTTTCGTTTTCTGCCGTTAACCTCCACACGCGTATCCCGCGGGATAGACAGCAGGCTGATTTTATCCCGCTCCCTGTCGACTCTCGCAAGCATAATCGTGTCGGTGTTCTGCCCGCCGGCATCCACACCGATGATAAGCGCGTTAAACGATTTGCCCTCGGGCTCTGTGACATTTTCCAAAGCCGTCCCGTCCGTCACGCCGTCGTCAAAAACGGGTCTTGACAAAAACCTGCTCACGGCATACGCCGTCACCGCCGCGGCAACCGCCGTCAGCACCGACATAATAATAATGAGCACGATATTTCGTTTTTTTCGATTAGACATATATAAAAAACCTCCCGGACTATTATGCCACAGCGGCGTGTGCTAAATTCTGTCTATCAGCTTTTTACGCAAATCAATATAAAACGCAAGGCTCATTATGACCGACGCCACCTCGGCTATCGGGAACGACCACCATACAGCGCTGACTCTGCCGGTAAGCGACAGCAGATATGCCGCGGGGAGGATTATCACAATCTGGCGCGCGATGGACACGAGCATCGAGCGAAACGCATGACCGAGCGCCTGAAACACCGACGACAGGACGATGCTGACGCCGGCGAAAATGAAATGCAGGCTGATAATGCGCAGCGCGGGAACGCCTATTTCCATCAGCTTGTCCGACGCTTTGAATATCATCAACAGCTGACGCGGGAAAAGCTGCATAAGCGCGATGCCCGCGAGCATTATCAAAACGGCGTACACGCAGGCGATGCGTATTGTCTTTTTAATCCTGTCGGAGCGCCGCGCGCCGTAATTATAGCCGATTATCGGCACCATACCGTTATTAAGCCCGAAAACCGGCATGAAAATAAAGCTCTGAAGCTTGAAATACGCGCCGAAAACGGCGGCGGCCGTCTCGGTAAAGCCTATCAGTATCCTGTTCATACCAAACACCATAACCGAGCCTATCGACTGCATTATAATGGACGGCAGGGCTATGCCGTAGATGTCCTTCACAGCCCTTGCGGACGGTTTGAAGCCGCGATAGCGGACCTTGACCTCGTGGTTAAAGCGATGATGCAGAAAAACGGCGATGAGCATGGCGCATATCTGCCCCAAAACGGTGGCGACCGCCGCGCCGGCGACGCCCATCCTGGGTATGCCGAAATAGCCGAATATAAACACGGGGTCTAAAATTATGTTTATAAGCGCCCCCGCGCCCTGACAGTACATTATAAAAACCGTCTTGCCGGTCGCCTGCATCAGCCGCTCGAACATTATCTGAAAAAACACGCCGAATGAAAAAACGGTGCATATTCTGAGATATGCCGCGCCGCCGTCCACTATTTCGGCGATGTCTGTCTGCACGGAGAAAAACGCGCGGGAAAGCGTCAGCCCGAATATCAAAAAGAGGATATAGCTGCATCCGGCAAGAAAAAGACCGTTTACCGCCGCTGTGTTCGCGCCGTCATAGTCTTTCGCGCCGAGGCGGCGGGATATCAGCGCGTTTACGCCGACGCCCGTGCCGACCGCCACCGCGATCATCAGGCTCTGTATGGGAAAAGCGAGCGACACCGCGGTGAACGCGTTTTCGCTCACCCGTGAGACGTAGACGCTGTCAACAATGTTGTAAAGCGCCTGAATAAGCATCGACGCCATCATCGGCGCGGACATACTTATAAGCAGCCTGTTTATAGGCATTGTTCCCATTTTATTTTCTTTTACCGTGTTCATTTGTTCTCCTGAAATTTCATTTTTCATCATATAACTAAGTTATTATACTATGTCAATTTTTTATTGTCAACGCGTGCGACATATTTAACAATTCGGGTAAATTGGTATTGACAAATCGGTTAAAATATTTTATACTAATCTGCGCGTGGAGAGATGGCTGAGCTGGCCTAAGGCGCACGATTGGAAATCGTGTAGGCGTTAATAGCGTCTCGGGGGTTCGAATCCCCCTCTCTCCGCCAAAGTAAAAAACACCCCTATTTTTGTGGAAATATCACAAATTTAGAGGTGTTTTTTATTACAATATGCACAGAAAACAGCCGTATAAAATATACGCAACGACCCTTTTCGTTACTAATTTGTGTTACTAATTTTACTTGATTTTGTTCAGCAGTCTGTCAAGAATAACCGCCGCTTCCTGCCGGGTAAGGTTTGATTTGGGGTTGAAGTTGCCTTTTTCATCGCCCTTCATAAGCCCCGCGTCGGTTACGCGCTTTACGGCGTCTTTCGCCCAGCTTGCTATATTGCTTTCGTCTTTATACATTGCTGTATC
>CANQVN010000145.1 GCA_947627315.1 uncultured Clostridia bacterium | reverse complement strand
CGCCCGAGAGCGCCTTTTGCAGCATTTTGGGGGATATCGCCGCGTCTGTCGTTATGAACACCAGCATTGTCGCCATGTTGGGGTGTATCATACCGGAGCCTTTGGCAATTCCGCCTATGCGGCAGGCTTTGCCGCCCAGCGTGAAGCTGACGGCGACTTCTTTTTTAACGGTGTCGGTCGTCATTATGCCCTCGGCGGCAAGCACGCCGTTTTTGCCAAGCCCCGCGGTAAGAGCCGCCATACCTTCCGCTATCGGCGCCGTGTTCAGCGGCACGCCGATAACTCCGGTGGAGGCGACGACAACGTCGCCTGCAAAAACGCCGGTGTGACGCTCGACAAGCTCGCACATCCGCCGCGCGGCGGCAGCGCCGCCCGGCGCGCAGGTGTTGGCAATTCCGCTGTTGCAGATTATCGCCTGAGCCCTGCCGTTTTCAATATTCCGCTTTGTGACGGTAAGCGGCGCGCCCTTTACAAGGTTTGTGGTGTACACCGCCGCCGCAGCCGCCGGAACCTCGCTCACTATAAGCGACAAATCCCGCTTGGAGCGGTTTTTGCGTATGCCGCAGTGTATCCCGTTTGCCTTAAAGCCGTTTGCGGCGCAGACGCCGCCATCTATAAGTTCCATCAGTTATCCTCCGTTATATTACAAGCCCCGCCGTCGGCGGCGCGCCGGTCACAAGGTTAAAGCACTCGACTCCCGCGCCGGAGGCGCCCTTGCCGAGGTTGTCGTAAAGCGCCAGAAGCAGTATCCTCTCGCCGTTTCCCGACACCGTGATTTTCATCCCGTCGCTGCCGGACATACCGCCGGCCGCGGCAAACCCGCCGTTGTCGATACCGTCGCAAAAGCTCACGACAGGACCGTTATAGACCGACTTGTATATATTTATAATATCCTGCGCGCCGCCCTCAATATCGCGGGCAAACAGCGGCACGCACACTTCCATTCCGCTGTAAAAGTCCGCGACTATCGGCATAAACGCGGGCGGATTTTCAAGCCCCGTCAGCGCCGTCATCTCTTTTAGGTGCTTATGCTGCTGACCCAATGCGTATATGCGCGGGCTGTCGTAAAGCGCGTCTCTGTCCTTTGCCTCATACTCCGCTATCATCTTTTTGCCGCCGCCCGAATAGCCGGTAAGAGACGTACAGCACAGCCTTGCGTCCTTTTTGACAATCCCCGCCAAAACAAGCGGTCTTATAAGCGCGATAAAGCCGCTCGCGTGACAGCCGGGCAGGGCGATGCGCTTTGATTTCGCAACGGCGTTTTCCCCGACAAGCTCGGGAAAGCCGTAAACAAAGCGCGGGTCGGTGCGGTGGGCGGTCGATGCGTCGATTATAACGGCATCGGGGTTTTCGCACATACTCACCGCCTGCCTTGCCGCCTCGTCGGGCAGGCAGAGAAAGGTTACGTCCGCCCCGTTTATCGCCCGCGCGCGGGCGGCGGGGTCATGCCGCTCGTTTTCGGGCAGCGTCAAAAGCATAACGTCCCGCCGCGCGGAAAGTCTTTCGCGTATCCGCAGTCCCGTCGTGCCGGAGCTTCCGTCTATAAACACTTTTTTCATATCAAATATTCCTTTGCGGCTTTTATCTGCGCCTTTACCGAGTCAAAGCCGGTGCCGCCCTCCGACGCCCGCTTCCGCACGCAGTTTTCAAGCTTTATCTCATCGTACAAATCCTTTTCAAACAGCTTGTCAAACCGCTTGTACTCCTCTATCGGCAAATCGTCCAGAACCGCGCCGTTTTCTATGCAGTACGCGACGATTTGCCCCACCGTTTTGTAGGCGGTGCGAAAAGGCACGCCCTTTTTCACAAGATAATCGGCAAGGTCGGTCGCGTTGATAAAGCCGCCCTGCGCCGCGCGGTACATATTTTCCGGCAGCGTTTTCATCGTCTCTATCATCGGTGCGAAAACCTCAAGACAGCTTTTTACGGTGTCTATGCCGTCGAAAATCGCGTCCTTATCCTCCTGCATATCCTTGTTGTATGCAAGCGGCAGTCCCTTGAGCATGGTGAGCGTTCCCATAAGGTCGCCGTACACCCGCCCCGTTTTTCCCCGCACAAGCTCCGCCATATCGGGGTTTTTCTTCTGCGGCATAATGCTGGAGCCTGTAGTAAACGAGTCGTCAAGCTCTATAAACTTAAACTCCCAGCTCGACCAGAGAATTATCTCCTCCGAAAAGCGGGAGAGATGGGTCATAACAAGCGACAGCGCGCAGAGCAACTCGACGCAGAAGTCGCGGTCGGACACGCCGTCGATGCTGTTTGCCGTAACGCCGGAAAAGCCGAGGGCTTTTGCCGGCTGCCGCCTGTCGGTGTCGTAGGTCGTTCCCGCAAGCGCGCAGCTTCCCAGCGGCGACAGGTTCATCCGCCTTGAAGCGTCCTTTATCCTGCCGACGTCGCGAACGAGCATATTGGCATACGCCAAAAGCTGCTGGGCAAAGGTAATCGGCTGTGCGCGCTGGAGGTGGGTATACCCCGGCATGACCGCGCACTCATTTTTTTCCGCCTGTAAGACTATCGCCGATATCAGCCGCTTTATGAGCAAAACGATGCTCTCGCACTCGTCGCGAAGGTACATACGGATATCCAGCGCAACCTGGTCGTTTCTGCTGCGCGCGGTATGCAGCCGCCTGCCCGCGTCGCCTATCCGGGCGGTAAGCTCGCTTTCGATAAACATATGTATGTCCTCCGCCCGCATATCTATTTCAAGCTTGCCGGCGTCGATATCGCGCAGTATTCCCTCCAGTCCCGCCGTTATCTCGCCGCAGTCGCTTTCGCTTATAATTCCGCGCGCCGCGAGCATTTCCGCGTGAGCTATCGAGCCTTTTATGTCCTGCCGATACATACGGCAGTCGGTACGTATCGACGAGTTGAAATCGTCCGCGGTCTTATCAAGCGATTTTGAAAACCGCCCCGCCCACATTTTATCCATTTTCAAGCCTTTCCGTTACTTGT
>CANQVN010000144.1 GCA_947627315.1 uncultured Clostridia bacterium | reverse complement strand
CCTTTCTGGGGTTTATAAAGCTTAACGTCTGCCGCGGCGTCGTGTGGATAGCATTTATTGTTTTGATGCGCGAGTTTATGATAACCTCGCTGCGGCTCATCTCGTCCGGCAAGGGGGTTGTCATCTCGGCGAATATGTGGGGCAAGTGCAAGACGGTAAGCCAGATGGCGGCGATTATTTTCGTTTTGTTCACCCGCTTTGCTTCGGATACGTTTGATTTGGGGCATGCGGTCAATACCGCCTTTGGCGTCTGCGCGGAGATACTGCTGTGGGTCAGCGCCGCGCTGACCGTTATAAGCGGGGTCGTCTATCTCAAACAAAACGGCAGATACATCGACCCTAAAAAATAGGAGAGGTTATGTTCAAAAAATACAGAAAAGACATAGACTTTATCCGTGAAAAAGACCCCGCCGCGACGGGAAGCGATTTGCAGATTTACCTGCTCTACAAGGGCTTTTACGCGCTTCGCTGCTACCGCCGCGCGCACAGGCATTACCAAAAGGGTCACTATTTTCGCGCGCGGTACATAAGCGAGCGGGCAAAGTTCAAGACCGGCATCGAAATCCACCCCGCCGCGAAAATCGGCAGCGGCTTTTTCATCGACCACGGCGTCGGCGTCGTGATAGGCGAGACGACCGAAATCGGCGACAATTGCGTCATCTATCAGGGCGTGACGCTGGGCGGCACCGGCAAGGACACCGGCAAGCGCCACCCGACGCTGGGCAACAACGTGATGGTGGGCGCGGGGGCGAAGGTGCTCGGTCCCGTTAAAATCGGGGACAACGTGAAAATCGCGGCGGGAGCGGTGGTTCTGACCGACATCCCGGCGGACTGCACCGCCGTCGGCGTGCCGGCGCGGATAGCGCGGATAGGCGGCAAGCCCGCGCCCGACCTTGACCAGATACATATACCCGACCCTGTCGCGCAGGAGCTGTGCCGGCTGGAGGCGCGGATAGCCAAGCTTGAAAAACAGATCGAGGAGAAGTAAAAACAAATGAAGCTGTATAACACCCTCACCCGCAGAAAAGAGGAATTTTCGGAGCTTAAGCCCGGAGTTGTCACAATCTACGCATGCGGACCGACCGTTTACGACTATTTTCATATCGGAAACGCCCGCCCGTTTATAACCTTCGACGTTTTGCGGCGGTACTTCGAGTTTTGCGGGAAAAAGGTGAGGTTTGTTCAAAACTTTACCGATATCGACGACAAGATGATAAAGCGGGCAAACGCCGAGCATACGACGGTAAAAGAGCTGGGCGACAGGTTTATCGATGAGTATTATAAAGACGCGGGGGCGCTGGGCGTCGGACGGGCGACGGTTCACCCGCGCGCGACCGAGTGCATAGCCGACATCATTAAAATGGTGCAGAAGCTTATCGACAGCGGCGCGGCTTACGAGGCGGGGGGAGACGTGTTTTACCGCACGGCGAGCTTTAAGGACTACGGCAAGCTTTCCCACTACCCGATAGAACAGCTTGAAAGCGGCGCGAGGATAGAGGTCAACGACAAAAAGGAAAGCCCGCTCGACTTTGCCGTGTGGAAGGCGGCAAAGGAGGGTGAGCCGTCCTGGGAGTCGCCCTGGGGGCGGGGCAGACCGGGCTGGCACATCGAGTGCTCCGCTATGGCAAACAAGTACCTCGGCAAGACGATTGATATCCACTGCGGCGGGGTGGATTTAATCTTTCCCCACCACGAAAACGAAATAGCTCAGTCGGAGGCGGCAAACGGCTGTGAGTTTGCAAGGTTCTGGCTTCATAACGGGCATATAAACGTCGACAGTAAAAAGATGAGCAAGTCGGCGGGCAACTTTTTTACCGTGAGGGACGCCGCCGGGAAATACGGCTACGAGACTATCCGCTTTTTTATGCTGTCAAGCCACTACCGCAGCCCGATAAACTACAGCGCGGAGGTGCTGGAGTCGGCGCGCGCGGGGCTGGAGCGGCTGTATACCGCGCGGGACAATATGGAGTTTTTGAAAAAAAGCGCGAAGCGGCGGGAGATTGACGGTGCGGAAAAGGAGGCTCTTGCCGGATACGACGAGCTTACCGCGCGTTTTTGCGACAGGATGGACGACGACCTTAACACGGCGGACGCGCTTGCGGTGCTTTTCGACTTCGCGCGGAAAATGAACGGGGAAGCCGACCGTTCGGCGGAGTTCTGCGCCGCGGTTTTGGACAAATTCGGCAGGCTGTGCGGGGTGCTGAACATCCTCACAGGCTCTCACGATGCGGAAGTGCCGGAGGAGGTAAAGGCGATGGTGGACGCGCGGGAGCGGGCGCGGCGGGAAAAGGACTATCAAAAGGCGGACGCGCTGCGGGATGAGCTTGCAAAAATGGGCGTTATCCTTGAGGACACCCGCGACGGGGTAAAGATTTTAATTAAGAAATAGCTACGCGGCTGCCGCAAGGCAGCCGTTTTTCGGAGAGAAAAAATGTATTTTGTTGATGACTTTGACGTTGTTGTGATAGGCGCGGGACACGCGGGAATCGAGGCGGGCGTCGCGGCGGCGCGGCTGGGGCTTAAAACGGCGGTTTTTACCATAAACCTCGACGCTGTCGGAAATATGCCCTGCAACCCCTCCATCGGCGGCACGGCAAAGGGACACCTTGTCTGCGAGATAGACGCGCTGGGCGGCTGTATGGGGCGCGCGGCGGACGCGACCTTTCTGCAAAGCAGGATGCTCAACCTCGGCAAGGGTCCCGCCGTCCACTCGCTTCGCGTCCAGTCGGACAGGCGGGCGTACTCGCAGTATATGAAAAATCTGCTGGAAAGCACGGACAACCTGTCGCTTATTCAGGCGGAGATTGTGGATATCGAGGCGGAGGGCGGCGCGGTGCGCGGCGTTGTCACACACCTCGGCGCGCGGTACGGCGCGGCGGCGGTCATTGTCGCAAGCGGGACATACCTTGCGGGGCGCGTTATCGTGGGTGACAGCTCGATTGAGAGCGGACCGGACGGTATGTTCGCCG
>CANQVN010000143.1 GCA_947627315.1 uncultured Clostridia bacterium | reverse complement strand
GTTATGAGATTATTTTGGCGGACGACTGTTCTAAGGACAACACCCGGGAATTGATAGCCGGCTATGCCGCACAGTATCCCGACAAGGTTGTGCCTCTTTATATGGAGCAAAACACGAGAGGCTCGGGGACGTTTAACGCCGCGGTTCCAATCGCACGCGGAAAATACGTTGCTTTTATGGATCAGGACGACTGGGTGGCGCCTTCCATGTATGAAAAGCTCTACAATATTGCGGAGCGGAATCAGGCGGACGTGGCGGACGGTATAAGTCAGGTGGTAGACTCTGCCGGTACTCCGATAGGACCGCTTGACTATCAAAATACGACGTTTGATAATACGGGAGTTATAGATAAAGAGAAAAGAAAACGCCTGTTTGTTGCTTTCGGCAGGCGAAATTCCAAAATTTTCAGAAAAGATTTTCTTATAGAAAACGACATTCACCACACCGACAACGTCTGCTACGGCGACAATTACTTCGGGCAGATTGTCACCGCATACGTTCAAAAGCTTGTTAAGGTCGAGTCGGACGAGCCGCTTTATTTTTATCGGGCGGATAACGTCTCGACGACAAGATCCATAAATAACCCCATTACATACGACAGGTTGAAATCCGCCAAGATGGCGATAGACGAGCTGACCGAGCGCGGATTTATGACCGAATACAAGGACGAAATCGAGTTTCGGTTTATCGAGCTTTTCTACGTCAACTCCGCGGGAATCTTTCTTTCGCTTTTCAAGCCCTGCGAGATTGAAAAGCTGCGTTATATGCGTCAAACGGTTAAGCAAAATTGCAGTGATTACCGCAAAAATAAGTATTTTCGAGAGCGAATGTCAAAAGGTCAAAAGCTGGTAACCCTGCTCTGCGATATCAGTCCGTGGCTTTTATGCCGCATCTGGGGAGTAATGTCGCTTATAAAAAAGGACAAATAAAATATATTTCGAGGAAACAATATGCCTGTGTACACGACCGAAAATCTACTGAGTTGGATAAATGCCCGCAATAAAACCGTCAAAGTTTCTATAAAAAAGACAGATTTGGAAAGCTGCAAGCCCTGGCATTACTCCGAGACTTCGGGTACTATCCGCAATCCTGCCGGCAGTTTTTTTGAAATTTCCGGTATTCGCTGTTCAGACGGCGACGAGCAGCCGATAATCCTGCAAAACGAAATCGGCTATCTCGGCATTATCTGCCGGCGTTTCGCCGGCGAAATGCACTATCTTATGCAGGCGAAAATCGAGCCGGGAAATATCAACAAAATTCAGCTTTCGCCGACGATACAGGCGACTAAATCCAACTTCACGCAAAAGCACGGCGGCAAAAAGCCCGCCTACCTTGATTATTTCATAAACGCCTCGAAATACAATATCGTCGTTGACCAAATCCAGTCGGAGCAATCATCCCGCTTTCTGGGCAAGCGCAACCGCAATATCATAATCGAGGTGGATGAGGACATTGACGTTCTGCCGTCGCATATGTGGATGACGCTGCCGCAGATAAAGGCGTTTATGAGGATAGACAATCTTGTCAATATGGACACCCGGACGGTGTTGTCATGCCTTCCGGTTGAAAAGCATAGATCGGATATATCGGACAAGGCGTTTCTCCGCTCGGTTTGCGACGATAACGACAACATTTCGCAGATATACCGGTACATAAACGATTTTAAGATGTTTAACAAAACCGAGCGCGAGTGTGTTCCGCTGTTTTCTTTGAAAAAATGGAATATGAATAACGGCGAGTTTGTCTGTAATGAACCGTACAGCTTTAAGGTCGTGTTCTGCGATATAGAAATCGAGGGGCGCGAGGTCAGACAATGGCGCCAGCCGTTGTTTGAGGCGGCGGGGATAGCGACGTTCGGGCTAATCACGCGGGTGCATAACGGAACAAAGGAGTTTCTTGTCAGAGCCACTCCCGAAACAGGCTGCTTTGACGGTATCGAGCTTGGTCCGACTGTTCAGCGCGAGTATATTTGCAAAAGCGAGCGTACCGACGTGGACAGGCTGTTTGATAAAAAGCTGAAAAGCGGGGACGGAGTCGTCTTTGACACGCTTCTTTCAGAAGAGGGCGGCAGGTTCTATCACGAGCAGAACCGCAACGTCGTTATGGAAATTCCGGATGGCGAGACAGACGTTCTCCCGCCGGGCTATTTCTGGACAAACTATAAGACCCTCGGCACGCTCATAAAGGTGAACAACTGCCTGAACATTCAGCTGAGAAATCTTCTTTCGGTATTGGTGTGGTGATATGAACAAGGTAAGAATAGGTATAATATGTCCGTCGGAAATTGCTTTTCGCCGCTTTATGCCGGCGATTCAAAAATGTGAAAACGCCGAGTATATCGGCGTCGCGCATGCCAATGCGGACGAGTGGTTTGGCGATAACGCCGCCGATAATGCGGTTATTGAGGCGGAGGCGGCAAAGGCGGAGGGCTTTCGTAAGGAATACGGCGGAGAGGTTTTTGAAAGCTATGAAAAGCTGCTCTTTTCCGACAAAGTCGACGCCGTTTATCTTCCGCTGCCGCCCGCCTTGCATTACAGGTGGGGCAGTAAGGCGCTGAAATGCGGTAAGCACGTTTTTTTGGAAAAGCCGTTCACGGCGTCGGCGGCTCACACAGAGGATTTAATAAACGCCGCCAAAGAAAAGCGCCTTGCCGTTCACGAGAACTATATGTTCGCGTTCCATAAGCAAATCGGCGAAATAAGCGATATAATTGCGAGCGGGAAATTGGGCGATACGCGTCTTTACCGCATAGCGTTCGGCTTTCCCCAAAGACCGGCGAATGATTTTCGATACAATAAAGCTTTGGGAGGCGGCGCGCTTCTGGACTGCGGCGGCTACACGATAAAGCTTGCCTCGATGCTTCTTGGCGACAGTGCGAAAGTCGTATATTCAAGGCTCAATTACACGAAGGATTTCGACGTCGACATATACGGCAGCGCGGCAATGGTAAACGATGAGGGTGTGACGGCGCAGCTTTCCTTCGGAATGGACAACAGCTACAAGTGCGAGCTTGAGGTCTGGGGCAGCAGGGGCTTTTTAAGAACAGGGAGAATTTTAACGGCTCCGGCCGGGTTTGAACCGA
>CANQVN010000142.1 GCA_947627315.1 uncultured Clostridia bacterium | reverse complement strand
CGCGCTGCTGCGCCATGCGGTCGACGGCTCGTTCGGTCAGCTTTCCCGGACGTATGCGCTCCTTCGGCTGCCTGAGATTACGTGAGCAGACGAACCGCTTATATCCGCGCGGGTCCTTGCCCATATACACGGCCGCTGCCTCCGGGCCAAAGCTCTCCGGCTTATATCTGTTGCAGTTGACGCGCACGCCGCCGCTCCAGATCTGTTCCATCTCCCTCTCCGGCAGGCCGCCCGAGATGAACATGTGATTGTGCCAATTGCTTTTGCCTGCATATCTGCCCTTCTTGTACGTCTCCTGCTCGATCGTATACACGTATCGGAGCGGCTGCTTGAGCTTTTCTATACGTTCCCGGAGTTTCTCGACAGTAAGCGCGAGAAACGTATTATCCGGTGCCGCCGCAAGAGTGATCTGTGCATCCGACAGCAGTTTCTCCGACTTCTTGAGCTCCGACTGTCGCCGCGTCTTCACCCGGCGAATATAATTGCGGATGTTGTTCCGCGCCTCTCGTTCATCGCTCGGAGCATTTTGCGGCGAATACGTGGGATGCATATAATAGTCGGTGCCGTCGAAATTTGCATTGACAAGTCTGACAAGCCGTTTGCCTGTCATTAGTCTGTTATACCGCGCCTGTGCCGCCGAAGACGGTTTCGACTTCGGTGCCCGAGTCGGAACCCGCCGCCCGTCCGCAAAAGACGGGTAGATGTCGCATTCGAGGAGCGGTCCCGAGTATGTACGCTTTTCGCTGTTCATCCGTCGCCTCCAAAATAGGGGGCGGAGAGCATAAGAGCAGCGCCGCAGGAGCGGCGCTTTAAAGAGAAACCACCTCTCCGCCCCCTGTTGCGCCGACCGGCGCAACTTCCCCCACCTCTCCGGTTTCTCCACATCCGCGCACAGAAACATATGTTTGTGTTTGCCATGTTCCACCGTCCATGAGATAAGATACAATACAAGGCCGCCAACGGGCAAATTTTGCCCGCGTTTTAACGGCTTTTTTCGCCCTCCGCGCAGCCGGGCGCGGAGGGCATATTGGATAATACTATTAAGGTCCCTCTCCGGGTTGACAAATACCGTGAACACGTCTATAATATAGGTGACGTCCTCTGTTGTGAGATTCCGGGGACCGTCCTTGAGAGCCGCTCGTGCTGCCGCGCGACGGCTCTTTTTTTGCGCCGACCATATCAATCCTCCTGCGCGACAGCGATGCACGCGGCACATACCACCATACAGACAAACGCTCGAACCGCGCCCGGCATAAGTCCGATATACCCGTGTTCGACGCCCCCGACCGTGCCGAGAGCCGCAAAAAACGCGACGATGCCGACAACGGCGCAGATGATATTAGCTTTCCGACGCATCTTCGTACTCATCCTCCTCGGTCAGGATCACGTAGCGCCGCTTGACGTCGTCTACGCGGATCTGTGTGGGCTGCGTCCTGCTGCGCCGCAGCGTGATCTCGACGTCCATGTCCCCGTATATGGCGATGCCCCGTTTCAGCGCTCGAATCATTTGAGTTGCTTTCATGGCTTTGCCTCCTTTTGTGCTGCAAGCAGGTGCTCAAGAGCATCGTGCTCCTGACGCCTGCGCTCCTTATACGCTGCATACTCGCCGGGTGTTACCGCTACGGCGTCGCCTGCAGGCACTGTCGTAATGCTGTGCGCGTCCTGATCGTAGAGTTGCAGGCGCACCGTGCGGTCATAGTGGTACTCAACAGCACGGATGCGTGTATATATGATGCCGTCGTGTGCCACCGGCTGCATCACGCACATCGCGTTATAAGCATCTTTCGGTGTCATTGTCGTCGTCCTCCTTCTCTTCCGCAGACGTATGCCACATTCACGGCACAGGCCGCACACAATGTCCAGTGGCACACGTACCGACCGGGCGATATCGTCGGCATAATGCCGTTCGAGCGCGCCGAGGATTATTCTCGTGCGCTGCGGTCCTGTGAGCTCAGCCATCGTCATCATATCAGCCGCCTCCGCCCGAGGCCATCCGGGCACATAACGGAGAACACACGGCGCTGCGTGTCCTCTTTTTTGAGCGGGCGCTCAGTGAAATCGTTGTCCGCGTCAGTCATGCGACGATTATAGCGATCACGCTCCGGCGCCCCGAAATACCGCTTGTAGTCCTCGACGAGAACGCGCCCGGTGATGCCGATGCGGTCCCCGTACTTGAACTTGATGTTGCGGATAACTTCACTCGCTGTTGACATCGACACCGACAGCAGCTCCGCGACCTCCGCCGTCGTCATTGCGTCTTTTGAGAATATCTCTTCTCTGCGTTCGTAAGTCATGTTGGATCCTCCTTTTCAAATCACGTTATGTTGAGATTTCTCAACTTGCTCTGCAAAAAAAATATTCCGTTATGTCGTTGGCAGCAATGTCAAGGACATGACACGCTTTTATGATTTCGTCCTGCGTCCACGAGCTTTTTTCCGACAGTTTACGTCCTGCCGTCGTAGGCGTTATATCGATAAGCTTGGCAAATGTTTCGATATTTCCGCATTTCTCTACGATTCTGCCCCGCAACCTGCTGTAGTCAAATCCGATTCTTTCCATCAGATTCTGCTCCTTTCCTCCCAGTAAATTTTCGTTGAGATTTCTCAACTATCCTAATATTAGCACACATGTTCAGCTATGTCAACACTTTTTTGAGATTTCTCAAAAAAATTTTTGTGTTTCTATTGATTTTTTTGTATTGCCCTTGTATAATGAAGTCAGAAATAAACCGTGAAGGTGACGATATGGCAAGCTTTTCCGAGCGCTTACGCGATGCAATGAACGAAATTGGGTATAAACAGACCGACCTTGCTAATGCTGCGGGGCTTGACAAATCTTTAATCAGTAATTATTTATCAGGAAAATATAAAGCGCGGCAAGAAAACCTTTACCGCCTTGCCAAGGCTCTCAACGTATCTGAATCCTGGCTTATGGGATATGATGTACCTAAGCAGCGCAGAGGATCCTTTGAAGAGGACAATATATACACATTTCCGAGCATTTTTCCAATAGATACAGTTCGCATTCCTTTTCTTGGCGAAGTCTCTTGCGGTGAGCCAGTATATGCAAGTGAGGAGCACGAAAGTTATATCCTCGCGGGGACAGATGTGCACG
>CANQVN010000141.1 GCA_947627315.1 uncultured Clostridia bacterium | reverse complement strand
ACGGCACCTTCAACCCTGACGGCAAGCTGACAAGAGCCGAGTTTGTCCAGATACTTGCAAACCTTGCGGGCGTCGACACGACAAACAGAAACGTTGCGACAGAGTTTGCCGACGTACCTGCCGGCAAGTGGTTTTCACCTGCTGTCAAGTGGGCGGTTGACAACAAGATAGTAAACGGTATCAGCCCGACGGAGTTTAAGCCAAACGCCAACATCGAGCGTCAGCAGATATGCACGATGGTGGTGCGGTATGCTAACGACTTTGCCAAGGTTGAGCTGCCCAAAACCGCAGACAAGATTACCTTTGCGGACGAGGCTTCAATAGGCAACTACGCCAAGGATGCTGTCGCCATATGCCAGCAGGCGGAGATTGTAAACGGTATGGGCGATAACAAGTTTGAGCCGAAAAAGGACGCCGAGCGCTCCCAGGCGGCAAAGATAATTTCTGTTTTCCACCAAATCCTTAATAAATAAACGGAGTTAATTTATGAAAAGATTTATTTCATTAGTCCTCTGCCTTTGTATGACAGGCACGCTCTTTTCGTCCTCCTGCATGGCTGAAAATGCGGAGCAGGCAGCACCCGCAAAGCCCGATTTGCAGGGCTGCTATGCGGTCGTACCCGAGCTTGCGACCGCAGATACCGCGACCCTTTCCTTTAACGGCACGCAGATGACCTTCAAAAAGGGCGAAAACGCCGCCGAAAGCTTTGCAAAGCTGTATGAGCTTACAGGCGACAAAGCGGCGGACGTTATTCTGCCGTCAGAGCCTTCAAAATACAGCGGCAACATCGAAATATACGCGCCGTGGCGCATTTTCGGCAGCGGGTTTGAAACGCTGCCCTACACCGCGGCGGAAACGCCCGCGGCAAACGCCGAATTTACCGCGCCGTCCTTTACAAACGTCGTTATCAAAAACACGGTCGGCGGCGGCAGCGTTGAAATTTACGGTGTGACGGTCACCGGCACGGTGACCGATACCGAGCGCAGGGCGGCAAAGGACGCGCCGCTGTCGTTAAAGCTGCAAAACGTCAAGCTTGCGCACAGCGCGGGCGCCGCCGCGGCGTTCAATCTCTCGGCGCAGGACTACAGCGACGCGTTTACCGTTAAGGACTGCTTTTACAGCAGCCCCGCGGGCAAGACGTTCCTTTTTGCAAAAGACGGCACAGTCGCGCCTAACCTTGAGATAGACGGACTGCGTTTTCCGCAAACCGTACATTCGCTCGGCCGCATAAAGTCCAAGGATAGTGCCGATACGCCTCACTACACCGTTAAAAACTGCTATTTCGGCGCGATGACCGAGCAAACGACCGACGTTGACTCCTTCCCGTCGCTTGTCGCTTTTGATGGCGGCGCGGGCAAAGGCACGCTGGACATTTCGGGCAACACCTCGGTCAACACCTGCTTTTACAACAAAAACGACGGGGCAAAGCAGGGTCCCTGCCTTATCGAAATTCTCTATCAGAAATTCGACGCCGTAAGCTTTACCGGCAACAATATAATCGATAAAAACGATTATGATTTTATGCTCTTTTACTGGAGCGACGGCAAATATGATTTTGACGAGGATAACGACGCCGCGGCGGACATTCTCACCTTCAAAAACAACAGGATAATCGGCTATATGCCCTCCGTCAACACGACGGGCGACGCGGATCTGAGCGAAAACTATTTTGCCACCGCCTTTGCAAAGCAGTATTCGGATGCGGAGCAAAAGGACATCCCGGGCGACGTTCCGGCGGATTTCGACGCGGACTTCTATATCGACTACGGTATGACGACAAAGCGCAGCGATATGTTCCCGAAATCGTCTGCCCTTGCGGGGCTCACCCCGATTTACGCCTACGACACGCTTTACGGCTACGCGACAGGGTCGCTTGCCGATTTCGGCTTCGGCGCGGACTTTGAGGTGTATACCGACAGAGCCTGTGAGACTAAGGCTTCAGGCTATGAGCTGAAGGCGGGCGAGGCGGCGCGCTACTTTGTAAAATCCAAGGTAAACGGATTTTCGCGCGTACTCACCCTCTATGTGATGGGCGTTAAGGACGCGGCGGATATCGACGCGCCCGCCGCGGTCGATGGCATTGATGACGCGTCCGTCTACTACCCCACGCTCTACGGCGCGGCAAACGGCGTTGAGGCTGTCGCATACTACGGCGGCAAGCCATATAAATTCACCGTCGGTCACAACGTAGCCGCAAGCAAGGCGGGCATGAACTTTGTTTCAAACGACATAGTCATCCCCGACAACCTGACGGCACAGGACGTGGAAAATTTGAGGCTTACAAAGTCGGTAACGCTGCACAGTGCAAAATTCGATGCGCCCGAAACGCAGGCGTGCACCGATTTTACGCTCAGCTTTATCGGCGACTCGCTGACCTTCGGCTTCGGCGCGTCCGATTACAATAAAACGTCCTACCCGGGCGTTGTCGGCAGCAGCCTTGGCGAAAATTACAAGATATACAACTTCGGCAGGGGCAACTCGACTGCCATGTATACTAAGGAATACGGTATTTTCACCAGCGAGGAGCGCAACTGGCGCGTATACCCCGGCGACGGAGCTTCCGCAGACCCGAATAAATACAAAAACTCTCTTACCTGTAACCCTGATGTCGTCTTTTTCATGCTCGGTACGAACGACACCTATAACGGGTACGACTCAAGCGGCAACCGCTGGACGGACAACAACCGCTTTCTGGCGGAGTTTGACGCGCTTATCGACGAGTACAGACAGCTTGACAGCCGCCCCTATATTGTGGTAAATTCGTCGCCCGTGCGCCGCAACCAACTGCGCCGCGCGCATATGAATACCTACAATATGAACTATATGCAGCAGTATCTTGCCGAGCAGCAGGGCGGAATGTATATCGACGTTGAGAGCGCCACCCGCCACGAGTTTCTCCGGGAGCAGTATTCGTCAGATAACTACGGCAAATATTTTTTCAGAAATGACACGTCTAAAAACGACGGCGTTCATCTCAGCGATGCGGGCTATGCCTTTATCGGAGGGCTGGTAAGCACGCAGCTTAAAGAGGAAATGAACGCGCCGCACGTCACAAGCTGGGTGTTCAATAACGACGCGACCTGCACCGAAAACGGCACCGAGACGGAGGTCTGCACCCA
>CANQVN010000140.1 GCA_947627315.1 uncultured Clostridia bacterium | reverse complement strand
TGACCGATCTTATCACAATCTCCCGCGAGCTGGGAAGGCTTGACAATTTCACGATAGGCTTTTGCGGCGACCTCAAGTTCGGCCGCACCGTCCACTCGCTGATAAACGCGCTGTCGCGATATTCCGGCATAAAGGCGGTGCTTATCTCGCCGCCCGAGCTTAAAATACCGGGCTATATCAGGGACAAGGGTCTGTCGCATATGGAGTGGAGCGAGACGGACAATCTCACAGACGCTTTGCCGCAGCTCGATATTTTGTATATGACCCGCGTCCAGCGCGAGCGGTTTTTCAATGAGGACGACTATCTGCGTCTGCGCGACAGCTATATCCTCACCCCCGAAAAGCTGGCGGGGGCGGGGGAGAATCTGAAAATACTCCACCCGCTGCCGCGTGTCAACGAGATTTCGGTCAAGGTGGATGACGACCCGCGCGCCTGCTACTTCAAGCAGGCGGCAAACGGCAAGTTTATCCGTATGGCGCTTATACTCAAGCTGTTATCGGAGGCGGAAAAATGACAATAGATTCTATCAAAAACGGAATAGTGCTGGATCATATCCGCGCGGGACACAGTATGGAGCTATACAGGCTTTTGAACCTCGGCGGGCTTGACTGTACGGTGGCGATAATAAAAAACGTCCCCAGCCGCCGTATGGGCAAAAAGGACATAATCAAAATAGACGCGCCGCTTGAGCTTGATCTCGACGTTTTGGGTTACGTCGACCCCGGCGTCACGGTAAATATAATAAGGGACGGCGTCATTTCGGAAAAGCGGCACGTCGAGCTTCCCGAATATGTAAAGGGAGTTCTGCGCTGTAAAAACCCGCGCTGTATAACCTCTTTTGAGCAGGAGCTTGAGAGCATTTTCAAGCTGACCGACAGGCAAAACCGCGTCTACCGCTGCATCTACTGCGAGTCTAAGGCAAAATAAAATACGCAGCACAAAGCGCGCCGTACGTCAGTACGGCGCGCCGTCTGTATTTGCCGCCTCGCTTGCCTGATTTTTGCAGCCGCAAAGCAGGGTAAAAACCGCCAAAACCGTTAAAAGACAGAAAAACCGTCTCATATTTTCACATCCTTTTAAAAAGTTGCAATAAAATACAATTTCAGCATAATATACAAAGCGGCGAGAAAATACAGTCCGTTTTCGCGGGAAATCGCTCGAATTTGCCAAGCGCCCCGTCAAATTGCACAAAAATATAGTTAGTTTAGGCTAACTTTACAACAAGGCTACAAAATCAAAAATAGCTGTTGACAGGGGGCGGGGCATATAATATAATAAAGATAGTTAGTTATGGCTAATCGGAAAAGAGGTACAAAAATGCCGTTAGTATTCGCACAGACGGGCGAAAGCAACATTATTAAAAAGGTGGGAGGCACCCCTGAGGTGAAAAAGCACCTCGAAAACCTCGGATTTGTTGTGGGAGGCAGCGTCACGGTGATAAGCGCGGCGGGCGGAAACGTGATTGTAAACGTGAAGGAGACCCGCGTCGCGATAAGCCGCGAAATGGCGCAGAGAATAATGATTTGACGCAGGGAGGATATTGATGAACACTTTGAACAATGTTAAAATCGGCGACACCGTTAAGGTGGTAAAGCTGCACGGCGAGGGCGCGGTAAAGCGCCGCATTATGGATATGGGCATCACCCGCGGGGTGGAGCTGCATGTGCGCAAGGTCGCGCCGCTCGGCGACCCGATTGAGGTGACCGTGCGCGGGTATGAGCTTTCTATCCGTAAGGAAGACGCGAAAATGATAGAAGTGGAATAAGTTCCGCTTTTTTACCGCAAGGTTAGTTATCGCTAATTGAAAGGGGAGATAAAATATGAATTTGAAAATCGCTCTTGCGGGCAACCCGAACAGCGGCAAGACGACGCTGTTCAACGCGCTGACAGGCGCAAATCAGTTTGTCGGCAACTGGCCCGGGGTTACGGTTGAAAAGAAAGAGGGCAAGCTGAAAAGGCACGCCGGCGTTATCGTCACCGACCTGCCGGGGATATACTCGCTGTCGCCCTACACGCTGGAGGAGGTCGTTGCGAGAAACTATCTTATAAACGAGCGACCGGACGCGATACTCAACATAATCGACGGTACCAACCTCGAACGCAACCTGTATCTCACGACCCAGCTCGTGGAGCTGGGGATACCGGTCGTCGTCGCGATAAATATGATGGATACGGTGCGTAAAAACGGAGATAAGATAGACACCGCCGAGCTTGCGCGAAGGCTGGGCTGCAAGGTGGTGGAGATATCCGCGCTCAAGGGTACGGGAATAACCGAGGCGGCGGATGCGGCGGTGGAAGCCGCCAAAAACGGCAGGACCGTGCCTCAGCACACTTTTTCGGGCGCGGTGGAGCACGCGCTCGCGCACATCGAGGAGGCGGCGGTGCATAATATGCCCGCCGAGCAGCAGCGGTGGTACGCCGTTAAGATATTCGAGCGGGACGGCAAGGTTTTGGAGCAGCTAAACATTCCCGCCGAAACGCTTTCGCACATCGAAAGCGACATCGCCGCGGCGGAAAGCGAGATGGACGACGACTCGGAGAGTATAATCACCAACGAGCGGTACGTCTACATAGCCACCCTTCTCAAGGGCTGTTATAAAAAACGCAGCGCGGGCAAGCTCACCGTGTCGGACAAAATCGACAAGGTGGTGACAAACCGCTTTCTCGCTCTGCCGATATTTGCGGTGATAATGATAATCGTCTACTACGTTTCGGTGAGCACCGTCGGCTCGACGCTTACCGACTGGGCAAACGACGGGCTGTTCGGCGACGGCTGGCACCTGTTCGGAATAGGCAGCGCGGAGTATGACGACGCCGTCACGGAGTATGCCGACAAAAACCTCTGGCAGGACGGCGAATTTTCCGACACCGTCGAGCGTGCGGCGCAGGCGGACGTTGTCGGCGCGCAGGAAATACTCGATTCGATGGAGGATAAGGACTACGGCGCATTTGACGAGACCTACGGCTCCTATGCCGACTCTCTTGCCGAGGCGGGCTATGACGTAACGGGCGCATACGACGCGGTGTTCGGCGAGGATGTCGAGGGCGTGCCGGACAGCTCCGAATACGGCGTGTGGGTTCCCGGCATACCGGTGCTTGTAGGTCGCCTACTGGAGGCGGCAAACACACCGGAGTGGCAAAACGGACTGA
>CANQVN010000139.1 GCA_947627315.1 uncultured Clostridia bacterium | reverse complement strand
GCCCTCGACCGAGTGCTTGAGAGCGGACGCGGCGACCGCAAACTCAACGGCGCTTTGGTCGTCCCTGCCGCTCAGCAGCGAATAGATAAGCCCGCCGCCGAAGCTGTCGCCGCCGCCGATGCGGTCGATGATATGTAAGTGGTAGAGCTTTGAAAAACAGTAGTCCCCGCTCTTTGAGTCGTAGAGCATGGCGCTCCAGTCGTTGTCAAAGGCGGACTTGCTCTCGCGCAGCGTTATCGCCACCTTTTCAAAGCCGAAGCTCTCCGCAAGGCGGCGCGCCACCGTAACGTAGCCGTCGCGGTTGAGCTTGCCCGCCGTGATGTCCGTCGCGTCCGCCTCGATGCCGAACACGTCCTTTGCGTCCTCCTCGTTGGAGATGCACACGTCGACGTATTTGCACAGCTTTGTCATCGCCTCGCGCGCCTTTTCCCTCGTCCACAGCTTGCCGCGGTAGTTGATGTCGCACGAGATTTTCACACCGCGCGCCTTTGCCGCCTTGCAGGCGTTAAGGCAGGCTTCAACCATATTGTCGCCAAGCGCGGGGGTGATGCCGGTAAAGTGGAACCAGTCCGCCCCGTCAAGTATCTTATCCCAGTCAAACTCGTCGGGGGAAGCCTGCTGGATTGCGGAGTGAGCGCGGTCGTAAATGCAGACCGACGGGCGCTGCGCCGCGCCCTTTTCGTTGAAATAGATGCCGACCCGCTCCCCGCCGCGGACAATGCTGTCGGTGTTGACGCCGTAGCGGCGCAGCGAATTTACCGCCGCCTGTCCGATGGCATGGGCGGGCAGCTTTGTCACATATACCGACTCTAACCCGTAGTTTGCAAGCGACACCGCGACGTTCGCCTCGCCGCCGCCGAAGGTGAATTCCAGCCTGTCCGCCTGAACGAAGCGCTCGTAATTATAGGGCTGGAGGCGTATCATAAGCTCACCGAATGTTACAACTTTCATTTTTTTCCTCACTTTTTCATAATGTGTACGGCAAAGCCGCCAATCTCGTTTTCAAGATAGATGTTTGTGATATTGCCCGCGGCGTCGGTTTTGATACTGCTGTCATCGAACTTCGCGCCGCGCCTTGACAGGTGGTAGATTGCCCGCTCGACGTTGTACGCGCCGACGGCGATATGTCCGTTTTTACCGCGCCCCGGCTTTTTCATACACTCGACGGCGCCGCCCGCAAAATCGGACGAGCGACCGGGCTTATACTCGATGTCGAGCAGCGCGGCAAACGCCTTTGCCGTGCTTTCCGCATCGCTTTCATCGGCGCAGTTTATGCCGACGTGCATAAGGGAAAGCCCGAGCATCGTCTTTACCGCCTCCTTGCAGATGGCTGTTATCTCGTCCCACCGCTCGTTTTCAATAAGCTCGGTTTTCACCATCCAGGTGCCGCCGCAGGCGACAATCTTGTCAAAGCTCATATACTCCGCCACGTTTTTGGTCGAAACTCCGCCTGTCGGCATCCATTTAAGCGACCTGTAAGGTCCCGCGAGCGCCTTCAGCTTTGCAACGCCGCCGTTTTGCTCGGCGGGGAAAAACTTCACAACGTCCAGCCCGAGCGCCATCGCCTGCTCCATCTCGCCGCCCGTCGCCGTACCCGGCACCATCAGCGCGCCCTTGGAAAGACCGTATTTTACCATATCGGGGTTAAACCCGGGGCTTACGATAAATTTCGCGCCCGCGTCCAGCGCGCGGTCGAGCTGCTCGTGCGTCAGCACCGTGCCGGCGCCGACAAGCATCTGCGGCACCTGCGCCGTTATCGCGCGCATCGCCTCCTCCGCCGCGTCGGTGCGAAAGGTTATTTCCGCCGCGGGCAGACCGCCCGCCACAAGCGCCTTTGCAAGCGGGACCGCTTTTTTTGCATCCTCTATCGCGACGACGGGAACTATGCCTATCTGCGATAGCGTTTTAAGTGTTTGGTTCATTTCTGCCTCCTTGATGTTATATGCTCCGCGCATAGGAAGCGGGACATATTTTTGACTTATCCAGATTATAATATCACACGTTTACGGATTTTACAAGAAAAACAGGCGGAATATCCGCCTGTTTTTGCATAAAATTTACAAGCGCCGATTACCGCGCGTCCGTTCTGCCCACAAGATAGTCTATCGACACGCCGAAATAGTCCGCAAGACGCACAAGCTCGGCTATGCCCGGCTCCCGCTCGCCGCTTTCATACCGGCTTACCGTATTCTGCGCCATATGAAGCTCCATTGCAAGCTTTAGCTGGGTTATGCCTTTTTCTTTCCTCAGTTCTTTTATTTTAAGCTTTATCATATTCTCACCTTGACATTATTATCCCAAAACGGTATAATTTAATTATCCCAATTCGGGATAATTAACGTCGTTGGGGGTGATGGGCGGCATATGAAAAGACGCGATGTGTGCGGGAAATTGTTTAGAAAGTGCGGTCGCCGCGGAAAAATATGCTGTGAGTGTGCCTACATTTACCTTGACGAGCGTTATAACGCCGTTTGCAAGCGCACGGGCAGGGCGATAAACGCCCGCTCTCCCGCGTGCAGCTTCTATATAGAATATAAATAATTACGACGTCCCGCAAGCCTGTGACCTGCGGGACGCTTGAATATAATACGATTTTATTCACGATTATTCGCTTTTTATTCATTATTAAGGTGAAGTTTCACAAAAGCAAGACAAATATGCCGCTAAGTTTGCGTCATTATTCTGAAATTATAAAAAAGTGTTGTATATTTATTCATTCGGTGTTATTATATTTCAAAAAAGCGGAGGAACACTGCGATGGATAAATCTAAAATAAAAAAGGTAGTTTTGGCATATTCGGGCGGGCTTGACACGTCTATCATCATCCCGTGGCTGAAGGAGAATTATAATAACTGCGAGGTCATCGCGGTAAGCGGCAACGTCGGTCAGGCGGACGAGCTGGAGGGGCTGGAGCAAAAGGCGCTCAAAACGGGCGCGTCCAAGCTCTATATCGAGGATTTGACAGAGGAGTTTGTAAACGACTACATAATCCCGACCGTCAAGGCGGGCGCGAAGTATGAGGAATATATGCTCGGCACGTCGTTTGCGCGTCCGATAATCGCCAAGAGGATAGCGGAGATAGCAAAGGCGGAGGGGGCGGACGCCATCTGTCACGGCTGTACCGGAAAGGGTAACGACCAGGTGCGCTTTGAGCTTGCGATAAAGGCGTTCGCG
>CANQVN010000138.1 GCA_947627315.1 uncultured Clostridia bacterium | reverse complement strand
AGCGCGCTCCGCGCCCGACTTCATTTTGTCACTGTTCATTGTCAGGCTCTCCCAATAATTACTTGTTCCAGCTGTAAAGCTTGCGGATTTCCTTGCCGACCTTTTCGGAGGGATGCTCCGCGGCAAGCTTTCTCATCGCCTTGAAGTGAACCTGACCGCCCGCGGGGGACATATCAAGCAGAAATTCCTTTGCAAAGGTGCCGTCCTGAATGTCGGACAGTATCTTTTTCATCGTCTTTCTGGTTTCCTCGGTTATCAGCTTTTTGCCTGTTATGTAGTCGCCGTATTCCGCGGTGTTGGATATCGAATATCTCATGCCCTCAAAGCCTGCCTGATAGATAAGGTCGACTATAAGCTTCATTTCGTGTATACACTCAAAGTATGCGTTTCTCTCGTCGTAGCCCGCCTCGACAAGCGTGTCAAAGCCCGCCTGCATAAGCGCGCAGACGCCGCCGCAGAGAACTGCCTGCTCGCCGAAAAGGTCTGTCTCTGTCTCGGTGCGGAAGGTCGTCTCCAGAACGCCCGCTCTCGCGCCGCCTATCGCAAGCGCGTATGCAAGAGCCTTGTCAAGCGCCTTGCCGGTGTAGTCCTGATGAACGGCGACAAGGCAGGGTACGCCCTTGCCCGCGACATATTCGCTTCTTACCGTGTGACCCGGTCCCTTGGGCGCTATCATCGTAACGTCGACGTTTGCGGGGGGAACTATCTGATTGAAGTGGATGTTAAAGCCGTGCGCGAACATCAGCATATCGCCCTCTTTGAGGTTGGGCTCGACGTCTTTTTTATACATACCCGCCTGAAGCTCGTCGTTTATCAGTATCATAATGACGTCCGCCTTTTTCGCAGCCTCCGCCGCGGTGTAGACCTCAAAGCCCGCCTCTTCGGCGCGCGCCCATGATTTTGAACCCTCGTACAGACCGATTATGACGTGGCAGCCCGACTCCTTCGCGTTGAGCGCGTGGGCGTGACCCTGACTGCCGTAGCCGATGACGGCTATCGTCTTGTCGTTGAGAAGGTTGAGGTTACAGTCCTGTTCGTAATACATTTTTGCCATGGTTTTTATCTCCTTTTATATAAATAATATTATTCGTTGCTGTTTTTAAGGGTGTTTATATATTCCATATCCTTGCTGCGAAGGCACTGCTCGCCGCGCTCCAAAGCCACGACGCCCGTGCGGCACATCTCCAGTATGCCAAACGGCTGCATCAGCTTTATAAAAGCGTCTATCTTGGTACTCTCGCCCGTGACGATTATGACCATGGAGTCTGTCCCATAGTCTATAATGTTCGCACGAAAGACGTTGGCGGTGGTGATTATGTCCTGACGCGTGTCCGCTCTCGCGCTTATTTTGACAAGCGCCATTTCGCGGATTACCGAGCTGTCCTTTGACATCTCGCAAATCTCCAGCACCTCGTTGAGCTTGCTGAGCTGCTTTATCATCTGATTTTTGACGTATGTGTCGCCCTGCATGGTGACGGTGATGCGGGAAACTCCCTCCGTCTCGGTAGGACTTACCGTGAGACTGTCGATATTGAAGCCGCGGCGGGAGAACATCGCCGAAACCCGCGTCAATACGCCGAAGCGGTTTGACACCCTGATGGCGATAACAAACTGGTTTTTCATGCCTGCCTCCTAAAATGTGATGTCTTTTTTACGCACGATAATGTCGTCTATCGAGCCGCCGGGCGGGGTCATCGGCAAAACAAACTCGTCCTTGTCAATCATACAGTCGATAACGGCGGGCGCGCCCTTTTTGAAAGCGGCGGCAAACGCCTTTTCAAACTCGTCTACCGATTCCGCTCTGTACCCGTCCGCGCCGAAGGCCTTTGCCAGCGCCGCAAAATCGGTCTTTCTGTCAAGCACGGTGTTTGAATAGTGCTTGTCGTAAAACAGCGTCTGCCACTGGCGCACCATTCCCAAAACGCCGTTGTTCATTATAACGACTATCACCGGCGCGCCCGTCGACACGGCGGTCGCAAGCTCGTTGAGGTTCATACCGAAGCTGCCGTCGCCTGTCACAAGCACCGCCTTTTTGCCGGCGCCGAAGCTCGCGCCGATAGCCGCGCCCAAGCCAAAGCCCATCGTACCCAGCCCGCCGCTTGTTATAAATGTGCGGGGGGAGCGGAATTTATACCGCTGCGCCGTCCACATCTGATGCTGACCGACGTCTGTCGCAATAAGCGTGTCGGGGTCGGTATATTTGCTGATAACGTCTATTATCGAATAGGGGCGCATCGCCTCCGGCGTCACGTCTATCGACGCTATGCGCGCGCGGTAGCCCTCCACCGTCTGCCGCCAGTCGGCAAGCGTCCTTTCGGTGACAGCCGCGTTCAGCCGCTCCAGCGCGTCCTTGATATCGCCCACCATACCGAGGGTAACCTCGATATTCTTGTCAATCTCGCCCGACTCGATGTCGATATGAATTATCTTTGCTTGCTTTGCAAACTTGGACTTGTTGCCCGTCGCCCTGTCGCTGAAGCGCACGCCGCACGCGATTATAAGGTCGGCGCTTGCCAGCGCGCGGGAGGAGGGGAACATTCCGTGCATACCCTGCATACCCAGCATTTTCGGATGGTCGGAGGGTATCGACGACAGCCCCATAAGGCTGCACCCTATCGGCGCGTCCGTCTTTTCGGCAAGCTTCATGACCTGCTTTCCCGCATCCGATATGGTAACGCCGCCGCCGCAGTATATATACGGTCTTTTCGCGGCGTTTATCATCTCCGCCGCCTTTTTAACGTCGCTGTCCTTGACAAGCGTCAGCGGTCTTTTCGGGGACGGACCGGACGGCTGCCATTCGGCGGACGCCACCTGCACGTCCTTCGGCACGTCGATAAGCACAGGACCGGGTCTGCCCGATTTTGCAATTGTAAACGCCTCTTTTATCGTGGGGGCAAGGTCGTTTATATCCTTAACGATGTAGTTATGCTTCGTTATGGGAATTGTAATTCCCATTATGTCGACCTCCTGAAAGCTGTCCCGCCCGATAAGGTCGACAGGCACGTTGCCCGTTATCGCCACCAACGGCGTGCTGTCAAGATACGCCGTGGCGATGCCGGTGACAAGGTTTGTAGCCCCCGGTCCCGAGGTCGCTATTACAACCCCCACCTTGCCGGTGGCGCGGGCATACCCGTCCGCCGCGTGGGAGGCGCCCTGCTCGTGCGCCGTGAGAATGTGAGT
>CANQVN010000137.1 GCA_947627315.1 uncultured Clostridia bacterium | reverse complement strand
ATAGGCACAAAGCGGCTGCTCGAAATACTTACCCGCATAACGGAGGGCAACGGACGCGAAGGCGATATCGAGCTTCTGGAGGAGCTGTGCGGCGGCGTCAAGGACGGCGCGCTGTGCGGGCTGGGACAGACCGCGCCCAACCCGGTTTTGTCCACCATCCGCTATTTCCGCGACGAGTATGAGGCGCACATCAGGCAAAAGCGCTGCCCTGTCGGCGAGTGCCGCGCGCTGCTCACCTACTCGATAGATGCGGACAAATGCCGCGGCTGCACGCTGTGTGCGAAAAGCTGCCCGTCCGGCGCGATAACGGGGAGCTTAAAATCACCGCATAAGATAAGCGACAAGTGCATCAAATGCGGGCAGTGCGTAACCCTCTGCCGTTTCAGCGCAATCTCTGTCAGATAGGAGCAACCAATGGAAAATATAACTGTTACAATAGACGGCAAGCTGTGCCGCGGCGACGCCGGCGACACGATTTTGAATATCGCCGCCAAAAACGGCATTGTTATACCGACGCTCTGCCACCACTACAACGTGAAAAAATACGGCGCGTGCGGCATATGCGTCGTCGAGGCGGAAAACTCGCCCAAGCTTATGCGCGCCTGCTCCACCGCGGCTGTGGACGGCGCGGTGTACTTTACCGAAAGCGAGCGGGTCAAAAAGGTTCGCAAAATCGCGCTGGAGCTGTTAATGAGCGACCACGAGGGAGACTGCAAGGGTCCCTGCTCGCTGAACTGCCCGGCGGGGACGGACTGCCAGGGCTACGTCAATGCGATAGCCAAAGGCGACGACCGCCGCGCGGTTGAAATAATAAAAGAGAAAATACCGCTGCCGTCGTCTATCGGCAGAGTATGTCCCCACCCATGCGAGACCGCCTGCCGCAGGCAGCGCGTCGAACAGCCGATATCAATCGCCTTTTTGAAATATTTCGCGGCTGACAACGTCGCAAAATCGAATGCACCCGTAATCCCGCAGAAAAAGGCGGCAAGCGGCAAGAGCGTCGGAATTGTCGGAGGCGGACCTGCCGGTCTTACCGCGGCATACTACCTTGCCCTTGAGGGTCACGCCGTTACCGTTTACGACGCGATGCCGAAAATGGGCGGTATGCTGCGCTACGGCATACCCGAGTACAGACTGCCGAAAGCCGTGCTTGACCGCGAGATAGCGGAAATAGCGTCGCTTGGAATCGAGCTTAAAAACAATGTGAAAATAGGAGACGATACCACCCTTGCCGCTTTGCGTGAGCGGCACGACGCGGTGGTAGTCGCCATAGGCGCGTGGAACAATATGGCGCTTCGCTGCGAGGGCGACAGGCTTTCGGGCGTTATGGGCGGCATCGAGTTTCTGCGCCGCGTGGCGGAGGGCAGAGACAGCGGGATAGGCAAGCGCGTCGCCGTCGTCGGCGGCGGCAACACCGCGATGGACGCCTGCCGCACGGCAGTCAGATGCGGGGCGGATAAGGTTTACGTCATATACCGCCGTACCCGTGCCGAAATGCCCGCCGAGGAGATTGAGATTGACGAGGCTATTGAGGAGGGCGTGACCTTCCGTTTTCTCACAAACCCCGCCGAGATTATCGGAAAAGACGGCAAAGTGTGCGCCGTGAAATTGCAGATAATGGAGCTTGGAAATCCCGACGCGAGCGGCAGACGGTCGCCCGTGCCGGTCGAGGGCAGGTTTGAAACGCTGGAGGTTGACACCGTCATCACCGCCATCGGTCAAAAGGTAAACGTTTCCGGCTTCGAGGAGCTGGAGCTCAACACGCGCGGCATAATCAGCGCGGACGAGCACACCTTTGCCACCTCTGTCCCCGGCGTTTTTGCCATAGGGGACGCGACAAACCGCGGCGCGTCGATAGCTATTGAGGCGATAGGCGAGGCAAACAAGGCGGCAAAGGTGATAGACGGATACCTTACCGGTATGGATACCCCATATAGACGCCCGTTTGTATCACAGCGCGAGCCGGAGGACAGCTGCTTTGCCCGGTTTGAAAAACTGCCCCGCGCCAAAATGCCCACCCGTCCGGCGGATGAGCGAAAGCATGACTTTTTGGAGGTAAACCTCGGCTTTGAGGACGCCGTCGCGCGCGCCGAAGCGGCGCGCTGTCTCGAGTGCGGCTGCCATGACTATAACGACTGCAAGCTTATACGGTACGCCAATATGTATGAGCTTGACGTCGAGCGGTTTAAGGGTGAAAAGCACGACTGCTTCAAGGAGCGGCGGCTTGAGGTTATCGAGCGCGACCAGGGCAAGTGCATACTTTGCAGTCTCTGCGTGAGGGAGTGCCGCGAGGTCGCGGGCAAGGGCATTTTAGGGCTTGTCGACCGCGGATTCAACACGGTCATACGTCCCGAGTTTCGGGACAGCGATATAATCGCCGGCTGTGCCGACTGTCTTGAGTGCGTAAACGCCTGCCCGACAGGCGCGCTGAAATTTATAGGCTCGGACAGGTAAAGGAGGTCTCTATGCGTGTTTCGGCAAAAGGCGTTGTGACAAGCGCGATAATAGGCGCCGCTTACGTTGTGCTGACGCTGCCGTTTGCGTCGTTCACGTTCGGTCCGGTGCAGTTTCGCGTCGCCGAGGTGCTGACGATACTCCCGTTTTTGTCACACTACGCGATTTACGGCTGTTTTGTCGGCTGTTTTGTTTCAAATATGCTCGGCTCCACCCCGCTCGATATGGTGGTCGGCAGCGCGGCGACGCTCTTGGCGGCGATACTTACCTACAAGTGCAAAAACCTGTATCTTTCGACAATCCCGCCGATTGTTGTAAACGCGGTCGTTATCGGCGCGATGCTCGCCGCGGTGAGCGGCAGCTTTTCGGTGACGGTGACGCTCGGTATAATGGGCAGCATCGCCCTGTCGCAGACCGTCGTCTGCTTTGGTCTCGGCGTGCCGTTTATAAAGCTTCTGAAGCGCTGCAAGCTGGACAGATACATAGCGACGGTTAAAAATAAAAAATGGTAAGATAAAGTCCGCACCATTACGGTAAAATAAAGTCCGCACCCTTCGGTGCGGACTTTTAGACTGTCGAAAAAGGCACAGACCGCAAGAAAAACTCTAAATCTAAATAAAAAAGGACAATAGTTTACAGACAGAAAAAAGGTTTTCTGATTTTATTTTGTGTCAAGCGGCATCGAGCCGCTTGACACAAATTTTCTTGCTATCGGCGAAAACGCTCTCT
>CANQVN010000136.1 GCA_947627315.1 uncultured Clostridia bacterium | reverse complement strand
TGCCGGGAGGCGTTCAGCTCGCCGTAGCTCTCGCCGCAGCCGCGCTGGAAAAAATGCTTGCCGCCGCGCGGGAGGACGGGATATATGACCTTGTGCTTTACTCGGGCTACAGGACGTATTCATCTCAGAAAAACAAATATGAATCGCGTACTCAAAGATACATAAACGAGGGCTATTCGGCGGAAGAGGCGGAAAAAAAGGCGGGAGAGTATATCGCCCCGCCCGGGTCGAGCGAGCATCACACGGGGCTTGCGGCGGACGTTTGCTCGTCGGAAATCGTTTCAAAATTCGGGTATCTTGACGACAGCTTTGATGAGACGGATGAATACCGCTGGCTTAGCGAGCACTGCTCGGAATACGGGTTTATCATGCGCTATCGCAGGGAGGCGGAGGATATCACCGGGTTTTTATACGAGCCTTGGCACTACCGCTACCTCGGCGTTGACCACGCGAAAGCCTGCACCGAGCTGGGGATAACCTATGAGGAATACCATAGCCTTCTCGAAAAGCTGTGCGAAAGCGCGGATAAAGACAGGAATAAATAAAAGAATAATGCACAGAATAAGCCACGAGGTGATGCCCCGTGGCTTTTATTGTTTTAAGATGCTTTATACTGTATTTTGCGGTTATTATCGCGGTGCGAATGATGGGAAAGCGGCAGATAGGTCAGCTTCAGCCAATCGAGCTTGTAATTACGATTTTGATATCGGAGCTGGCGGCGATGCCGATGCAGGACACGGATCAGCCGGTGCTTTCCGGGATTTTGCCCATTTTCACGCTGGCGGCGGTGGAGCTTATAGTGTCGCTTATAGCCCTCAAATCGGTAAAAATAAGACGGCTGCTGTACGGCAGACCGGTAGCTCTTGTGAGCGGCGGAAAGGTAAGACGAAATGAGATGGAACGGGCGCGGGTGTCGGTGGACGACCTTTTGGAGGCGATGCGAAGCTCCGGAATTACAAAGCTGGAGGATGTGGAACACATCATTTTGGAGACAAACGGCAGTGTGAGCGTCATCTCCAAGCCGGAAAAACAGCCCGTTACCCCGAGCGACGTAAACATAAAGCCCTCTGACGACGGCGCGATACCGACCGTTATCATAACGGACGGCAGGATTATAAAGAAAAATATACCTGATGACCTGTCGGACGACTGGCTTAAAAACGTGTTTGCCGGCTCAAATATAAAAGACGCGGACGAGGTATTTTTGATGACTCGCGACAGCAGCGGCAGGACAAATATTATAAAAAAGGAGCAGACGGTTGAAAAGGAGCCTGATTTGTTTTAGCATACTTGCCGCATTTGTGGCGGCGGTCATCTGTATCGAGGTCGGCTACTGCAACAGCGTCTCTCGCGACATCGAGCGGCTGTGCCTTGACAGCGCGCGGGCGGACTTGCAGACGCGAAAAAAGCTGGCGGACGACCTGCGAGGGCAATTTGACAGCCGCGAGCCGCTAAACGAGCTGCTGTTTTCGCGAAAGATTATCAAAGGCATCGGGCGCGAGCTGGACAGGATTATAATATGCAGTGAAAACGGCGACGGCGAGGGCTGTGACATAGCGCTCGGCGAGCTTTCGCGGTACGGCGAGGACTTGCGGTACGCCGGCGTATTTTAACCGATTTTTACCGATTCGCATAGTATGGTATGAGGTGAAAGGAGGGCGGCAAATGAACTGTAATAATATAAAAATATTCGGGCTTGCCGCCGCCTGCTTCGCGCTCGGGACGATAACGCAGATTTTTCTGCCCGACATTCTCATCGTGCTGATATTTGCGTGCATTCTGCTTGTCGTCGGAATTTTTATACTGAAAAGCTGAGGAGGGAGCAGTGTGAAGGTCGTTGTAATAAAGCCGCCGAAAGCAATAGCCGGTATTTTGAAAAAGATTTTCAAAATACATAGCTGAAGCTCACCCCGGGCAGACGCTTCGGGGAAAAATAAATAACATCCCGCAAGGGATGTTATTTATTTCAGCGTGTCAAAAAACCTTTTGACACGCTGTGAGACGCACAAAAAAGAGTGCAGAATTGGTGAAAACGTTCTCGTCGGCGTACAAAGAGGTACGGTAGAGAGCGTTTTCGCCGATAGCAAGAAAATTTGTGTCAAGCGGCTCAACACCGCTTGACACAAAATAAAATCAGAAATCTTTTTTCTGTCCGTAAACTATATTCTTTTTTTATTTAGAGTTTTTCTTGCGGTCTGTGCCTTTTTCGACAGTCTCAAATAAATAACATCCCGCAAGGGATGTTATTTATTTATAATTTTCCAGAAAGCTGTGCGTTTTCCCGTTTTCCTTAAAGGCGGGAAAGGTGTCGATATTGACGGCGTGAACGGCGCGGAAAATCCGCTTTTCTATATCGGGATTATCACGCCGCAGCCGCTCGATAAGCGCCTTTACCTCGGCGCGCTTTGAGCCGTCCTCTCTTGCCGCCGCGCCGCAAGCGCAGCGGATAAACTCCAGCCCGTTATATCGCGCCCAGGCGACAATATCGCGCTCGGCTGTACAGTAGAGCGGGCGGATAAGCTCCATGCCCTCGAAATTGCGGCTTTTGAGCTTCGGCATCATCGACTGGAGCTGCGCGCCGTAGAACATTCCCATCACCGTCGTCTCAATAACGTCGTTCATATGGTGACCGAGCGCGATTTTGTTGCAGCCGAGTCTCTTTGCCTGTGCATAGAGGTGTCCCCGCCTCATTCTGGCGCAGAGGTAGCAGGGCGAGCCCTCCGACCTTTGCGAAATATCCAACACCCTTGTTTCAAAAAAGCGCGCCGGTATCTCCAGCCGCCGCGCGTTTTGCTCGATATTGGCGCGGTTTTCGGCGGTGTAGCCGGGGTCCATCACAATAAACTCAAGCTCAAAGGGAATTTCGCTGTATTTTTGAAGTATCTGCATAAGCTTTGCAAGCAGCATCGAATCCTTGCCGCCCGAGATGCAGACGGCGATTTTATCGCCGGGATTTACAAGCTCATAACGCTTGACGGCGGCAATAAACGGGTTCCAAAGCTTATCGCGGTATTTTTTTACAATGCTGCGCTCCGCGCCTGCGGCGGGCGGCAAGGGTTTGCTTTTCATCTGTTCCTCACATGTTTTTTTACAATTATAACCCTTTTGCCGCGCGCTGTCAACGCCGCGTGATAAGTATAACGTTAAAGCCCGAAGCTGACGGAAATCGCCTTGTTGACCATATCCATCGTCTGCCCGTCTATATGACCCATTTTCTCTCTGAGCCGCGCCTTGTCGATGGTTCGCACCTGCTCGAGCAGTATGACAGAC
>CANQVN010000135.1 GCA_947627315.1 uncultured Clostridia bacterium | reverse complement strand
TAGACGATGCAATCAGACTACAATGCGCCGCAGCCGGGCGCATTTTCCCGATGACTGCGTTGTCGACCTTGCCGGGCGCCAGCCCGCCTGCGGTCTGCCGCCTTGTCCTCGAAAAAATCCGCTTCGGTTGCGGTCGAAGATTTTGCGGGAAATCGCCCGTCGATGGATGCAAGGCGCGAGGGTGAGAGCATACTGTCGTATGGTAAGCCCGAGCAATGCAGGGGGCCCACAAAAACATAGTTTTTGTGGGGAGAGGAGGCGCAGCGTGCAAGGCGAGCTTTTCGTGCCTTGCACGAAAACGAACTAAAAACGCTTGCGACGACGAAGCAGACGCGGCGGGCGTTTTTCGCAAAACACGTTGTAGTATGATTGCATCGTCTAAACGATACAAAAATAAATCGCGGCAAGCAATAAGGTCTTGCCGCGACGCGACCGGGGATTGTGGGGCGAAACGCTCACTCCGTTCAAGCGTTTCACGGTTTTTTATAATACAATCCAACCGTCTCGTCGTCGCAAGCTGCACCCGTACGGTTCACACAACAATCCCTCCGTCAAAGCCTGCGGCTTTGCCACCTCCCTTTGCACAAGGGAGGCTTTAAACTACGCTTTCTCTCCGACATCCTTTAAAGGCCACCTTGTGCAAAGGGGACTGTCATCGCGAAGCGATGACTGGGGGATTGTCCACGAAATACTCGAACGAAGTGAGTATTTCACGGAAAAGGAGGGGCAGAACGGCTTGCGGCGCTGCAATATATACCGGCATATACGCAGGAGCAGCGTTGACAAGGTTACGCAAATATGATATAGTATTATAAACTTAATTTTAACGTTATGTTGAAAAAATAAAATTTTTTATAGGGTGGTCGATTTGACTTGAAAACAACGGATCGTTATATATTAGCTGTTTTTTGCTGATATTGTCAATTGACATCCGAGTAATTTATATACACTCTGATTTACCAAAGATTATGGAATATGCAGAATTTATTTTACCTATAATCGCAATCGTAATTGTCGCTTTCACATATATTGATAACAAATTAAAATAATTGAGACACTCCGAGCGCGGCTTTATTCAAACACCCCGCGGAACATTGTTCCGCGGGGTGGTTTTTATTAAACTTCCATTATAATCGGGATAATAACGGGGCTGCGGCGGGTTTTGGAGCCGATATAGCGCGAGATGCTGTCCCGCACCTCCGCTTTGAGCGTACTCCAGTCAAAAACCTCCCGCTCGATGTTGGCGCGCAGCGCGTTTGAAACGACCGCCTTCGCTCCGTTTATCAGTTCCTCGTTTTCGCGCATATAGATAAACCCGCGCGAGATGATGTCCGGACCCGAGACGACCCGCCGCTGCTTGGCGCTGACCGCCGCGACGACGATGACCATACCGTCCTCCGCAAGCAGGTGCCTGTCGCGAAGCACGATGTTGCCCACCTCGCCTATACCGCCGCCGTCCACAAGTATCTGCCCGGACGGCACAGTGCCGTCCAGCCGCGCGGTGGTGCGGGTGAGCGACAAAACGCCGCCTATCTGGTTTATGAATATGTTGTCCTCCGAAATTCCCGTTTCAAGCGCCAGCTTTTTATGCGCGAGCAGGTGCCGAAACTCGCCGTGAACCGGCATAAAATACCGCGGCTTTACCAGTCCCAGAATGAGCTTTAATTCCTCCTGGCAGGCGTGTCCCGAGACGTGAACGCCCGCAAGGCTGTCCGCCACGACCTCCGCGCCCAGCCGCTCCAGCTCGTTTACAACGGCGGACACCAGCTTTTCGTTGCCGGGGATGGGCGACGCGGATATGACGACAAGGTCGTCCGAGCTTATAGACACGACGCGATGGTCGGAAAACGCCATACGGTAGAGCGCGCTCATCGGCTCGCCCTGCGAGCCGGTGGTTATTATGACAAGCCTGTTTTTGGGGATTTTGTTCGCCTTTTCGATAGGCACAATCGTGCCTTTGGGATAGTCGAGATACCCCAGCTCGTGCGCGACCGTCACCACCTGCTCCATGCTCCTGCCCGACACCGCCACCTTCCTGCCGTAGCGCACCGCCGTCCTTATTATCTGCTGGACGCGGTGGATGTTTGACGAAAAAGTCGCGATGAGTATCCGTTTTTCCTGAGCGCGGGCAAAGATGTTTTCAATCGCGACCCCCACCTTGCGCTCGGACAGCGCCATACCGGGACGCTCGGCGTTGGTCGAGTCGGACATCAGCAGCAAAACGCCCTGCTTTCCAAGCTCGCCGAACCGGGCAAGGTCTATCATCCTGCCGCGTATCGGGGTGGTGTCTATCTTGAAGTCACCCGTGTGTACGATAGTGCCGACGGGCGTTTTTACGGCAAAAGCGGTGCTGTCCGCTATCGAGTGGTTGACCTTTATAAACTCAACCGAAAAGCAGCCGCGCTCCACAACGTCGCCCGGTTCGCACTCCATGAGAATGCTCTGCTTGTCAAGCCGGTGCTCGCTGAGCTTGCGCCGGATAAGCCCTATAGTCAGCCGGTTGGCGTAAATGGGTACGTTTATCTCCTTCAGAAAATATGGCAGCGAGCCGATATGGTCCTCATGCCCGTGGGTGACAAAAATGCCGCGTATCTTTTTACGGTTTTTGACAACGTAGGTAAAATCGGGTATGACGTGGTCGACGCCCAGCATATCCGCGTCGGGAAAAGCGAGTCCGCAGTCGATGATTATCATATCGTCGCCGTACTCGATGACGGTCATATTTTTCCCTATCTCGTCCAGCCCGCCCAGCGGTATCACGCGCAGCCGCTTTTTGGAGCGGCTCTCGCCGCCGCGCTGCGGCTTGTTCTCGGTGCGGACAGAAGGTGCGGTTTTGCGCCCCGCGCCGCCCGATTTATCCTTTTTTGGCTGACGCACGCCTTTTTTCGCGCCGCTTTTCCGCCGCGGCGAGCCTTGCCCGCCGCCCTCGGCGCCGTCAAGCTTTGCAATCTTTTCTTTTAATTCCATATAACCTCCGTAAACATAGTCAAACGGAGCCGTGAAGCTGTCCACGGCTCGATATATAAGCCGACTATTGCGTCCCGTCGGCTTATGACCTCTTTTAGTAGTATACCACTTTTACCCTTGATATACAACATTTTTTAATAAAAAATTTTACACCCCGCTCAGCGGATGCTGAGCGGGGTGTCAGCTTCAGTCCAAATGACGCATGCGATAGCGCTTTGCAAGCCTTGGGGCAATGACGTAGTAGCAGACAAGCAAAGCCGCCGTCGCCGCCGCAAGTATCAGCGCCATCCACAATCCCTTAATAAGCAGCGCGTTCATATAGTGTGTCGCAAGCGCGTAAAGCGGGCGGGAGGTGAGCGCGACGCGCGAGGACAGCCCCGAGCAGATAACGCCCAGCGACAGCAGC
>CANQVN010000134.1 GCA_947627315.1 uncultured Clostridia bacterium | reverse complement strand
CCGCTTATACTCATTTTCATCAAAAAGATAATCGAGTATATGAGCGTGTCAAAGGCGCCTTTTTTCAGGCGCGTCGCGCGCTATCTTATAGGCAAGTCGGAGTCGCGAAGCGATAAGGTGAATAAATACTCTCTTTTGGGGCTTTTTCTGTTTGTCGCAATTCCCATTCCGGGTACGGGCGCATGGACAGGCGCGCTAATTGCCGCGCTGATGGAAATGCGGTTCAAAAAATCATTTTTGTCTATCTTTGCGGGCGTTATAGTCGCGGGCGTTATAATGTGCGCGGCAAGCTACGGCGCGCTGTCTTTTTTGAAAATATTCGTCTAACGGCGGTTTTTAATCGCGGAAAGGAAAACAATGTCCGAAAAATATTTTTTTACATCCGAATCGGTGACGGAGGGTCATCCCGATAAAATATGCGACAGGATATCCGATGCGGTGCTGGACGCCGTGCTGGCGCAGGACAGGCTTGCGCGCGTCGCCTGCGAGACGACGGTGACGACCGGTCTTGTACACATTATGGGCGAGATTACGACCTTAGCAAACGTCGACTATGCCGAAATCGCCCGTAAAACGATATGCGACATCGGCTATGACGACCCCACATTGGGGTTTGACGGCAATACCTGCGCTGTACTCGTGTCGCTTGACCGTCAGTCGCCCGATATCGCCATCGGCGTCGACGGCAGGGACGAAAACGACGTCGGCGCGGGTGACCAGGGTATGATGTTCGGCTATGCCTGCGACGAAACGCCGGAGCTTATGCCGGTCACGGCGGCGCTTGCCCACAAGCTTGCGCGCCGACTTACCGAGGTGCGGCGAAACGGCGTTTTGCCCTATCTCTGCCCCGACGGCAAAACGCAGGTCACAGCCGAGTACAGAAACGGCGAGCTTTGCAGGATAGACGCGGTCGTGATATCCTCCCAGCATCGCGCGGACGTTCCGCTTGAAAAGCTGCGTGCCGATATCAAGGAGTATGTTATAGACGCGGTTTTACCCGAAAAGCTTATAGACGACAACACGAGATACTACATAAACCCGACAGGCAGGTTTGTCATAGGCGGACCTGTCGGCGACAGCGGACTTACCGGACGCAAAATAATAATAGACACATACGGCGGCGTCGGCAGGCACGGCGGCGGCGCGTTTTCGGGCAAAGACCCCACCAAGGTGGACAGGAGCGCCGCATATGCCGCGCGCCACGTCAGCAAAAACCTTGTTGCCGCGGGGCTTTGCAGACGCTGTGAGGTTCAGCTTGCCTACGCGATAGGCGTGTCAGAGCCGGTGTCCGTTTACGTCGACGTCGACACATTCGGAACGGCAAGCGTGCCGGACGGGCTTATAGATGAGGTTGTGGGAGAGTTTTTCGACCTGCGCCCCGGCGCGATAATCAAAAGGTTTGACCTGCGCCGCCCGATTTATACGCCCCTTTCGGCATACGGGCATATGGGACGCACAGACCTCAATATGCCGTGGGAGGATACGTCGATTTCGGAAAAAATCCGCGAGTATGTAAAGGAGCGCGTAAAATGATAAGACATATATGCCTTTTTAAGTTCAAGGACGAGGCGGGCGGCAGAACCCGCGAGCAAAACGTTATGATAACCAAAAATATGCTTGATAAGCTGCCCGAGAGCATAGAGTATATCCGCGCTCAGCAGACCTTTGTCGGAGCAGAGGCGCAAAGCGCGGACAACTGCGATTTAATACTGATTTCCGATTTTGACAGTCTGGATGCGCTTGAAAAGTATAAAAAGCATCCCGCGCACGTCGCGGTGGGCGATTTTATGCGTCCCGTGCGCATATCGCGCAGCTGTATCGATTTTAACGTTTAACGAAAAACCCGCCGCCGCATAGTATGTTATGAGGTGATTTTGCATGCTTAAAGCGGCGCTTATTATCATTCTTTCCTTTTTTTCGGTCATCGGTGTTATAGAGTGTATACTCAGCCTTTTGGAAACGGTGTCGACGTCCCGATACAGGCATATCGGAGGCGTCGCGCTGACGGTGGAGCTATCGGGCGAAATTGAAAATATCACGTTTTTGCTCAACACCCTGCTGCTTCAGGCGGAGCGCATCTGCTATAAAAACGTGCGGACTCGGGTCGTTATACGGGACTGCGGACTTTCCGAGACTACATACGCCGAAATTACCGCCTTTTGCCGTGAAAATGATAATATAATGCTTGAAATGTGAAAAAAGTAAACAGAGGTAATATGTCCGAGCTTGAAGACAACATAATAGACGGCGTTATCGAGGATGTCGTTTTTGAAAACGACGACACCGGCTACCGCGTTTTTACCGTGAGCTGCGACGGCGCGCTTATCACCGCGGTCGCCACCTGCCCGCCCGTTTACGCGGGCGAGGCGATAACCGCCTCCGGCGAGTGGAAGGAGCATACCGCCTACGGCAGGCAGTTTGTCTGCTCCGATATGGAAAAGAGCTTTCCCTACGAGCTTGAGGGGATGCTCAAATTTCTTGCGAGCGGCGCGGTCAAAGGACTCGGTCCCTCCACCGCTCACAAAATCGTCGATACATTCAAGGAAGACAGCTTTTACATTATCGAAAACGAGCCGGAGCGGCTCACTCAGATACACGGCATATCAAAGGAAAAAGCGCGTGTGATGTCCGAGTCGTTTCGGGCGACGCTCGGCGTGCGCGATATAATGCTTCAGCTGGGCGAGTATAACATCTCTCCCGCGCTTGCCGTTAAGATATATAAGATGTTCGGCGGCTTTTCGGTCGATATCATCGCGCGAGAGCCGTATCGTCTGTGGGAGGAGATTGACGACTTTGGCTTTGCCGCGGCGGACAGAATAGCGCTTGAAAACGGCTTTGAGGCGGATGGGGATATGCGCCTCGGCTATTTTATAAAATACATACTCACTCACAACCTGTCAAACGGGCATGTGTTTTTGCCCGCGGATAAGCTTGCCGCCATCGCGGCACAGAATATCGGCGTCGACGCCGATAGGGCAAAAGCGCGCATTTTGGAGCTTGTGTCGCAGGGCGCGCTTTGCAGGCGCGCGGTAAACGGTATTGACGCCGTGTACCTGCCGTATATGTACGAGGCGGAAAATTACGTCGCCCAAAAGCTTGCGGTAATGTGCGGCTTTGAAAAAAAGAAGATAGACGATATTGAAAAGCATATCGACGCGCTCCAAAATACGCTCGGCATAACCTATGCCGACAGCCAGCGTCAGGCGATACGCAGCTTTGCCGAAAGCCGTGTTATGATACTCACGGGCGGACCGGGTACGGGCAAAACGACTACGCTCAACGGCATAATAAGGCTGTATGAAAACCTCAGTCTGGACGTTACCCTCTGCGCGCCGACAGGGCGCGCCGCCAAGCGGATGAGCGACGTGTGCGGCAGAGAGGCAAAGACGCTTCACCGC
>CANQVN010000133.1 GCA_947627315.1 uncultured Clostridia bacterium | reverse complement strand
CAACTGCCGCTTCGGCGACCCCGAGACGCAGGTGGTGCTGCCGCTGCTTGAAAGCGATCTTTTGGAGATAATGCTCGCCTGCCGCAACGGCACGCTCAAAGACACTCCCGTCCGCTTTTCGGACAAATCGGCGGCGTGCGTCGTTCTGGCGTCGCGCGGATATCCCGAAAAGTATGAGACAGGCTTTGAAATTTCGCTGGGCGACGCCGGAGAAAACGTGTATATCGCGGGCGCTGTGAAAAAAGACGGAAAGCTTGTCACCTCCGGCGGCAGGGTGCTTGGCGTCACCGCCGTCGCGGACACGCTTGAGGACGCCGTTAAAAAGGCGTATGAGCTTTCCGACAAGATTAGCTTTGAAAACGCATACAGGCGCGACGATATCGGCGCGCGCGCCATCAAAAAGGAGTTTTAATGGTCTACAGAGTATATTCCGAAAAGAAAAAAGAGTATGCCGTCGAGGCGCGCTCACTTAAAAACGACGTTGTCTCGCTGCTCGGTATCGCGGGGCTTTCTGACCTTCGCATAATCAACCGCTACGACGTTGAAAACATAGAAAAGCCGCTTTTTGACTATGCCGTGAAAACCGTTTTTTCAGAGCCGCAGCTTGATAACATAAGCTTTGACCTTGATGCAGAGGGCGCGGCGGTTTTTGCCGTCGAGTACCTGCCCGGGCAGTTTGATATGCGCGCGGACAGCGCGGCGCAGTGTATTCAGCTTATAGCCAAGTGCGAACGCCCGACGGTGCGCTGCGCGCGGGTCTACGCGCTTTACGGCAGCCTGTCCGAGGACGAAATTAACGCTGTAAAAAAATACGTTATAAACCCTGTCGAGAGCAGGGAAGCGACGCTGTCCGAAAAAAAGACGCTCAAAACGGACTATGAGATACCGACAGAAATTAAAACGCTGCACGGCTTTCTGTCGCTTGACCGTGCGGGGCTTGCGGGGCTTATAGAACAGTACGGGCTTGCGATGGATATCGACGATATCGAGTTTTGTAAGAGCTATTTCAAGACCGAAAACCGCGACCCGACTATGACCGAAATTCGGGTTATCGACACCTATTGGTCAGACCACTGCCGCCACACCACCTTTTTGACGACGATAGACGGCGTCGAGTTTGAAGACCCTGCCGTACAGACCGCATATGAAAAGTATGTTAAAAGCAGGAAATCGCTTAACAGAACCAAGCCGCAAAACCTGATGGACGTTGCGACACTTGCCGTGAAGGTGCTTAAAAAAGAGGGCAGACTGCAAAAGCTGGACGAGTCGGACGAGATAAACGCCTGCACCGTTAAAATCAAGGTCGAGGTGGACGGAAAACCGGAGGACTGGCTGCTGCTTTTCAAAAACGAGACGCATAACCACCCGACGGAGATTGAGCCGTTCGGCGGCGCCGCCACCTGTATCGGCGGCGCGATACGCGACCCGCTTTCGGGGCGCAGCTACGTCTACGCCGCAATGCGCGTCACCGGCGCGGGAGACCCGCTTACCCCCGTGTCCGAGACGATAGCGGGCAAGCTGCCCCAGCGCAAGATAGTGACGACGGCGGCGGCGGGCTACTCGTCCTACGGCAACCAGATAGGTCTTGCAACAGGGCAGGTGGACGAGCTTTACCACCCGGGCTACGTCGCAAAGCGGATGGAGATAGGCGCGGTCATCGCGGCAGCCCCGGCAGACTGCGTGCGCCGCGAAACGCCTGCCGCCGGCGATATTGTGATACTTCTTGGCGGCAGAACGGGCAGGGACGGCTGCGGCGGAGCCACCGGCTCGTCAAAATCCCACACCGCGCTGTCGCTTGAAAACTGCGGCGCTGAGGTGCAAAAGGGCAACGCGCCGGAGGAGCGAAAGCTCCAACGTCTGTTCAGAAACCCCACGGCTTCCCGCCTTATCAAGCGCTGTAACGATTTCGGTGCGGGCGGCGTTTCCGTCGCAATAGGCGAGCTTGCCGACGGACTTGAAATTGACCTTAACGCCGTGCCTAAAAAATACGACGGGCTGGACGGCACCGAGCTTGCCATAAGCGAGTCGCAGGAGCGGATGGCTGTCGTTGTCTCGCCGAAGGACGCCGCGGCTTTTATAGAGCTTGCGGGAGGAGAAAATCTCGAGGCGACGGCAGTGGCGAAGGTCACAGAGTCGCCCCGCCTTGTTATGAACTGGTGCGGAAACAAAATTGTCGATATATCGCGTGAGTTTTTGAACTCCAACGGCGCGGAAAAGCATATAACCGCCCGCGTTCAAAAACCGCGCGGCTATGAAAAGCCGCTGCCGGAAAGCTTTACCGCCGGTATGCGCGCGCTTGCGGGCGATCTTAACGTCTGCTCAAAGCGCGGTCTTTCGGAGCGGTTCGACTCCACCATCGGCGCGGGTACGGTGCTTATGCCGTTTGGCGGAAAGCACCAGCAAACCCCCATTCAGGCGATGGTTCATAAAATATCGCTTGAAAAAGGGGAGACGGACGACTGCTCCTTTATGTCCTGGGGCTATAACCCGTATATAACCGAAAAAAATCCGTATAACGGCGCGTATCTCGCGGTGGTAGAGTCGATTTCAAAGCTTGTGGCGACGGGCGCGGAATTTTCCGACGTGTATCTCACGTTTCAGGAGTATTTTGAAAAACCGCTGCGCGATCCCAATCGTTGGGGAAAGCCGCTTGCCGCGCTGCTCGGCGCTTTTTCCGCCCAGCTTGATTTCGGCATAGGCGCGATAGGCGGCAAGGACTCGATGAGCGGCACATTTGAAAATATCACCGTGCCGCCGACGCTGGTGTCCTTTGCGGTAACGACCGGCAAAACGTGCGACGTCATATCTCCCGAATTTAAGGGCGCGGGTCACCCTGTCGTTTTGGTAAAGCCGGAGTATAAGGACGGTCTGCCGACGGCGGACTCGCTTATGTCGCTTTTCAAAAAGGTGACAAAGCTTGTGAAAAGCGGCGCGGTTTTATCCGCCTGCACGCCGACCTACGGCGGTGTGGCGGAGGCCGTTATGAAAATGAGCTTCGGTAACTGTATAGGTATAAACCTTTACAGTACCGTCTCAAACAAAGAACTTTTCGGCTATAACTACGGCGCGTTTGTTCTGGAGCTTTCGGAGGATATCGACATCGGAACGCCGCTTGGTATAACGACAAATATCCCTGAAATTTCGCGGGGAGACGAGAGTTTGCCGATATCCGGGCTGCTTCAGATTTACGAGGATAAGCTGGAGCCTGTTTACAGCTGCAACATAAACCAAAGCACGTCTGTAAAGAATATAAGCTTTACAGCAAGCGACTATCCGCGTGTCAGAACAAAGGTGTCCCGCCCGCGTGTGCTGATACCGGTTTTCCCCGGTACAAACTGCGAATATGACACGGCGCGGGCGATGGAGCGCGCGGGAGCAGAGGCGGACATATTTGTGATAAATAACTTAACGCCGCAGGGCGTCGCCGAGTCGGAAAAAGCGTTCTCCGATA
>CANQVN010000132.1 GCA_947627315.1 uncultured Clostridia bacterium | reverse complement strand
AAACGGGCGGGTGGTTGTCAGAAGCGGCGCGGGGATTGTGGCGGACGCGGTTCCGGAAAAGGAATACGAAGAGTGCATAAACAAGGCTAAAGCCTCGCTCAAAGCGCTGGAGCTTGCGCAGGAGGATATACTGTGATTTTACTTATTGACAACTACGACAGCTTTTCCTACAATCTGTATCAGCTTGTAGGGCAGATAGACCCCGACGTAAAGGTGATACGAAACGACAGTATGACTGTGGATGAGATAATGGCGCTTTGCCCCGCGCGCGTCATTATTTCTCCGGGGCCGGGCAGACCAGAGGACGCGGGGATTATAATCGAGGCGGTAAAATCGCTCGGCGCGGACATACCGATGCTTGGCGTATGCCTCGGTCATCAGGCGATCTGCGCCGCCTTCGGCGGGAGGGTGACCTACGCCAAAAGGCTTATGCACGGCAAGCAGTCAACAGTATATTTTGACAAGTCCTGCCCGCTGTTTTACGGCTGTCCCGATTCGGCGCCCGTCGCGCGGTATCACTCGCTTGCGGCGGACAGGGAGACCTTTCCCGCCGAGCTTAAAATCACGGCAAAAACAGACGACGGCGAGATAATGGCGGTGCAGCACAGAAAATATCCGATTTACGGCGTGCAGTTTCACCCCGAATCAATAATGACGCCGGACGGGAAAACAATGCTGAATAATTTTATAAAGGAGATATAACGCCATGATTAAGGAAGCCATTTTCAAGATAGTAGACAAGCAGGATTTAACCTACGACGAGGCGTACGCCGTTATGAACGAGATAATGAGCGGCAAAACCACGCCGACGCAGAACTCCGCCTTTCTCGCCGCGCTTTCAACAAAAAGCGCACGCGCCGAGACGACAAGCGAGATTGCCGGCTGTGCCGCCGCCATGCGCGACCACGCCGAAAAGGTGGACGCCGGTATGGACGTTATGGAGATTGTAGGCACGGGCGGCGACGGCGCGCACAGCTTCAACATTTCCACCACCGCCGCGCTTGTAACGGCGGCGGGCGGGGTGAAGGTGGCAAAGCACGGCAACCGCGCCGCCTCGTCCGACTGCGGCACGGCGGACTGCCTTGAGGCTCTGGGCGTAAATATCCGGCAGAGCCCGGACCTTTGCATAAGGCTTTTGAATGAGGTCGGCATCTGCTTTTTCTTCGCGCAGAAGTATCACAGCTCAATGAAATACGTCGCGCCGATACGCAGGGAGCTGGGCTTTCGCACCGTGTTCAACATATTGGGACCGCTGACAAACCCCGCGCTTCCCAAAATGCAGCTTTTGGGCGTGTACGACGAGTACCTTGTCGAGCCGCTGGCGCAGGTTTTGATAAACCTCGGCATAAAGCGCGGCATGGTCGTTTACGGCAGGGACAGGCTGGACGAGATTTCGCTCAGCGCGCCGACAAAGGTCTGCGAGATACGGGACGGGTGGTTTAAGTCCTACGTCATATCGCCCGAGGATTTCGGGTTTGAACGCTGTGAAAAGGATGAGCTTCGCGGCGGCGCGCCCGCCGCAAACGCGCAGATAACCCGCGACATACTGGACGGACAGAAGGGGCATAAAAGGAACGCCGTTTTGTTAAACGCCGGCGCGGCGCTCTATATCGGCGGCAGGGCGGAAAGTATGAAAGAGGGCGCGGCTCTCGCATCGGAGCTTATCGACTCGGGCGCGGCGAAAAACACGCTTTTGAAATTTATTGATTTAAGCAACGAGGAAAGCCTATGACGATACTGGAGCAGCTTGCGGATTACGCGCGCGTCCGGGTGGAAAGGGAAAAGCAAAAGCTGCCGCCGGAAAAGCTTAAAGAGCAGGCGCTCGCTTTGCCCGCTGGCGACTTTGCCTTTGAGCGCGCGCTCAAAAAGCCGGGTCTTTCATTTATCTGCGAATGTAAAAAAGCCTCCCCGTCAAAGGGCATTATCTCCCCCGACTTTCCCTACCTTGAAACAGCGCGCGAGTATGAAAGCGCGGGGGCGGACTGCATTTCGGTGCTGACCGAGCCCAAGTGGTTTCTGGGAGACGACCGTTATCTTCGCGAAATTGCCGCCGCTGTGACCCTGCCCTGCCTTCGCAAGGACTTTACGGTGGACGAATATATGATTTACAAGGCTAAAACGCTGGGCGCGGCGGCGGTGCTGCTAATCTGCTCGATACTGACGGGCGCACAGCTTGAAAGCTATCTGCAAATCTGCGATACGCTCGGGCTTTGCGCGCTGGTGGAGGCGCACGATGAAAAAGAGATAAGCCTTGCTTTAAGCGCGGGCGCGAGGATAATCGGCGTCAACAACCGCAACCTGCACGATTTTTCAATTGACGCCGAAAACAGCGTAAGACTGCGCGCTCTTGTCCCGCCGCAGGTGCTTTTTGTCGCCGAAAGCGGCGTTAAAAGCGCGGCGGACGCGGCAAGGCTTAAAAACGCCGGCGCGGACGCGGTGCTTGTAGGCGAAGCTCTGATGCGCGCCGCGGACAAAAAGGCGGCGCTTGCCGCGCTGCGGGGTGCAAAATGACAAAAATCAAGCTTTGCGGGCTGTCCCGCATCTGTGATATCGACGCGGCAAACGCGCTTATGCCGGACTATATCGGCTTTGTCTTTTGGAAAAAAAGCAGGCGGTATGTGCCATACGACCTTGCGGCAAGGCTGCGCGGGCGGCTTAACCCCAAAATCCGCGCCGTCGGCGTGTTTGTTGACGAAAGCGAAAATGAAATAGCCCGGCTTTTTGAAAGCGGGATAATAGACGCCGCCCAGCTTCACGGCGGCGAGGACGACGGGTATATAACGCGGCTGAAAAGACTGACGGATATGCCGATTATCAAGGCGTTTCTGATAAAGGACAAAAGCGATATTACGCGGGCAAACGAAAGCCGCGCCGACTGCGTTTTGCTGGATAACGGTCTTGGCGCGGGCAGCGCGTTTGACTGGCAGCTTTTGAAAAGCGCCGCGCGTCCCTATTTTCTCGCGGGCGGGCTGAATCCCGAAAACGTGCAAAGCGCGGTGAGGACGCTTTGCCCCTACGCCGTTGACGTAAGCTCCGGCGTCGAGACAAACGGGCTTAAAGACAGAGAAAAAATGGCGGCGTTTGTCGCCGCCGTCAGAAAGGAAAGGAAAATATGACAAACAAAAGCGGGCGGTTCGGGATACACGGCGGGCAGTATATCCCCGAGACGCTGATGAACGCCGTAATTGAGCTGGAGCAGGCGTATAACAAGTATAAAACCGATCCCGGATTTATAAAGGAGTTGGACGACCTGCTTTGCGACTATGCGGGCAGACCGTCGCGGCTTTACTATGCCGAAAAAATGACGCGCGACCTTGGCGGAGCTAAGATATACCTCAAGCGGGAGGATCTCAACCACACGGGCGCGCATAAGATAAACAACGTACTCGGGCAGGCGCTTTTGGCAAAGAAAATGGGAAAAACGCGGCTCATCGCCGAGACGGGCGCGGGTCAGCACGGC
>CANQVN010000131.1 GCA_947627315.1 uncultured Clostridia bacterium | reverse complement strand
AACTTAACTGTAACACAGGTTCTTTGATTCGTCATCTCTTTTTTTCGCTACTGTAACACATCAATTGTAAACTTACAGTAAATTTAATTTTTTTTTGCATTTTTCTATTGCAAAATAAATTATAATATGGTATTATTATCCTGTAGCCTTGTTCTACAAGGCTCTCCTTTCTCGAAATCTCCGTGAGCGTACCCACGCACGCGGGGATTTTTCCTTTATCGGCAGTCACGTTTTTCACCGAAAAATAAATTTAAAAAATATTGACATAGCTCTATTGATAATATATAATATTTAAGCCGCATATGTCGGGTGTTAAAACATAAATTGTTGCCCGCCGTAGCGAGATTTCTTAAAGAAAGTGAGGAGCTTTGTAATGTACGCTATAATTGAAACGGGCGGTAAGCAGTACAAGGTTCAGGACGGCGACGTTATTTTTATCGAGAAAATCGACGCCGAAAACGATTCCAAGTATGTTTTTGACAAGGTGGTTGCAATCGGCGGTGACGACGGGATTAAGGTCGGCACGCCGTATGTAGAGGGCGCCACGGTTGAAGCCAGCGTCGTAAAGACGGGCAAGGCGAAGAAAATCATCGTTTACAAGATGAAGCCCAAAAAGAATTACAGAAGAAAACAGGGACACAGGCAGCCGTACACAAAGGTGCAGATAACCGCCGTCAACGCATAATGACACGGTTGACTTTTTACAGAGGCGGCGGGCATTATCTCGGTTTTTGCTGCGGCGGTCATTCGGGATATGCCGAAAGCGGCGGCGATATCGTCTGCGCGGCAGTTTCCGCGGCGACGCAGTTTGCAGCGGCGTATCTTACCGAGTATTTTCCGGACATTGCCGCGTATACGGCTGACGGGGAAAATGCCGAAATCGAGCTTTCACTCTCACATTCGTTTGACGAGGGCGATAAGATAATCGCGGTGCTCGAAAGCTTTGCGAAAAGTCTCAGACAGAAATATCCGGAAAATTTTAATTTCGATTACACGGAGGTTTGAATAATGTTTAAGTTTGATATTCAATTCTTTGCTCACAAAAAAGGTATGGGCTCTACCAAAAACGGCAGAGATTCCGAGTCGAAAAGACTTGGTGTTAAAAGGGCTGACGGTCAGTATGTGCTTGCAGGAAATATTCTTGTAACACAGCGCGGCACCAAAATCCATCCCGGCAACAATGTCGGCAGGGGTTCCAACGACGACCTGTTTGCGCTTATTGACGGCAAGGTCAAATTCGAGCGTATGGGCAAAGACAGAAAAAAGGTTTCCGTTTACGCGGTAGAACAGTAATAGGTTAAGCCCCGGAGTTATCCGGGGCTTTTCAAATCCACGCGAAAGTGCGTTTTGGAGCGATTTATGTTTATAGACACGGCGAAAATTTTTGTAAAAGCAGGTAAAGGCGGCGACGGCGCCGTAGCGTTTCACCGCGAAAAGTATGTCGCGGCGGGAGGACCTGACGGCGGCGACGGCGGCAGGGGCGGCAGCGTCATTTTTACCGTCGATGAAAATATGAACACTCTGATGGACTTTCGCTATAAGCGCAAATATGCCGCGCAGGACGGTGAAAACGGGGGCAGGAACAACTGCTCCGGCGCATCGGGCAAGGATCTTGTTATAAAAGTCCCTGCGGGTACGTTGATTAAAGACGCCGACAGCGGACTTATTATAAAAGATATGTCCGACGGGGAGGATTTTGTTGCGGCAAAGGGCGGCAGCGGCGGCTGGGGAAACCAGCATTTTGCAACGCCAACGCGGCAGATACCGCGTTTTGCAAAGCCGGGAGAACCCGGTCAGCAGCGCGATCTGCTGCTTGAACTCAAGCTTATAGCGGACGTCGGGCTTGTCGGCTTTCCGAATGTCGGCAAGTCGACGCTGTTGTCCGTCGTGTCTTCGGCACGCCCGAAAATTGCAAACTATCATTTTACGACGCTTACGCCCAACCTCGGTGTTGTTCAGGCGTATGAAGATCGTTCGTTTGTCTTGGCGGATATTCCCGGCATAATCGAGGGCGCGGCGGACGGCGTGGGGCTTGGGACTGACTTTCTGCGCCATGTCGAGCGCTGCCGTCTGCTTGTTCACGTTGTCGATATCTCCGGCTGTGAGGGCAGAGACCCCGTCGAGGATTTTAATGCCATAAATAACGAGCTTAGGCGCTATTCCGAGCGTCTTGCGTCCCTTCCTCAGATAGTGGCGGGCAGCAAGGCGGACATTGCGCCCGATGACGCCAAAATTGTTGAGCTTAAAAATTATGTCGAGAATTTGGGGTATGAGTTTTTTCCCATTTCCGCCGCGGCAGGGCAGGGGATTAAAGAGCTTATCGCCTGCATTGTGAAAAGGCTTGATACATTGCCGAAAACGCTTGTATTTGCTCCCGAAACCGCCACAGAGCCGGATAGGGTAGATAAATCCGTCAAGGAATTTAACGTGTATGTCCACGATGGCGTGTATTACATCGAAGCGGAATGGCTTGCCAAAATTATGGCGAGCGTCAATTATGACGACTATGAGTCTATGAACTATTTTCAGCGAGTGTTGAGAAACAACGGTATTATCGAAAAGCTCGAGCAGATGGGAATTAAAGACGGCGACACCGTGAGCATATACGATTTTGAATTTGATTATATGGGCTGACAATGGAAGCTTTTTCTAAGTATTACGACAGTATGGTCGGCGCGGACTATGATAAAATCGCACAGTATGTTTTCGCCGCAATAAAGGAATATAAGCCGGACAGCGAGCTTGTCTGCGACCTTGGCTGCGGGACATGCTCCGTCGCCGTCATTTTGGAGCGCGGCGGGCTGGATATGATTTGCATAGACCGCAGCGAAGATATGCTCGCAAAGGCGCGTGAAAAGCTTGATAAGCTGGGTATTTGCGATATTTTGCTGCTGCGGCAGGATATGTCCGAGTTTGAGCTTTACGGCACGGTGGACGTTATATATTCGTCTCTTGATACTCTCAACTATCTTGTAAATGACGGTGAGCTTGAAAAAGTATTTAAGCTTGTAAGAAACTATTTGAACTACGGCGGGCTTTTTATATTTGATATAAATACCGAGTATAAATTCAGGGAAATTCTTGATGGCGGCAGCTTTGTTTACGACAGCGACGGGACGTTTTGCTGTTGGCAGAGCGATTATGATAAAAAAACCGGTATATGCGAGCATTATTTAACATATTTTGAAAAAGGAAAGGGCGATTTCTACCGTCGTTTTGACGAACAGCAGACGCAGCGCTTTTACAGCTTTGATTATGTCAAAAAGCTTGCAGAAAAGCACGGCTTTAAGCTTTTGAAGGTGACAGGCGGATATGACGGCGGTGACGTTTTGCCCGACAGTGAGCGGATTTGCTGCGTTATGAAAATAAATAAATAGTTTTTTCAAAAAACATCTTGACTTTATCCCTCATTTATAGTAAACTAATCACGTTGCCACTTGAAATGTGGCCCGGTAGTTCAGCTGGTTAGAACGCT
>CANQVN010000130.1 GCA_947627315.1 uncultured Clostridia bacterium | reverse complement strand
CCGATAGCGGAGCTGCCGCGGGTCAAGCTTGACCCGCGGCAGCTCCGCTATCGGATACTCGCCGACAAGCTTGCCGTTGCGTAAAACCGTTATCCTGTCGCAGACGGCGTAGACCTGGTCGAGAAAGTGGGTGACGAATATAATTCCGACTCCCTGATCTCTCAAATCGCGCATCATGCCGAACAGCTTTTCAACTTCGCTGTCGTCAAGAGACGAGGTAGGCTCGTCAAGTATCAAAACCTTGCACTTCATATCGATTGCGCGCGCGATAGCAATCATCTGCTGAATGGCAAGGGAATAATTTTCGAGATTCTGCGTCACGTCAACGTCAATGCGAAGGCGCTGGGTCAGCTCTTTCGCCTTTTTGACAATGGCGCGCCTGTCAATTGTGTGTATCGCCGTTTTCGGCTCTCTGCCGATATAGAGATTTTCTGCGACGCTGAGGTTGGGGCAGAGGTTTACCTCCTGATACACGGTCGAAATTCCCACCTTCTGCGCGTCCAGCGTAGAGCGGTTTTTAACCGTGCCTTCCACGCCGTCGACGTGTATTTCGCCCGCCTCAAAGTCGTTGACGCCGGTCAGGCACTTGATAAGCGTTGACTTTCCCGCGCCGTTCTCGCCCATCAGCGCGTGTATTTCACCGCGGCGAAGCGTGAAGTCGACGTTGTCCAGCGCCTTGACGCCGGGGAACGACATACTTATGCCGCGCATCGTTAAAACGACGCCCTGTTCCATATATTTCACCTCTCTCAATGTAACCGTACCCCGCAAAACGCTCAGTTTTGCGGAAATCCCATCAAAAGAGGACCCCGGACAGTCCGGGGTCCTCCCGCAGGACCGTTTAGCTGTTTAATCAATAGGCGCGGTTTGCAAGCACTTCGTCTGTGACGTGGATTATCTCGTGCGTCGTACCGTTGATGGTGATGGAAGGCACGATATCCTCGTTTGCAAGCCAGGACTCTTTCATGTAGATTTCTTTCTCTACGCTTTCGCCCTTTTCAAGCTTTTTGATAACTTCGTCAACTGTCGGAGCGGCAAGCGGGTTGCACTCGAACGTCGCGTTGAGCTTACCGTCTTTGACAAGCTCTACCGCGCGCTTGTTGGAGTCAAACGAGACGATTATAACGTCGCCGTCAACACCGTAGGTAACGCCCGCGTTGTCCATAGCGGTCATCGCGCCGTATGCCTCGTTATCGTTCTGGCAGATAACAACGTTGAACTGACCCTTGTAGCTCTGGCAGTAGGACTCCATAACTTCCTGACCGCCGTCCTCGGTAAAGTCGCCGTTCTGAGAGTCGATTATCGTCCAACCCTCGCGGTCGGCGATTTCCTTAAAGCCCTCGGTACGTCCGTTTGTGGCGGACGCGCCTGTCGAACCCTCGATAACGAGAGGTTTGACCTCGCTTATACCCTTGGCTTTTGCGTAGGCTGCAAGCCACTCGCCGCAGGCAAGACCCTCGGTCTTAAAGTCGGAACCGACCCAGGAGACGTATTTATCCGAGTCTGTGATGTTACGGTCAATCACGACTACCGGGATTTTAGCGTCTTCGCACTCGGTGAGAACGGTGTCCCAGCCGGTGTCCGCTATCGGGTCGATTATGATGTAGTCCATCTTCTGCTGAATGAAGTTGCGGACCGCCTCGAGCTGACGCGCCGTGTTGTTGTCGCAGTCAACAAACGAGAGCTCATATCCGTTCTCCGCGGAGAATGTGGACTGTGCCGACTTGGTGGAAGCTGTACGCCAGTCAGACTCGTGACCGACCTGAGCAAATCCGACCTTGATGGTGTCGCCGCTGTTTGTGTTATCACCGCTGTTTGTGTCATCGCCGCCGCTGGAGCAGGCGACCAGCGTGAATAACATTGTCAGCGCGAGCAGCAATGCCGCCAGCCTTTTGATTTTGGTTTTCATTGTAATTACCTCCCTTTCTAATGTCGCCGTTTTTTAACGGTTGTTATACTTTAATTATATGGTTTTTCACGCCTTTTGCCACCGAAATTTTTACTCCCTTTTATGGAAATTTTATATTTTTCAAATTTTCCGTTTCGGAAATTACGGAAATTTTACGCTCAAGGTTGACTTTTTTATTCCGATAAAAAAACGCCCCGCAAAGCATCTGCTTTGCGGGGTGATATTCAATACGCCCTGTTTTCGATGTCCTCCTGTTTTATTGTGCTGCAGTCAAAGACCGTTTCCTCAACGAAGGACTGCTTTTGCGGAAGCTCGCCGTTTTCGAGCTGCTCGATAAGCGAGCGCACCCGCGGACCGTGCAGCGGGTTGCATTCGACGCAGAGGTTTATATTTCCTTTCAGGCACTCGGTGAGGGCGGAGCGCACCGCGTCGAACGATATCACGATAACGTCGCCGTCCTTGCCGTAGGTTATGCCCGCCTCGTCCATAGCGCGCATAGCGCCGAAGGACATATTGTCGTTTTCGCTGAAAATAACGTTGATGTTCTTATCCTTTTCAAGATAGTCGCGTGTCACCTCATACCCCATAGCCTCGGTGTAGTCGCACTCGAACTGCGCCGCTATCTCCCAGTCGGGATTGGCTGCCACCGCCGTCTCCAGCCCTTTTGTACGCATAAGCTGCGAGGTGGACCCGCGCGTACCCTGGAGGTGGAGTATCCGCACGTCCTTTTTTCCGCGGCTTTCAAGCTCGCTTTCAAGCCATCGGGCGGCTTTTGCGCCTTCCTCCAAAAAGTCCGACCCGACCTTGCAGGTGTAAAGGCTGTCGTCTGCTACCGAGACGCTGCGGTCGACTATTATCACGGGTATTCCGGCGTTTTTCGCCTCGGTCAGTATCCCGTCCCAGCCTGTCTCGGTGATGGGGGCGAGAACTATGTAGTCCACTTCCTGCTGAATAAATTCGCGTATCGCGTCGTACTGGTTCTGCTGTTTGTTTTTGGCGTCGTCGTAAATCAGCTCAAACCCGTTTTGCTCCGAAAAGGTCTCTGTCATCGAGCGGGTGTTCGCTATCCGCCAGCTCGACTCTGAGCCGACCTGCGAAAAGCCGACGACAATAAGCTCGTCCTCGTCGGCGTGAAATGCGCAGCCGCAGAGCAGCAGCGCCGCGGAGATGAGAAATGCAATCGCTTTTTTCATAACAACTTAACCTTTCGGGTTATTTTCCTCCGACGTAATGCGGGGAATACGAATAACGACCTCGGTACCCTTGCCCTCGGTGCTTGAAATTGTAAAATCGAATTTGTCCTTGAACATGAGAAGCAGCCGCCTGTAAACCGCGGTTATGCCAAATCCGGTGCTTTTGTCCTTGTCAAGCCCCTCCCGCACGGCTTTCAGCCGCTCGGGCGGCATACCCACGCCGTCATCCGACACGCGCAGCAGGGCAAACTCCCCGTCCGCTATGCTCTCAATCCTGATTTTGCCGCCGCCCCGCTTCAGCTTTATGCCGTGGTAGAGCGCGTTTTCGACAAGCGGCTGGAGCGACAGCTTGGGTATGCTGTACTCGGCAAGCGCGGGGTCCATATCTATCTCATA
>CANQVN010000129.1 GCA_947627315.1 uncultured Clostridia bacterium | reverse complement strand
GCTCGGCAACATTCTGGACGAGACGGTGGCGGGTATGTACGAGACAAACGTGCAGACCAACCCGAAATACAACGGCGCGGTCGAGTTTGCGGTGAAAATCCCCTCGCAGGACGGCGAAGGGGTGACCTATCTTCCGATTGACTCAAAATTCCCGATGGAGGACTACGCGCGCCTTACCGCCGCCGCCGACAGGGGAGACGCGCAGGGACTTGAGGCTGCCAAAAAGGCGCTGGAGCGCAGGGTTCTGGACGAGGGCAAGCTGATAAAGCAGTATATAAGCCAGCCCGAGACGACGCCGTTTGCCATAATGTACCTTGCGACCGAGGGGCTTTACGCCGAGATAGCCTCCGGCAGAAACGGCGTTGCCGAGCGTCTGCAAAAGGACGGGATAATGATAGCGGGACCCGCCACGATAACGGCGCTGCTCAGCGCGCTCGCGATGGGCTTTCGCACCGTCGCCATCAACAAAAAGGCGGACGAGGTGCGCCGCCTGCTTGCCGCCGCCAAGGCGCAGTATGCCAAGTTCGGCGAGGTTCTGGAAAAGGCGCGTAAAAAGGTGGACGAGGCGGGACGGACGCTGGACGACGCCTGCCGCCGCAACGACATAATACAGAAAAACCTGAAAAACGTCGAGTCGATAGACGCCGCCGCGGCGGACGGGATACTGGATATTCCCGAGCAGTAACAAAAACCCACGGAACAATGTTCCGTGGGTTTTTTACAGTTCTGATTACTTCAGGTTTGCTTTGAGCGTTTCAAGCTGGTTTCTGAGCTCTTTCGGCAGCTTGTCGCCGAATTTCTTATAATGCTCCTCTATTTCAGCCGCTTCCTTGCTCCAGATGTCCTTATCCACCGCAAGGATGCTTCTCAGCGTCTCGATATCCATATCAAGGTCGGTAAGGTCGATATCCTCCGGGCGGGGAACAAAGCCTATCGGCGTTTCAACCGCGTCCGCCTTGCCCTCGCAGCGGTCGATTATCCAGTTGATAACCCGCATATTGTCGCCAAAGCCGGGCCACATGAAGTTGCCCTCATCGTCGGTACGGAACCAGTTGACGTTGAATATCTTAGGCGCTTTGTCGCCCAGCTTTTTGCCCATCTCCAGCCAGTGGGCAAAATAGTCGCCCATATGGTAGCCGCAGAAGGGCAGCATCGCCATCGGGTCGCGGCGGACAACGCCGACGGCGCCGGCGGCGGCAGCCGTCGTCTCGGACGCCATGGCAGAGCCTACAAACACGCCGTTTTCCCAGCTCTTTGACTGGTATACAAGGGGGGTGCATTTCGCGCGCCTGCCGCCGAAGATGATGGCGGAAATCGGCACGCCCTCGCCCTTGTCAAACTCGGGCGAGATGCAGGGGCAGTTGACAGCGGGCGCGGTAAAGCGCGAGTTGGGGTGGGCGGCGCAGGTCGACTTGTCGTTTTTATCAAACTTGGAGGCGTCCCACTTGTTTCCGCGCCAGTCTATCGCGTTTTGCGGCAGATCCTTGTTGAGTCCCTCCCACCATACGGTGTTGTTGGAAAGATCGTGCGCAACGTTTGTGAATATCGTATTTTTCTTGGTCGATTCAAGCGCATTGAAGTTTGACTTGGCGTTGGTGCCGGGCGCGACGCCGAAAAAGCCGTTTTCCGGGTTGATGGCGTACAGTCTGCCGTCCTTGCCGATGCGCATCCAGGCGATATCGTCGCCCACCGTCCAGACCTTGTAGCCCTTGTCGCGCAGGTACTTGGGCGGTATCATCATCGCAAGGTTGGTCTTGCCGCAGGCGGACGGGAACGCCGCCGCGACGTATTTCACCTCGCCGCGGGGGTTCTCGATGCCGAGGATGAGCATATGCTCCGCCATCCAGCCCTCTTTCCAGCCCTGGTAGGAGGCGATGCGAAGCGCGAAGCACTTTTTACCGAGCAGCACGTTGCCGCCGTAAGCCGAATTTACGGAGATAATCGCGTTGTCCTCCGGGAACTGGCAGATGTATCTGTTTTCGGGGTCGACGTCGCACTTTGCGTGGAAGCCGCGCACCCAGTCGTTGCTGTCGCCCAGAGCTTCCAGCACCCTGTCGCCCACGCGGGTCATTATCGCCATATTCAAAACGACGTAGATAGAGTCTGTTATCTCAATGCCTATCTTTGCAAGCGGCGAGCCTATCGGACCCATCGAAAACGGGATGATATACATCGTCCTGCCCTTGTAGGTGCCGCGGGCGATGTCGTAAAGCTTTTTATACATCTCCCTGGGGTCGCACCAGTTGTTGGTAGGTCCTGCGTTTTCCTTTTCGCGGGAGCAGATAAACGTCCTGTCCTCGACGCGCGCCACGTCGTTCGGCTTTGTCCTGTGCAGGTAGCAGCCGGGCAGCAGCTGCTCGTTCAGCTTTTCAAGCTCGCCGGTGGAAACCGCCTCGGCGCGCAGACCTTCAAGCTGCGCCTCGTCGCCCGTTATCCACATGACGCTGTCGGGGTTTACAAGAGACTTTATCTCGTCAACCCACTCTAAAACTGTCTTGTTGGTTGTCATTGTACTTTTTCTCCTTGTTTTTTTCATTTTATATTATATATAATGGCTTATTAAAATGCAAGATTTAATTTCATAAAATTCATTTTGTTAATTTTCAAGGTCAAGGTAAAGCTGTGCCATAAGCGCGGGAGAGAGCTGTTCCGCCCTTATATTCCGCGGGACTTGAAGTCTGTCGAGCGCCGCGCCCGCTTTCTCCCTTTGCTCCTTTGACTGAAAAGACGAGCAAAGCATCTTGCGCCGGGAGGTGAAAAGCGAGCGGACAAAGCGGAAAAACCCATTTTCTTTTTCGGGCGGGATTAAAAGCCCTTTTTTGAATTTCATCACAAGCACCGCGCTTGTCACGCGCGGCTGCGGATAAAACCTGTCGGGCGGCAGGTCGAAAAGCCGCTCCATATCCGCAAAATAGCCGCAAAGCGCGCTTATCGCACGGTAGCTTTTAACTCCGGGCGGGGACAAAAGCTTGTCTGCCGCCTCCTTTTGAACCATAATGACGGCTTTGTCAAAAAGCGCGTGGTTTTTCAACAGCTTTGTCACGATTTCGCCCGTGAGGTTGTAGGGCAGGTTGCCCACCGCCGTCACCGGAAACGAGTCGAAAAGACTCCCGATATCGCATTTCAGAAAATCGCCGTACACCATGCGGTGGTTTGTCACGCCCTCCAGCACCTCGGCGCAGACGGGCGCGAGTGTTTTATCCAGCTCGACGGTGACGACGCTGTCAAAAACCGAGCAGAGCTTTCGCGTGAGAAGCGCCGGCCCCGCGCCGATTTCAAGCGCGCGGGGACCGCCCGCGGCGGCTTTTGCAACGGCGTTCATTATATTGCCGTCTGTCAGAAAGTTCTGTCCGAGCGACTTATCCGTCCGAAAGCCGTGGCGGGAGAGCAGCTCCGTTATTTCGCTCATTTAGACAGCGCCTTGAAGGTGGACAGCATTACCTCCGAATTTGCGTTAAAGTAATCATAGCTTTTCGGCTCGGCGATAAAGGAGTAAATATACACGTACTTCCCGCTGTTTATAAAGGTCTGCTGCAAGCGAAGCACGCCCTCCCCCGTCTCGCCCTCGTAGACGATGCGGTAGCTGTCGTACTCGCCGACAGGGTAGCTGCCCTCCGACACCGGCACATACCCCGAAATGGTGGTGGGAAGACTGTCGACGT
>CANQVN010000128.1 GCA_947627315.1 uncultured Clostridia bacterium | reverse complement strand
TCGACGGTAGCGCCCCCGCTCCGCGCGGCGTCCCGCAGATAGAGGTCACCTTTGATATCGACGCCAACGGCATAGTAAACGTCACCGCCAAGGATATGGGCACCGGCAAACAGCAGAACATCACCATAACCGCATCGACCAACCTGTCCAAGGACGAGATTGATAAAGCGGTCAGGGACGCCGAAAACTACGCCGGCGAGGACGCGAAAAAGAAAGAGGAAATAGAGACGAGAAACAATGCCGACCAGCTTGTTTATCAGACCGAAAAGACTGTAAGCGACGCGGGCGACAAGCTGTCCGCCGACGATAAGGGCGCGATAAACGCCGAGGTCGAAAAGGTCAAAGAGGCGCTTAAAGGCACGGATACCGCCGCTATCAAGGCGGCGACCGAGGCGCTTCAGAACAAGCTTTATGAGTTTTCGTCCAAGATATATTCCCAGGCAGGTGCGGCGGGAGCCGCGCCCGAGGCGGGTACTGCGGCGGATGCCGGAGCCGCGCCCGGGCAGGACGGCGTGTATGACGCCGACTTTACCGACGCGGACGATAAAAAATAATTATATCCGAATTTTCAAAGCCCTGCCGCCGTGTGCGGCAGGGTAAAGGACTGTTTTATGGCGGAAAAAAGAGATTATTATGAGGTGCTGGGGCTTTCAAAGGGCGCAAGTGACGACGAAATAAAGCGCGCTTTCAGAAAGCTTGCCAAAAAGTACCACCCCGACCTCAACCCGGGCGACAAGGACGCCGAGGCGAAGTTCAAGGAGGTCAATGAGGCGTACAGCGTGCTGTCCGACCCCGAAAAGAAATCGCGGTATGACCAGTTCGGTCACGCGGGGGTAGACCCGTCCTACGGCGCGGGCGCGGGCGCGGGAGGTGGCGCCGGCGGCTTTGGCGGCTTTGGCGACTTTGGCGGTTTCGGCGGCTTCGGCGATATTTTCGAGACCTTTTTCGGCGGCGGTATGGGCGGCGGCAGGCGAACCAACGCGCCCTCCAAGGGCGAGGACATAAGCCTGCGTGTCAAAATAGAGTTTACCGAGGCGGCTTTCGGCTGCGAAAAAGAGGTGCGGTATACCCGCCGCTGCGCCTGTAAGTCCTGCAAGGGTACGGGCGCCAAAAACGGAACCGAGTTTGAGACCTGTTCCCAGTGCGGGGGCAGGGGAGTTGTCACCTCCGTCCAGCGCACGATACTCGGAAACGTCCAGTCCCAGCGCACCTGTCCCATTTGTCAGGGCAGCGGCAGGCGCATCAAGACCCCCTGTCCCGACTGTCAGGGCGGCATAATCACCGAGAACAAAAAGACCAAGGTGAAAATCCCCGCCGGTATTGACAACGGACAGACGCTGACGCTGCGCGGGCAGGGCAATTCGGGCAGAAACGGCGGTCCGGCGGGCGACGTGTATATTGTGGTGTCCGTTGCGCCGCATAAGATTTTTGAACGCCGCGGCAACGATATCTACTGCGAGATACCCATTTCTCTCACCGACGCCGCGCTGGGCTGTGAGATGGTGGTGCCGACGCTGGACGGCAAGATAAAATATACCGTGCCGGAGGGTACGCAGACAGACAGCACTTTCCGCTTTAAGGGCAAGGGCGTGCCAAAGCTGGGCGGCAGAACCCGCGGGGATATGTATGTCAAGGTCTCGGTCGAGGTGCCGCGCAACCTGTCTGCATCGCAAAAGGAGTTACTTAAAAAATTCGCCGATTCGATAACCGAAAAGAATTTCGAGAAAAAGGAAAGCTTTTTTCAAAAGCTGAACCAGCTTTTTAATAAATAAAAACGTCCGCCGCTCGTGTACGAGGGGCGGACGTTCGCGTTTTTGCCGCCCGTCTTTTTCCTATTTACGGTTTTTTGGGAAAAAAGGTTGTAAATTTTGATAAAAATGGTATAATGATATATAATAGTAATTATAACTTGTTAAAATACCGTAAAAAGGAGGCTTTATAATGCTTGAGATAAAAAACCATAACGGCGTGATAAACATATATCAGAGTGTGTTTGCCAATGTTGTGGGGCATGTTATCAACAATTGCTACGGCGTTGTCGGCATGGCGTCGAAAAACGCCGCAGAGGGCATAGTTTCGCTTTTGAAAAAGGGAAATTATGACAAGGGCGTCAAGGTGACGTGCGATGGCGAATATCTTGTGATAGACGTTCATATAATTGTGAGCTACGGTATAAACTTGCCCGCCATATCGGGCAGTATTGCCAAAGAGGTCAAATACATCGTCGAAAAGATGACCGGCTTTAAGGTCAGGAAGGTCGATGTGTATGTTGACGCGATGAAGACGAATTAAGGAGACATAACAGTTAATGATAAACGGCAATATGTTCAGGGATATGGTTATATCCGCCGCCAACAACATTGAAAACCAGAAATCGGCGATAAACGCGCTCAACGTCTTTCCCGTTCCGGACGGGGACACCGGCACCAATATGTCGCTTACCATAGGAGCCGCCGCAAAGTCGCTCAGGACGCTGGAGGGCGCGGGGATAGACAAAGCGGCGGACGTCACGGCGTCGTCGCTTCTGCGCGGCGCGCGGGGAAACAGCGGCGTTATCCTGTCGCTGCTCTTTCGCGGTATGGCAAAGGGGCTTGCGGGGCAGTCCGAGGCGGACTCAAAGACGCTCGCGGCGGCTTTTTCCTCAGGCGTCGCCGCGGCGTACAAGGCGGTTATGAAGCCGACCGAGGGGACTATACTTACCGTGGCGCGCGTCGCCGCGGAAAACACCGCGGTTTATGCGGAAAAGGCGGAGGACGTTCGCGATACCTTCGCATATTACATCGAGCAGGCGAAGCAGACGCTTGAAAAAACACCCGAAATGCTGCCGGTGCTCAAGCAGGCGGGCGTTGTCGATGCGGGCGGAAAGGGTCTTGTCGTCATTTTGGAGGGGATGCTCTCCTGCCTTGACGGAAAGCCGGTTCAGCCGGCGGAGGGCGCCGAAGCCGAGCAGGTTCCCGCCGACTTTGCGGAATTTAACGTCTTTGAGAGCGAAGAGGACATCGTATTTGCCTATTGCACCGAGTATATCGTAAATAAGGAAAGCACCGCGCCCAAGAGCGATTCCGGCGAGCTGCGCCGCTATCTCGAGTCGATAGGCGACTGCGTCGTTGTGGTGGACGACGGCGTTATAATCAAGGTCCACGTCCATACCAATCACCCCGGCAGGGCGATTGAGGAGGCACTGCGCTTCGGCTCGCTTGTCAATATGAAAATAGAAAATATGCGCGAGCAGTTCAAAGAGCAAAAGGCAGCCGCGCCTAAGATAGATAAGAAATACGGCTTTGTGTCGGTGTCGGCAGGCGAGGGGCTTTCCGCGCTGTTTAAGGATATGGGCGTGGACGTTATCGTCGAGGGCGGACAGACGATGAACCCCTCGACCGAGGACATTCTCGCCGCGATAGAAAAGACGACGGCGGAGACGGTGTTTGTCCTGCCGAACAACAAAAACATAATTATGGCGGCGGAGCAGGCGGTCTCCATCTCGGACAGAAAGGTAGTCGTCGTCCCGTCGAAAACGATACCGCAGGGGATTACCGCGCTGCTCAGCTTTGACGACAGTCTTGACTGTGCGGAAAACGAGCGGATTATGACAGACGCGCTTTCCGACGTTCGCACCGCTCAGCTGACGTATGCCGCCCGCGACAGCGAGTTTGACGGGCAGCAGATTCGCAAGGGTCAGCTTCTGGGGCTTGTCGAGGGCAAGGTCACCTGCGTCGGACAGACGGCGGACGAGGT
>CANQVN010000127.1 GCA_947627315.1 uncultured Clostridia bacterium | reverse complement strand
ACGCTGCCAAACGCGTATGAGATTAGTGACGATTCAATACCCGAAAGCTTACAGCCCGTTTCGATGGATAACGTCAACCTGCTCTGCGTCGCGGCAAACGGGTGTGCGGAATACGAGCAAAGCTTTATTCGTCACTGGCTCAACCTGCCAAAAGAGGGCGGAAATTGGGAAAGCGGCGGAGTGTTTGCCCTTCCTAAAGCGGACGGGAAATATATCCCTCAGACAATAAAGGGACTGCAAAGCATACTTCCGGACGATTTTCTGTCTGTCGTTCAGCCCGCCGCGGTCGAGTGCGTCGAGCCGCCTGTTTATATCTCACATCAGGCAAACGTGCAGTACACTCTGAAAGACAAGTTTTTCCTGCTGTCCGACGCGCAGGTCTACGGCTCCCAAACGCACAGCAAAAATCACGAGGGCGAGCAGCTGGAGTATTACAAAAGCCTCGACAATACCGAGCGCATCGAATACGCGACGGACGGCGGCGCGGTAAACGCTTTTCTGCGCACGCCGAGAAACACGACGTCTCTTGACAGTATCGGCTGCAACGTATGCACCACGGCTCGGACATCCGGCAAGTCTGAAAGCTACCCGGCGCGGTCTCAAAACGTATATTTCGCGCCGGTGTGTATTATAGCTTAGGTTAAAGCAGGCTTACAGCTTGCAGGCGGCGGCATTTCTGCCGCCGTCTTTTTTGGAACAGGCGGGAAATACTGTTGATTTTTAGAAACAAATGGGGTAACATATGTATAAAAAGGAGGAAAAAATATGTGTACCGCAGTTTCTTACAGGACAGACGCGCACTATTTCGGGCGAAATCTTGATCTTGAATATCACTACGACGAAAAGGTCGTTATAACGCCGCGGGCGTATCCTTTTAATTTCAGGTATGAGGGCGAATGCCGCGACCACTTTGCGATGATAGGTATGGCGACGGTCGTTTCGGGCTGTCCGCTCTACTATGACGCAACAAATGAAAAGGGGCTGAGCATCGCGGCGCTCAACTTCCCGAATAACGCCGTATATTCCAAGCCGAAAAGCGGAGCTGTCAACATACCGTCCTTTGAGGTAATCCCGCTTATTTTAAGTCGCTGCGCCGATGCAAACGAGGCTTATAAGCTGCTGGAAAACGCCGTTATCACAGACGACAGCTTCAGCGAGGGTATGCCCTGCTCGCTTTTGCATTGGATGGTGGCGGACAAAAAGCGCGCGTTTGTAATAGAGCCGACAAAAGACGGGCTTAAGGTCACAGACAATCCCGCGAAGGTTCTCACCAACGACCCGCCCTTTGACTTTCAGATGCTCAATCTCAACAGCTATATGAACCTCACAAGCGAGGTGCCGGAAAACAGGTTCTCGCCGCGCGTGCCTCTCACCCCTTACTGCAAGGGTATGGGCGCGTTCGGTATGCCGGGCGACCTGTCGTCCGCATCGCGGTTTGTAAAGGCGGCGTTTACCGCGCTTAACTCTGTGTCCGACAGCGGCGAGGACGCAAGCGTAAACCAGTTTTTCAAAATCCTGCGCTCGGTGGAGCAGCCGCGCGGCTGCGTCCACCTGGGCGAGGGCAAGTATGAAATCACAATTTACAGCTCCTGCTGCAACACCGATACCGGCGTTTACTACTACACGACATACGAAAACAGCCGGATATCCGCAGTCGATATGCGCCGCGAGGATCTTGACGGCAGCAAAATCAAAGCATACCCGCTGATAACAAAGCAGAGCATAGAATTTCAAAATTAAAAAACGGAGGCAAGAGCCTCCGTTTTTTATTATTTATTTTGCGACGATATTTATAAGCTTGCCCTTGACGTAGATGACCTTGACTATTTGCTTGCCCGAAAGCAGCGGGGCTATACGCGCGTCCGCTTTGGCAAGCTCGGTTACCTGCGCCTCATCCGCATCGGCGGGGACTGTCAGCTTTCCGCGCACCTTGCCCATAATCTGAACGGCGATTTCCACCTCGGAAAGCTTTGTCTTCTGCTCGTCATACTCGGGCCATGGCGCGTGCGTCATATCCCCCTCAAAGCCCGCCTGCTCCCAAAGCTCCTCGCAGAGGTGGGGCGCAAAGGGGCAGAGCAGCGTGATGAAGGTCTTAAACTCGCGCTTTGTTATCGAACCCTTGTCATATATCTCGTTGATAAGCGACATCATGGCGGCAAGCGCGGTGTTGAATTTAAGCGAAACAATATCGCCTGTCACCTTTTTAATAACGGCGTGGAAGGAGCGCTCCAGCTCCTTTGAATACGCGTCGCCCTCGGTCAGAATATCGGAAAGGGACGCGACCCGCTCCAAAAACCGCTTACAGCCGCGTATGCTGGACGCGCTCCAGGGCGCGCTTTTTTCAAAGTCGCCGATAAACATCTCGTAAAGACGCATGGTGTCCGCGCCATACTGCTCCACAATATCGTCGGGGTTGACGACGTTGCCGCGCGACTTGCTCATTTTCTCGCCGTTTTCACCCAGTATCATACCGTGCGAGGTGCGCTTTGCATAAGGCTCGCTCGTCGGCACGACCCCGATATCATACAGAAACTTGTGCCAGAACCGGGAATAGAGCAAATGCAGCGTCGTATGCTCCATACCGCCGTTGTACCAGTCGACCGGCAGCCAGTATTCAAGCGCCTTTTTGGAGGCGAGCTCTTTATCGTTGTGCGGGTCGGTATACCGCAGAAAATACCAGGACGAACCCGCCCACTGGGGCATAGTGTCCGTCTCGCGGCGGGCGGGGCCGCCGCACCTGGGGCAGGTGGTGTTTACAAAGCTGTCTATCGCGGCAAGCGGGCTTTCGCCGTTGTCGGTCGGCTCGTAGCTCTCGACGTCGGGCAGCATAAGCGGCAGCTCGCTTTCGGGCAGCGGAACGTAGCCGCATTTGTCACAGCAGACAATCGGTATCGGCTCGCCCCAGTAGCGCTGGCGGGAAAACACCCAGTCGCGCAGCTTGTAGTTGACCTTCGCGCCGCCAACGCCCTTTTGTTCAAGAAACTCTGTCATTTTCTTTTTCGCTTCGGCAACCGAAAGACCTGTCAAAAACCCGCTGTTTACAAGCGTACCCTCCGCAACGTCGGTATACGCCGCGCTGCGCACGTCTCCGCCCGCGACGACCTCGATTATCGGCAGGTCGAACTTTTTGGCAAACTCCCAGTCGCGCTCGTCGTGCGCGGGAACCGCCATAATCGCGCCGGTGCCGTAAGACATAAGAACATAATCCGAAATATATATCGGTATCTGCGCGCCGTTTACTGGGTTTATGCCGTCGATACCCTCGATGCGCACGCCTGTCTTGTCCTTTTGCAGCTCGCTGCGTTCAAAATCGCTTTTCGCGGCGGCGGTCTTTCTGTATTCGTCGACCGCGCCGATATTTTTGATACTGTCCCTATACAGGTCTATCATCGGGTGCTCGGGCGACACTACCATATAGGTCGCGCCGAACAGCGTGTCGGGGCGGGTGGTATACACCTCAAGGTCATAGCCCGCCGTCGTTTTGAAGCAAACGGACGCGCCGGTCGACTTTCCTATCCAGTTTTTCTGCTGTATCTTGACGCGGTCGATATAATCCAGCCCGTCAAGGTCGGAAATCAGCCGCTCGGCATACTCGGTGATTTTGAGCATCCACTGGCTTTTGACCTTATGTATAACGTCGCTGTGGCAGCGCTCGCACTTGCCGTTTACAACCTCCTCGTTTGCCAAAACCACCTTGCAGGAGGTACACCAGTTGACGTTCATCTCTTTTTTATACGCAAGTCCGCGCTTGAAAAGCTGCAAAAATATCCACTGAGTCCACTTGTAATACTCGG
>CANQVN010000126.1 GCA_947627315.1 uncultured Clostridia bacterium | reverse complement strand
CACTCTCCCCCGCGCCGTTTACCGCGTTGGGGTCCGCCCCCTGCTCAAACAGCCGCTCGATTTTTTCAAAGGAGGGGTTGTCTTTCACACACTCGGCTATAAGGCTCATTTCCCGCCTGCCTATCCTCTTTTTCATCTTTTTGTCCTCCTTTTTGTTTTTACACCCACATTATAGCGGGCGTTGTGTCCCAAAAAGCGGACAAAGGGCGGCGAAATCACATATTTTTTGTTGACATTGTAAACCAAAATGTGTATAATGGTTGACAATAAAGATAAAGGAGAGGGAAAATGAGCATAAAAAGGATATGCCGCATCGGGATTTTCGCGGCTTTGACGGCGGTCTGCTCCTGGGTGACGATTCCCGCGCCGGTGCCGTTTACCATGCAGACCTTTGCGGTGTTTGCCGCAGGAATGACGCTGGGCGGGTTTGACGGATTTTTGGCGACGGCGGTGTGGATTGCGCTGGGAGCGGCGGGACTTCCCGTGTTTTCGGGCTTTTCGGGCGGCATTTCAAAGCTGTTTGGCGTAACGGGCGGGTATATTTTGGGGTTTTTATTCGTGCCGCTTATTATGCTGCCGTTTGAAAAGCGGGGAAATCCGGCGCGGACACTCTCTTTTGCGGGCGGCATGCTGTGCTGCTACGCCTTCGGCACGGCGTGGTTTGCATACGTCTCGGGCGGCGGGGTATGGAGCGCGCTTATAAGCTGCGTTTTCCCGTTTGTACTGCCCGATGCGGCAAAGATAGCCGCCGCGGCGCTTGTTTCCGCAAGAGTAAAAAAGGCGATAAAGAAATAAAAAAACACATCCCATTGGGATGTGTTTTTTATTCATACATGGGATAGGTTTTCTTATCCTCTTCGGTAATCTGTCTTAACACGCGGCAGGGGACGCCGAGCGCCACCACGTTTGGCGGGATGTCGCGGGTAACGACGCTGCCCGCGCCGATAACGGAGTTGTCGCCTATCGTCACCCCCGCCAAAACAACGCTGCCCGCGCCTATCCACACGTTGCTGCCGACGGTTATCGGCTTTGCAATCTCTATCCCCTGCCGCCGCATATCGGGGTCTATCGCGTGTTCGGCGGTCGTTATGCAGCAGTTTGGCGCTATAAACACGTTGTCGCCGAAAACCACCTTCGCCCCGTCCGTTATCACAAGGTTGTGGTTTGAGTAGAAATTGTCACCGACCTCGATGTTGCCGCCAAAGTCGCACCAGAAGGGCGGGGTGACGACGGGGGCTTTTCCCGCCGCCCCGAACAGCGCGCGTATCATTTTCTCCCGCTTTTCGGGCGAGTGAAGCCTGTAGTTGTACTTAAAGCAAAAGCGGTTTACCCGCTCGATTGCCCGCGTGTAAACGGGATTGTAGCTGCCCTTGAAAAAGCAGTTTATCGGCACATACGGTTTTTCAGACATCGAATACCCCCATTATAATTATTCCGACAATGACGACGGCGATGGCGGCGTAGTGCTTTTTGGAAAGCCGCTCTTTTAAGAAAATGCTCGACCACAGCACCGACAGCGCGCAGTACGCCGAGATTATCGGCGCGGCGAGCATAACGTGCTCCTCATCGCCGATAGCGTAGATATAGGCAAGCTGTCCCGCCGTCTCGAACACCGCGCCGACAAAGCGGGGCGCCGCCTTTTTGGGCTGCGGCTTTTCCCGCTTTATAAGGCAGTATACAAGCGCGCACACCCCCGCAAACAGGAAGGTCAGCTCATACGCGACGTTTGCCGAGTCCTCGTTTATCTTTTCCAGCACGCGGCTGTCCGCAAACGTCCCCGCCGCGTCGAGCAGGCAGTAGAGCAGCGGCAGAATCAGCGCAAGCGGGCTTTTTACATATTTATAATTGCTCTTTTTCTGCCGCTCGGCGCGAAGCGCCTCGTCCTCCCGCGACTCGACGACGCCAAGCAGAATAACGCCGGCACAGATAACGGCGGTCGCTGTAAGCTGACCGACGCCCGTTTCCCGCGGACCGTAAAGGACAAGGTAGATGATAGCGACAAGCGCGCCGGACGAGTTGCAGACGGGGGAGGACACCGAAAGCTCGATATACCTCAGCGCGAGATACCCCAGCGCCATTGAAAGTATGTAAAGCAGGGAAACGGGCAGATACGCAACAATTATTTTCAGCGTTATCTCCGTCTTGCCGACAAAAATCTCCCACGCGGCGTGAAGCCCCATCACCGCGCCGACGGCGATTACCATTTTAAGGTGGGACAGCTTATCCGCCCTGTCGGCACAGCCGATTTTTGAAAACAAATCCGACCCGCTCCAGCAGAGCAGCGCGACTATCGAAAGCAAAAACCACATATTATATTATACTCCTATTCTATAACGCCGCCGCCGACGACGATATCGCCCGCGTAGGCAACAGCCGCCTGCCCCCGAGTTATCGCGCGGACGGGCGCGTCAAACACGATTTTCACCCGGTCGCCCTCAAGCGGAAAAACCGTCGCCGGCGCGGGGGTCGCACGATAGCGCGTTTTGACCTCGGCGCGAAGGCTTCCTTGCGGCTTTTCAAACGCTATCCAGTTAAAATCGCGGGCAAAAAGCTCCGTTTCATAAAGCCCGTTTTCGGGGCAGAGAACAATTTCGTTAGTCTCCGCCCGCTTTTGCTTGACGTACATCGGCTCGGCAAAGGACAGCCCCAGCCCCTTTCGCTGACCTACCGTGTAGCGGATGACGCCGCGGTGGCGACCGAGAATCCGCCCGCTCTCGTCTACGAAATTGCCGGCAGGGTATGGCGCGCCCCGCCGCCGCTCGATAAACGCGGCGTAGTCCCCGTCCGGTACAAAGCAGATGTCCTGACTGTCCGGCTTGTCCGCGTTGACAAAGCCGAGACTCTCCGCTATTTCCCGCACCCTTGCCTTTGAAAGCCCGCCGAGCGGCAGCAGCGTGCGGGAGAGCTGAGCCTGCGAAAGACTGTACAGCACATAGCTCTGGTCCTTTGACAAATCGGCGGCGCGTTTTAACAGATACCGCCCGCCCGCCTTTTCAATCCGCGCGTAGTGACCGGTCACGATATACTCGCAGTCCAAAACCCGCGCCCTGTCAAAAAGCGCGGAAAATTTAAGGTAACGGTTGCAGTCGATGCAGGGGTTGGGCGTGCCGCCCCGCTCGTATTCCGCGACAAAGCGGTTTATAACCTCGCTTTCAAATTTGTCCTTGAGGTTAAAAACAAAGTGGTCGATGCCGAGCTTACGGCAGACCTCCTTTGCGTCCAGCGCATCGTCAAGATTACAGCAGGCGCAGCTTTCCGCGTCCTCCCCGTCGAAAAGGCGCATCGTCCCGCCGACGCAGGACACGCCGTCTTTTATCGCAAGATACGCCGCGACCGAGCTGTCCACCCCGCCGCTCATCGCGGCAAGCGCTTTTTTCATACCCTGCGGATGATGCCCATAGGCGTCTGCTGGCGGGACTGACCGAGCGGGTTGTCCTTTAACACCCGCGCGTAAAGCTTGCGGTCGATACCGTCGTCCGACGCGCCCAGAATACATCCGTCAAGGTCGTTTATGTCCACAATCAAAACGGCGTGTCCCACCCGCTCCTTTATCGCGCGGGCGACGCTGTCCGGGTTTTCGGGACCGAGCACCACATAGTGGTTATAGGGCGGGATCGTACAGTCGCAGGGTCCGTCGATAGATTTTGCCTTCGGTCCCGCGATATCGTAAAATATCCCGCGCTTTCCGAAAAGCTTGCCGCACGCCGAGCAGAAGGCGGCGAACAGGATTTTGAGCGTGCCGCACTCGCGCAGCGCCATCTCCATCGTCTCGGGTATCGAAAGACCTATGCCGTAGGGCGATTTATACACAAATCTGCACAGAATGCGGGCAAGCC
>CANQVN010000125.1 GCA_947627315.1 uncultured Clostridia bacterium | reverse complement strand
AGACGCGGTCGCGGCTTTAAGCCGCTCGATTAAAGCCGCGACCGCGTCTTCCGATATCAGCCGCGCGCCGCTGGTCGCCACCATCACCGGGTCGAGCACGACGTTTTTTGCCCCGTAATGGTCAAGCCTTTCCGCTATCGCGCCTATCAGCGGCACGGAGGACACCATGCCTATTTTGACAGCGTCCGGGAAAATGTCCGAAAAGACGCTGTCAAGCTGGAGCGATAAAAACTCGGGCGTCACCTCGAAAATTCCCTGAACTCCCACCGTGTTCTGCGCGGTGAGCGCCGTTATCGCGCTCATGGCGTAAACGCCGTTTGCGGTCATCGTTTTTATGTCCGCCTGTATTCCCGCGCCGCCGCTGCTGTCGCTTCCCGCTATTGTCAAAGCTGTTTTCATATTATTCTCCTTTATATATCGGCTATCATCCTCGCCGTTTTCGGCGCGTCGGCAAAATCATAGACAAAAATGTCCGACAAAGGCTTAATGTCGCCGTTAAACTTAAAGCTCATCTCATCATATACGCCAAGCACCTTCATACCCGCCGCCGCCGCGCAGGCCGCCGAATAGGGCGCGTCCTCCGCAACGCAGATATCGCGCGGCGAAAGCCCCATATCCCGCGCCACGCCCTCAAAAAACGCCGCGCTGTTTTTCTGAGCGTCGCAGTATTTTCTTTCAAAAAAGTCCCACATCGAAAGCCGCTCCAGCGTCGGCTTTGCAAGACTCTCCCCGCTGGAGGTGGCAAGCACCGCTTTCACCCCGAGCCGTTTAAGGCTCAAAAGCAGCTCTCTCGCGCCCCGCCGCTCGGAAAGTCTTTTATATCCGTCGTTTATGAAAGCTTCTATCTGCGCCGTTATTTCCTTTTGGCTTTCCGCCATACGGTACTTTCGGCGGATAAAATCCGCAAACCCCGAAACGCTCATCGAATAAGCGATATCGTCGGTATCGGGCGCGGGGTCTATCCCTTTTTCACGCAGGAAATTGCTTCCCGCGTGTCCCCACAGCGGCATCGAGTCTATAAGCGTTCCGTCCATATCGAAAATCACAAGCTTTGCCATAATCACAGCCTCCGCGCAAGCCCCAAAAGCTCCGCCGCCGCGGCGCGGATATCGTCTTTTGCAAATATCGCGCTTACCACCGCCGCGCCCGCGATTCCGCTGCCCGCAAGGGAAAGAATGTTGTCCCTTGTTATGCCGCCGATAGCGACGACGGGAATCGTCACCGCCTCGCATATGCTTTTGAGCGTGTCAAACGACACCGGCGTCGCGTCGCCCTTGGTGCCGGTGTGAAACACCGCGCCGACGCCCAAGTAGTCCGCGCCGTCTTGCTGCGCCCTCAGCGCCCGGGTCACGGTGGACGCGGAAACGCCGATTATCCTGTCGCCGCCGAGGATTTTGCGGGCGTCCGCGGCGTTCATATCCCCCTGACCGAGGTGAACCCCGTCCGCGCCCGACTCGCGCGCCGCCTGCACACTGTCGTTTACGATAAGCGGCGCACCGTATTTTTTACACACCGGTTTAAGCTCCTTTGCCGCGCGGCAAAGCTCGTCCGCCCCCGCGCCCTTTTGCCGAAGCTGTATCATTGTCGCGCCGCCCATAAGCGCCAGCTCCACGTCGTTTGCAAGGCTTCTGCCGCAAAGCCAGGCGTTGTCCGTCACGGCGTACAGCCGCAGACTAAACGATTTCATATCTTGCTTCCTTTTCAAGCGTCCTGCCGCTCATATTGTAAAGCGCGTCTATCATATACCCGCGATAGGAAAAGCTGCCGTCAGCCCCGCTCATGCGCTCCGCCGCCTTCTGCCCCGCAAGCCCCATAGCGCATACGGCGGCGACCGCCGCGTCAAACGTATTTTCGGGATTTGCCGCGACAAACGCCGCGACAATCGCGGACAAAACGCAGCCGGTACCCGTCACCCTGCTCATAAGCTCGCTTCCGTTTTTTACAAACACGCACCGCCTGCCGTCTGTCACAACGTCCGTTTTTCCGCTCATAACGACGACCGATTTTGTGTCCGCGGCGACAGCCCTTGCGGAATCTACCGGCAGGCTGTCGTCCGGCGCGGCGTCCACCCCCTTGGTAAAACCGCCCGCGCCGGAGATTGCCGCGATTTCCGAGGCGTTGCCGCGGATTACGGCAAATTTCACGGCGTAAATGAGCTTTTTAACAGCGTCCGTACGCCCGCGCGACGCGCCCGCACCGACAGGGTCGAGCAGGGCGGGAATGCCCGCCGCGTTTGCTGCGCGCCCCGCGCGCAGCATGGCAGCCTGCCGCATATCGTTCAGCGTGCCGGTGTTGATATAAAGCGCCGCGCTTATAGACGTTATGTCCTCTGCCTCCGCCTCGCTGTCCGCCATAACGGGCGCGCCGCCTATTGCAAGCAGCGCGTTTGCAACGTCGTTTGCCGTGACGTAGTTTGTTATGCAGTGAATAAGCGGCTTTTTTTCTCTTAAATTGTTTAATAACGCTTCCATTTTCGTCCTCAAAATACAAAAATGCGCCGCCAACAAAGGCGACGCACCGAAAAAGACTTCCGATAGATATACACCTACGTTGGCATTACCCAAATCAGGTAAGGTCAGGGCGACACAGCCCACTCTCAGCAAGGTTAAACCAAGCTCCCCTTTTATCGTGAGAAAATATATCACATATTTTCCGCTTTGTCAAGACTCCAGTCGATATCCGTCCCGTTTTGTCTTAAAAACTCCGCCGCCTTTGAAAAATGGCGGCAGCCGAAAAAGCCGCTGTAGGCGGAAAGCGGAGACGGATGCGCGCACTCCAGCACGAGATGGCGCGGGTTTGTAATAAGCTTTGCCTTTTCCCGCGCGGGGCGTCCCCACAGCATAAACACCATCGGCTTTTGCCGCTCGTTTAACAGCTCTATGACCCTGTCCGTTATTCTCTCCCAGCCCTTACCGCGGTGAGAGCCCGCCGCGCCCGCCCGCACGGTAAGCACGGTGTTGAGCAGCAGCACGCCGTTTTGCGCCCAGCGCGTAAGGTCGCCGCACTCCGGTATTTCAACGCCGACATCGTTATGCAGCTCCTTGAAAATGTTCATAAGCGAGGGCGGCGGCTGAACGCCCGGCTTTACCGAAAAACACAGCCCGTGCGCCTGCCCCTGCCCGTGGTACGGGTCCTGCCCCAGAATCACCGCCTTGACGTCGTCGTAATCGGTTGCGGCAAGCGCGTTGAAAATATCGTGCATCTCGGGGTAAACGGTGTAGTGCGAGTATTCGTATTTTAAAAACTCACGCAGCTTTTTATAGGACGGCGAGGCAAACTCATCCGCCAGAAGCTCATCCCATCTGTTGCCGATATGTACCATAAGCTCTCCTTTTTATGTTTATGAGCCAATTATACCAACAAACGGTTGACAAAGCAAGACGGATTTATCATAATTATATTAAGGAGGTGTTTTCTATGGTAACCGTAAAGGATTTCGGTGAATTTAAGGGCGCGCCGGTGCGCGAGTTTATAATCTCCCGCGGCAAGCTCCGCGCGCATATTATCGAATACGGCGCGATACTGCGCAGTCTTGTTTTTGACGGCAGGGATATCGTTTTGGGGTACGACGACCTTGCAGGCTACCTTGCCGACAGTTCAAACCAGGGCGCGACGGTGGGCAGGTACGCCAACCGCATCGGCGGCGGAGCGTATGAGCTTGCCGGAAAAAGCTACGCGCTTGACAAAAACGAAAACGGGACAACCACGCTTCACGGCGGCGCGGCGGGCTTCGGCAAAAGGCTTTTCAAAGGCGAAAAGGCGGGCGAAAGCTCCGTTAAAATGTCCCTTTTTTCAAAATCGGGCGAGGGCGGCTTTAACGGAGATATGAACTTTTCGGTCACCTTCACCGTGGTGGCGGACAGACTGAGGATAAGCTATGAGGCGACCTGCACCGAGG
>CANQVN010000124.1 GCA_947627315.1 uncultured Clostridia bacterium | reverse complement strand
TTTCCGGACGGGGTCGCCGTTTTGCCGTGGATGCTTTGCGGTGGCGAAAAAATAGGTCGCTCCACCGCCGAGCTTAGGAAGGATCACCGGCTTGTCGTCTGGGCGCATCATGGCATTTTCGGCACGGGCCGCGATATCGACGAAGCCTTCGGTCTGATTGAAACGGTTGAAAAGGCGGCAAAGATTTATATCAAAACCGCGCATATGCCCCATTTACAAACTATTACCGACGAGCAGCTTTTGCAGCTTGCCAAGGCGTTTGGTCTTACGCCCCGCGCCGGATATTTGGAATAACGTTTTTGCTTAAAATGAAATGCACCCCAAAGGTTAGAATGTCTAACAGGGGTGCATTTCTTTATGACCGCGCCGTTTTCCTTTTTATCGGGCGATGCAAGCGAATGGGCGCGTTATTATTTATCGGCGGCAAGGGATTTTACCACCTCGCCCGCGATGATAAGTCCCGCGACCGCGGGGACAAAGGCGCAGCTTGCGGGCGGCTGACCTCTGCCGGGTGAGAATTTCGGCGGCTCTTTGGAATAGACGACCTTCAGCCTTTCTATGCCGCGCCGTCTCAGCTCATGCCGCATCACCCTTGCCAGCGGGCAGACGGAGGTCTCATATATATCCGCGACCTCAAACGCCGTCGGGTCAAGCTTGTTCCCCGCGCCCATCGAGCTGATTAAAGGCACGCCGGCGCGGGCGGCGCTTTCAACAAGCGTTAATTTCGCGCTGACGGTATCGACGGCGTCTATAATGTAATCGTAATCCGAAAAGTTAAACTCCGCCGCCGTTTCGGCGGTTAAAAACACCCTGTGGGCGACCACCCTCGCGGCGGGGTTTATGTCCGCGATTCGGCTCGCTGCGGCGTCGACCTTATACTGCCCCACCGTTTTGCGTGTGGCGTAAATCTGGCGGTTGATGTTGGAGGGTGACACTCTGTCGCTGTCGACAAGGTCAATCCCGCCTACGCCGGAGCGCGCAAGCGCCTCCGCCGCGTACCCGCCGACGCCGCCGACGCCGAACAGGGCGACGCGGGCTGAAAACAGCCGCTCCATCGCCGCTTTTCCGAGCAAAAGCTCTGTTCTTGAAAGCCAGTCGGGCATAACGCTCACCTCGAAATCAGTCAAGGGTTTTAAGATAATCGTCTATTCCGAGCGCAACGCACTCGCCTATTCTTTCAATATTGTTTACAATCCAGCCTGCGTCCTCGGCGTTGTCGTGGAAATAGGTTTCAAGCAGCACGTTTGCCATAGTGGGCAGCCGCACCTCGACAAACGGCTTTTCTGTCAGCATATCGTTGCTGTTGCCCCGCCCGGGATAGGGCGTTATCGCGGTGAGCCTGTCATAGATAAACTGCGACAGCTCCTTTGCCCCTTTATTGTTGCCATTGTAAAAGCTCTCGGTGCCGTGAACCGCCGGCGAATTTGCGTTTCCGCGCGCGTTGGAATGGAGCGCGACGTAAACGTCCGCACCCATCATCTGCGCCTCGGTGGAGCGGTTATTTGGCGCGTTTGCCTCCTGAATTGAAAGGGATTTGTCCGCTATATACACGTCGTATCCAAGCTCGGTCAGCCGCTTTTGTACATACTCCGCCACAAGCTGCATCTGCTGATGCTCGGTCGCGTTGACTCCGGTGTAGGGGTTGTCGCGGTTTTCGGGGCTCAGATAGACAAGCCTTTTTATTTCGGGCGCCGTGTAGCCCTTGAAAAAGTAATTGGACATTATCTGCGCGCTGTCGGCGCGGGTGATGCTGTGCTGCGGGGTCACGTTTCCGTCAGGGTCGCCGTTTATCAAAAGACCGAGCGCGGCGGCATAGGCTTTTCTCGCATAGGGGTTGACCGTGTCAAAGTCATTTGCGGGGATGCCGCTTTCACGCGCGGAGGCAAGCAGCGCGTCCGCATCAAGCTCGTTCAGATTCTCGCCGTACAGGATGCGCATCATAATGGTGACCGCCTCCTGCCGCTTTATCGGCGACTCCGGCTCAAACATACCGTCGCCCACACCGTTTACAATGCCCGCTCTCGCGCACGCCATTACCGCTTCATACGACCATTTCGTATCGGGAAGATCGGCAAAATCTGTCGCCTCCACCCTGTCAAGCATAACGGAGGTATCGCCCTTGTAGACGTTATACATCATCTGACAGAACTCGGCGCGGGTCATATTGTTTTTCGGCTTAAACTCCGTCTCGGACATACCCTTCATAAATCCGCCGTAAAGCATATTGCGGATGGCGGAAAAGCCCCAAAAGCTCTTTGAAAGGTCGGTGAATTTTTTATAGTTGTAGCTTGTGTCCACCACGATAAATTCAATCGAGTGGGCGGTGCCGAACGCCTCAAACGAATAGGTGAGCCGCCCGACGGTATCGGTTTTAGGGAAGGCGGGAAGGCTCTCATCGTCAAGCTTTAACTCCTGCGTCTGCCCGCCGTCAAAATAAGCCGTAACGCTGCCCGCGCTCAAATCCGGCTTTTCGCCCTTATTTATAAATCTGTAAATTCCGTCAAAGCTTTCAGTGACGCTCTGCGCGTTTTCAAACGGCGTGTCGGGCAGCTCTATCTCGTTTCCCGCCGCAAAAGCGGAGACGCCGAGCAGCATAACCGCCGCGCAGACAAGCGCCAAAACGCTTACGACCTTTTTCATATGTACTTCACTCCCTGTTTTTTAATTTATTCTATCATTTTTCAAAATAAAATACAATTGTAATTATTGGAACTTTCGTAAAACAGCGGCGAATCTGTGCGGCATACGCCGCACAGATTCTTAATTTAATTACCAATCAAGCACTATCTCCTGACCGTCATACAGCTTCTGCGAAAACTCCAGTATTTTTTCCACGCTGGAGGTGGGAAGGATAAGCCTACCCTTGCCGTTCAGCTCGAAAAACGTGTCAAGCTCGCTTTGGCGGTAGTAACGCAGCACGTCCTGCGTGCCGTCCTTGCAGTTGACCGTTATCTGAACGATAAGCTCGTCTCCCGGCTGCTTTGTCCCCACGTCCTTGATGGAGATGCCGATTATATGCGCGTAGAGGTCGGAAAAATTGCTGTAGCTGACGTACTTGTTGTTGATATACGCCTTGATGTCCTCGTCCTCCGTGGTGCCTGTTATCACTATATCGTACCTTTTGCCGCCGCCCGTTATGGTAAGGCTGTCTATCGTGTCGTATGAGCGGGTGTAGGACATACTCTCGCAGTAGTAGGCTATATCGTGGGTCAGAATGTTTATCGCGTCCTTGTCAACGATATAGATGAAATCATGCCCGTCGGCGTACATATAGTAGTAGCCATTGTCCGACAGGTTGCCGAAGCGCGCGGTGTTCACCACCTGCACGTTGGTAAAGGAAAACGTATAGACCGGGTTGTCCAGCCCGTATTTGGCAAGGGACGCGGGGCTTACGTCGTCGTCGTAAACGGTGCATGAGGTGAGCGCGTTCATAAGGTCGGTAAACCCGACCGCCTTTGAGGCGGACAGCGCGTGTTCTATCGGTTCTTTGATTATATATGCGCTGTCCTGCGTCTCGTCGGTCAGATCCTGAAGCTCGATGACAATATCGTCGTCGTCCCGCTTGCCTATCACCAGCTTGTTTATAAACGGACCGTCGTTTTCATCGTCAAAGTCAAAAAGCGCGGTTTTGTAATAGTCCATGCGCGGGCTGAGAAAATACGCCGCGTTGTCCGCACCGTAGGAATACACCGTACTCCCGCCGTCCAGCCGCATATAGTAGTCCTCGGACGGGGTGAGCGTGCCAAGCTCCATAACGTGCTTTTGCCCGCCGCAAATCCAGGTCACGGTGGAAAGCGGGCTGTTCAGCCCGTACTGTTCAAAGTCGGTCACATTATCCGCCACCTTTGTTTTGGCGGAAAGCGAGCCGAAGGCGGAAAGCGCTGACAGGATATGCGAGTTGTCAACAGGCAGGCTTTCATGCCCCTCGATTGCAAAGGTCTTTGTAAGCCGCTTTACAAAGGCAAAGCTGT
>CANQVN010000123.1 GCA_947627315.1 uncultured Clostridia bacterium | reverse complement strand
AGTACCTCGTATTCACCCTCCCGCTTTGGACCGCGATTTACCTCTGGGGCGCGCCCGCGCTTTTAATGTCGGACGATAACGGTAAAACGAGTATAAAGGACAGCTTGAAAAAGCTCGTAAACCCGATGTTCGCGGCAATGCTGATAGGTATGCTTATAGGCGTATCGGGCTTAACTCTCCCGACGTGGGCGGAGGGCGCAATTTCCGCCGCCGCGGACTGTATGTCTCCTGTCGCTATGATTTTAACTGGTATAACGGTTGCGTCTGTGCCGCTTAAAAAACTGTTTTCGGACGGGCGCGTGTACGCGGTCTCAATAATAAGACTCGTATTCATCCCGCTTGCGTTTATAGGCTTTTTCGCGCTCGTACCCTGTTTTGAAACATTTGTTATCTGCGCTGTGTGCTCCGCTGCAATGCCGCTCGGCTTAAATACGATAGTAATTCCGAGCGCCTACGGTAAGGACACCACCGCCGCGGCAGGTATGGCGATAGTATCCCACCTTCTGTCCTGCATCACCATTCCGGTGATTTTAATGCTTATGACCGAAATTTTGAAATGACTCCCGTTTTAATATATAAAAAAGGATGGTAAAACCGTCCTTTTTTATTTTTTTGCCTGTGTTTTTTCTCTGTTTTGCCGCAATTTGCCGCAAATTGCCTTTTACTTTCATAAATTATTTTCCTAAATTCGTTGACAAATCGGACAAGGGTGTTATAATTATAGTTAAGTGGAGGGCAAATGGCAACAAAGTGGTGACTAAATGTCACGGCGGAAAGGCGGTGATAACATGCTCGGGGGAACATACAACCATACCGTTGACGATAAGGGTAGGGTTATTATTCCTGTAAAATTCAAAAAAGATCTCGGGCTGGAGTTTGTCATCACCGCGGGCTATGACAACACGCTTATGCTTATGTCCCAAACGGAATGGGAGAGCTTTCTCAAGCGTTTTGAGAGCGCGCCGCCGTCAAAGGTGCGGTGGATTAAGCGCTTCTTTCTCGGAAATATGCACGAGGTGACGACGGACAAGCAGGGCAGAATGCAGATTCCGCAGCAGCTTCGCCAGAAAATAGGCATAGAAACGGACGTCGTGCTGGTGGGAAACGGCGATATGGTCGAAATCTGGACGCCGGAACGCTGGGAGGCTTCGCAGAATATGCTTGACAGCGACAGCATAGTTTCAAGCATGGACGAGCTGGTACTTTAATGGAATTTTATCATTACAGCGTGATGGCAAAGCAGTGCATAGCCGCGCTCAACATCCGCCCCGACGGCAGATATGTAGACTGCACGCTGGGCGGCGGAGGACACAGCTATGAGATTGCGCGCAGGCTGAAAGGCGGCACGCTGGTGGGAATAGACCGCGACGCGGACGCTGTCGCCGCCGCCAAAAAGCGGCTGGCGGGATTTGAAGGCTTGTTCCGCGCCGTTTGCGGCAACTTCTCCGATTTGCGCGCGTTTGTCGACGCGCCGGTCGACGGGGTGCTTTTTGACCTCGGGGTGTCAAGCTACCAGCTTGACACGGCGGAGCGCGGCTTTTCATACAGGCTGGACGGTCCGCTGGATATGCGTATGTCAAGAAATGACCCGATTTCCGCTTACGACGTTGTAAACGGGTATGAAAAAGAGGAGCTTGCAAGGATAATCCGGGACTACGGCGAGGAACGCTACGCCGGGAAAATAGCGTCGCTAATATGCGCGGCGCGGCGGCAAAGCCCGATTAAAACGACCTTCGAGCTTGCAAACGTTATAAAAAAGGCGTTTCCGCCGAGCGAGCGCTACGGCGGTAAAAATCCCTGCAAGCGCACTTTTCAGGCTTTGAGAATAGAGGTAAACGGGGAGCTTAAAATACTTGAAAAGGCGCTGCGCGACGCGGTGGATATGTTAGCTCCGGGCGGCAGGATTGCGGTGATTACCTTCCACTCGCTGGAGGACAGAATCGTAAAAAACACCTTTAGGGACCTTGCCACGGGCTGCACATGCAGCAAAAACATACCGGTCTGCGTCTGCGGCAGGCGGGAGAGGGTAAAGCTTATAACGAGAAAGCCTGTGACGGCGGAGCAGGCTGAGCTTGAACAGAACAACCGCTCAAAGCCGGCAAAGCTGAGAGTTGCCGAAAAGCTATGAAAGGGGATACGCGGCGTATTCGCCGTTTGGGGAAACATGGGGAAATCAAAAAAAGCCAAAAAGAAATATTTCACTCCGCTCACCGTTTGCCTGACGGCGGTTTGCATGCTGCTTGCGGCGTTTGTCCTCAACGGTTATATATCGCTTAACGAGCTGACGCTCAAAAATGCGTCGAGCAAGCGCGCTATCGAGGAGCTGCAAAGCGACAATTCGCTGCTGAGCATTGAGATAGAGCGGAAAAACTCGCTTGCCAGCATCGAGCAGATAGCGACGGAACAGCTCGGCATGGTCAAGCTTGAGTCATACAGAATTCATACGGTCAATCTTGCGGGCGGCGACAGCGTCGAGATAGCTCCTGAGAAAGAAAGCAATCCGTTTCTGGACGGTGTTGTAAACAGCTTCAACATTCTTTACGAATATTTGAACTGACACGCAATAAATATTTACAGAGCAGGATTTTCCGCGACGCGGGCGTCCGCTTTGAAAAGGCTTCTCCCCGCAAAATCGGCAGATTTTGTGGGGTGCGGTTTTATAATGACGGGGCTTGTACCGAATATCAACGGCAGGTAATAATAATGGCAAAAACACCGACAAGACAGATGATACTGCGCTCAAAAGTGATTTTGGGCGGGGTGTTTTTTGCCGTAATCGTTATTATCTGCTTTCTTGTTTATTACCAGATAATCAAGCACGATATGTACGAGGGGCGCGCGATAGCGCAGCAGACGATGAACACCGTGATAAACGCCGACCGCGGCAAGATAACCGACCGCAACGGCGTAGAGCTTGCGGTGTCAAACGCCGTCAAGACCGTTTTCATCTCGCCAAACGACATAAAAACGGACGAGCGGGCGCGTGATATCGCCCAAAATCTTTCCCAGATTTTGGGATTGGACTACGATACCGTCTATCAAAAGACTCAGAAAAACAACTACTACGAAATAGTAAAGCGCAAGGTGGAAAACGACCTTGTCGACAAGCTGCGTGAATATATTTCGCAAAGCGGCGAGACAGCCGTCCACCTGATAGACGACACCAAGCGGTATTACCCCTACAATAATCTCGCGTCCCACGTCATAGGCTTTGTCGGGGTGGATAATAACGGGCTGGACGGCGTCGAGATGATATACGACAAGTACCTTCGCGGCACAAACGGCAAGCTGATAACGGCGAAAAACAACGCCGGCAGCGAGCTGCCCGTCGAGTATGAGACCTATGTTCCCGCCGAAAACGGCAGCGACATCCGCCTGACGATAGACACGACGATACAGTATTATCTTGAAAAGCACATCGAGCAGGCGCGGGAGGACAATATCTGTCTCAACGGCGCGGCGGGAATAATAATGGACGTAAACACGGGCGATATACTGGGGATAACCTCAAAGCCGGATTACGACCTCAACAATTACCAGAAAATCACCGACTCGCTGCTTGCCAAAGAACTGGAAAACTTTACCGAGACAACGGACGAGCAAACGGGGGAAACTGTTACCAGGGAGCAAAAGGAAACAGAGCTTATTAACCTTATGCGCCGGAACAAGCTGATTGTCGACACCTACGAGCCGGGTTCTACTTTTAAGATAGTGACAACGGCGATGGCGGTGGAGGAAAACCTTGTGAGCGACAGCGACTCCTTTTACTGCCCGGGCTATTTTATCGTCGGCAACCGCCGCATAAGCTGCTGGAAGCACGGCGGTCACGGCTCGCAGAACTTCGCACAGGCGATACAAAACTCCTGCAACCCCGCGTTTATGACAATAGGCGCGCGGATAACGACAGGGACGTTTCGGAGCTATTTTGAAAACTTCGGGCTGACAAGCGCGACGGGCGTTGACCTGTCGGGCGAGGCGACCGGCATTTTCCACAGCAAGGAAAACTTCAACGAGGTGGAGCTTGCGACAAGCTCCTTCGGGCAGGGCTTTAACGTGACGCCGCTGCAAATCATCACGGCGGTTT
>CANQVN010000122.1 GCA_947627315.1 uncultured Clostridia bacterium | reverse complement strand
GCATAGGCGGAATTGCCAAAGGCTCCGGTATGATACACCCCAATATGGCGACAATGCTGGTGTTCATAACGACAGACGCGGCGATATCCCCCAAAATGCTGCAAAAGGCGCTCTCGGGCGACGTCGCCGACACGTTTAATATGATAAGCATCGACGGCGACACCTCTACAAACGATATGGTTGTCGTGCTGGCAAACGGTATGGCGGGCAACGCCGAGATTACAGAGGAGGGCGAGGACTTTGCAGAGTTTATGAAAGCGCTCAACACCGTCAATATCCACCTCTGCCGCATGATAGCAGGGGACGGCGAGGGCGCGACAAAGCTGCTTGAATGCGTCGTGTCCCACGCTCCGACGCTTGAGGACGCAAAGCGCGCGGCAAAGTCGGTTGTCTGCTCCAATCTCACCAAGGCGGCGATGTTCGGCGCGGACGCAAACTGGGGGCGGGTGCTCTGCGCCGTCGGCTACAGCGGCGCGGCGGTCGACGTCTCGAAAATCTCCTGCGCGTTCCAATCCGCCGCCGGCAGGGTGGACGTGTGCAAAAACGGCGAGGGTGTTCCCTTTTCGGAGGAGCTTGCAAAAAAGATACTGCTGGAGCGGGAGATAGAGATACTCGTAGACCTCGGCGGCGGTGAGTTCGGCTCACGCGCGTGGGGGTGCGACCTCACCTACGACTACGTTAAAATAAACGGCGATTACAGGACGTAAGGAGAAAAATTATGGCTCTTGACATAACAAACGCACAGCGCGCCGAGATACTCACGCAGGCACTGCCGCACATAAAAAAATACTACGGCAAGGTGATTGTCGTAAAATACGGCGGAAACGCCATGGTAAACGCCGGAATAAAGCAGCAGGTGATGGAGGACATCGTTCTGCTGTCGCTGATAGGCGTTAAGGTGGTGCTGGTTCACGGCGGCGGACCCGAGATAACCGACGTTTTGAATAAAATCGGCAAAAAGAGCGAGTTTGTGGACGGTCTGCGCGTGACGGACAGCGAGACGGCGGACGTGGTGCAGATGGTGCTTGCCGGCAAGGTAAACAAAAGCCTTGTAAACTACCTTGAAATAAAGGGCGGACGCGCGATAGGGCTTTCGGGGCTGGACGGGCATATGATTCAGGCAAGACCGAGGGATAAACGGCTGGGCTTTGTCGGAAAGATTACAAAGGTGGACGCAACGCCGGTGACCGACCTTCTCGAAAAGGGGTACATCCCGGTAATTTCAACCGTCGGCTGCGACGACAGCGGCAACGTGTACAACATAAACGCCGACACCGCCGCCGCGCGGATTGCCGCCGCCATCAAGGCGGAGCGGCTTATCACGATGACCGATATCGCGGGGATACTGCGGGACAAGGACGACCCGTCCTCTCTCATTTCCGAAATAGACGTGGACGAGGCGCGGGCGCTTACCGAAAGCGGCGTGATATCGGGCGGCATGATACCCAAGGTGGAGTGCTGCATCGACGCTGTCGAAAACGGCGTCGACAAGGTCATAATACTGGACGGTACAATACCCCACGCGATACTCATCGAAATTCTCACCGACGAGGGCGCGGGGACAATGGTTTCAAAGGAGAAAAGCAATGAGCGTTAAAACGGACGATAAAAAATACATAGCAAACACCTACGCGCGCTTTCCCGTTGAGATAGTGCGCGGCAGCGGCGCGCTCGCGTATGACGAAAACGGTAAGGAATATATCGACCTCGGCTCGGGGATTGCCGTCAACATATTCGGCTACTCGGACAGCGAGTGGATAGCGGCGGTCGAGAGCCAGCTGCATTCCTTCCAGCACACCTCCAATCTCTACAACACCGCGCCCTGCGTGAAGCTTGCCCGCGCGCTGTGCGAGCGCACGGGATTAAAGCGTGTGTTTTTTGCAAACTCCGGCGCGGAGGCAAACGAGTGCGCTATCAAAACCGCCCGCAAATACGCCGAAAACCACGGCAAGCCCTGTGCTAAAATAATAACGCTTGAAAACAGCTTTCACGGCAGGACGCTTGCCACCCTTGCGGCGACCGGACAGGACTCCTTCCACCGTGATTTTCTGCCCGTGACGGACGGGTTTTTATACGCTCCTGCAAACGATATTGCGGCAATGGAAAAGCTTGTTGAAAATAACGATATCGCCGCGATTATGTTCGAGTGCGTGCAGGGCGAGGGCGGCGTTTTGCCGCTCGAAAAGGATTTTGTAAGGGGTATGGCGGCGCTTGCAGAAAAAAGGGATATTCTGCTTATCGTCGACGAGGTGCAGACGGGCAACGGCAGAACCGGCGCGCTTTACTCGTATATGAATTTCGGCATAACGCCGGACATTGTCACCACCGCAAAGGGGCTTGGCGGCGGACTGCCGATAGGCGCTGTGATGTTCGGGAAAAAGACAAGTGAGGTGCTTCAGCCCGGAATGCACGGCTCGACGTTCGGCGGCAACCCCGTCTGCTGCGCCGGCGCTCTCAACATACTGGGCAGAATTGACGACAAGCTTTTGGAGGGCGTTGCGCACAAGTCCGAGCTTATCGTCTCGGCGCTTTCCGGCGCGCCCGGCGTCAAAAGCGTCACCGGCATGGGGCTTATGCTCGGCGTTGAGACCGAGCGGGACGCGGGCGACATAATCTCCGAATGTATGCAAAACGGCGTGCTTGTGATAAAGGCGAAAAACAAGCTGCGTCTGCTGCCGCCGCTCAACATCGGCGATGATTTGCTGATAAAGGCGCTGGACGTAATCAAGGCGGCATGCGCCGGAAAGGCGGAATAAATGAACCTGAAAAACCGGGATTTTCTGAAGCTTTTGGACTACACGCCGGACGAGATAGAGTATCTTTTGAATCTCGCTTCGGACTATAAGGACAAAAAGAAAAAGGGCGTGCCGCACGACAGCTTTCGCGGCAAAAACATAGCCCTGATTTTTGAAAAGACCAGCACCCGCACGCGGTGCAGCTTTGAGGTGGCGGCGCACGACCTCGGCATGGGCGTCACCTATCTCGACCCTGTCGGCTCGCAGATAGGGAAAAAGGAGAGCATCGCGGACACGGCGCGGGTGCTCAGCGGCATTTACGACGGTATCGAGTACCGCGGCTTCGGGCAGGAGATTGTGGAGGAGCTTGCGCGGTACGCGACGGTGCCGGTCTGGAACGGGCTTACAAACGAGTTCCATCCGACGCAGATTTTGGCGGATCTTCTCACCGTTCGGGAGAAATTCGGCAGACTTTCCGGAATCAATTTTGTTTATCTTGGCGACGCGCGCTATAATATGGGCAATTCGCTTATGGTCGGCTGTGCCAAGATGGGGCTTAATTTTACCGCATGCGCGCCGGTGGAATACTTTCCCGAAAAGTCGCTTGTCGATATCTGCAAAAAGCTTGCGGCCGAAAGCGGCGGCAGCATAACTCTTGAAACGAACCCCGAAAAGGCGGTCAGAAGCGCCGACGTGCTGTATACCGACGTGTGGGTGTCGATGGGCGAGCCGGATGAGGTCTGGGAGCGGCGGATAAAAGCGCTTTTGCCTTACCGCGTGACCGAAAAGCTTATGTCTTATGCGGGTAAAAACGCGGTGTTTATGCACTGCCTGCCCGCCTTCCACGACCTTAAAACGGGGATAGGCAGGTCGGTCGGTGAAAAGTTCGGTATGGACTGCCTCGAGGTGGAAAACTCCGTGTTTGAGAGCGACCGTTCGGTCGTTTTCGACGAGGCGGAAAACAGGATGCACACGATAAAGGCGGTAATGGCGGCGACGCTGTAATTTCACACGCGGCTTGCAAAAATATCGCAAGCCGCGTAATTTTTTCTTGATTTCACGGTGATTAGATGGTATAATCACCTTATGATTATATGCGCCCGTAGCTCAGCTGGATAGAGTGTCAGACTCCGACTCTGAAGGCCGCTGGTTCGAATCCAGTCGGGCGCGCCACCGTCGTCGCGGACTCCGCCGAGTTCGCGACGACGTTTTTTTATAAAAAAGCTCCACTTCGTCGGTGCAAGATTACTCGAACAGTTCACACAACAATCCCTCCGTCAAAGCCTGCGGCTTTGACACCTCCCTTTGCACAAGGGAGGCTTATATTGTGCTTTCGCTTTGAACACCTTTTAAAGGTCCCCTTGTGTAAAGGGGGA
>CANQVN010000121.1 GCA_947627315.1 uncultured Clostridia bacterium | reverse complement strand
GCAGTCGGAGACCGTTTGGCGTCAGGCTGACAAATATCAGGTTCCTCGTATGGCGTACGTCAATAAGATGGACATCATGGGCGCGGATTTTTACCGTGTCGTGGATATGATGAAAGACAGGCTCAAGACAAACGCCGTGCCGGTTCAGCTTCCCATCGGCAAGGAGGATACCTTCAAGGGTATCATCGACCTTATCGAAATGAAGGCGAACATTTACTACGACGACCTCGGAAAGGATATCCGCGTCGAGGAAATCCCGGAGGATATGAAAGAGCTTGCCGAAAAATACCGTTCGGACCTTGTCGAACATGTCGCCGAGACCTCAGAGGAGCTTATGATGAAGTACCTTGAGGGCGAGGAGCTGACAAACGACGAGATACGCGCCGCAATCCGCGCGTCCACCATCGCAAACACGATGGTTCCCGTCTGCTGCGGTACGTCCTATAAGAACAAGGGCGTTCAGATGCTGCTTGACAATATAGTCGAGTATATGCCCTCGCCGGTGGACATCCCCTCGATAAAGGGCGTTGTCCCGCGCACCGAGCAGGAGGAGGAGCGTCACGCGGACGATAACGAGCCGTTTTCCGCGCTCGCGTTCAAGATAATGACAGACCCGTTTGTCGGTAAGCTCTGCTTTTTCAGAGTTTATTCAGGCAAGCTGAACTCCGGCTCGACCGTTTACAATTCAAATAAAGACTCAAACGAGAGAATAGGCAGAATCGTCGCCATGCACGCCAATCACCGCAGAGACATCACAGAGGTTTACGCGGGCGATATCGCCGCGGCGGTCGGTCTTAAAAATGTGACGACGGGCGACACGCTCTGCGCCGAAAATAAGCCTATCGTCTTGGAGTCGATGGAATTTCCGGAGCCTGTTATCCGCGTTGCTATCGAGCCGAAATCGAAAGCGTCGCAGGAGAAAATGGGCATAGCGCTTGCAAAGCTGGCAGAGGAAGACCCCACCTTCCGCACCTATACGGACGAGGAGACGGGGCAGACCATAATCGCCGGTATGGGAGAGCTGCATCTTGAAATTATCGTCGACAGGCTCACCCGTGAGTTCAAGGTCGAGGCAAACGTCGGCAAGCCGCAGGTTTCCTATAAGGAGACGATACGCAAGTCGGCGGACGTTGACCATAAATACGCGCGTCAGTCGGGCGGTAAAGGTCAGTACGGTCACGTTAAAATCAAGGTCGAGCCCAACGAGTCGGGCAAGGGCTATGAGTTTATAAACGCTATTGTCGGCGGCGCTATCCCGAAGGAGTATATCCCAGCGGTCGACGCAGGTATACAGGGCGCTATGCAGGCGGGCGTGCTTGCCGGCTACAACGTGGTAGACCTTAAAGTCACCCTTTACGACGGTTCTTATCACGAGGTCGACTCGTCCGAAATGGCGTTTAAGATTGCAGGCTCTATGGCTATCAAGGAAGCCATAAGAAAGGCGGATCCCGTTCTGATTGAGCCTGTGATGAAGGTCGTGGCGATTGTCCCTGAGGAATATATGGGCGACGTTATGGGCGACCTTAACTCACGCCGCGGTCTTATACAGGGTATGGAGGCTGCCAACGGAACGCAGAGCATCACCGCTCTCGTACCGCTTGCCGAGATGTTCGGCTACGCGACAGACCTTCGCTCAAAGACGCAGGGACGCGGTCAGTACACGATGGAACCCCATTCGTATGTCGAAGTTCCCAAGTCTCTGGCGGAAAAGATAATAACAAATCATCAAAAATCCGCGGAATAATTTGCAAAAAAAGTCTTGCAAACAGGGATAATATCAATTAAAATAAACTTATAAACACAATTTTCTCACAAAGGGAGGATAATCCAAATGGCAAAAGCTAAATTTGAAAGAACAAAGCCTCATGTCAACATCGGTACTATCGGACATGTTGACCATGGCAAGACAACTCTTACGGCTGCTATCACAAAGGTGCTTTCTTTCAAGGGTCAGGCTGCCTATTCCGCTTATGCGGACATAGACAAGGCTCCTGAGGAAAGAGAGCGCGGTATCACCATCAACACCGCTCACGTTGAGTATGAGACAGACACCCGTCACTATGCTCACGTTGACTGCCCCGGACATGCCGACTACGTTAAGAACATGATTACGGGCGCGGCGCAGATGGACGGCGCTATTCTTGTCGTTTCCGCTGCGGACGGCGTTATGCCGCAGACCCGCGAGCACATCCTGCTTGCCCGTCAGGTCGGCGTTCCGTCAATCGTCGTTTATATGAACAAGTGCGACCAGGTCGACGATGAGGAGCTTTTGGAGCTTGTCGAGATGGAGATAAGAGAGCTGCTCACCGAGTATGACTTCCCGGGCGACGACATTCCGATAATCCGCGGCTCCGCGCTTGAAGCTATCGAGTGTACTTCAAACGACATAAACGACCCCGCTTACAAGTCGATAGTCGAGCTTATGGAAGCTGTCGACAGCTATATCCCGACGCCTGAGAGAAGCGCAGATCAGGACTTCCTTATGCCTGTTGAAGACGTGTTCACCATCACCGGTCGCGGCACCGTCGCCACCGGCAGAGTTGAGCGCGGTATGATAAAGCTCAACGAGGAAGTTGAGATAGTCGGTATCAAAGAGACAAGAAAGACTGTTGCTACCGGTCTTGAAATGTTCAGAAAGCTGCTTGACTTTGCGGAAGCCGGCGACAACGTTGGCGTTCTGCTCCGCGGCGTCACAAGACAGGACGTTGTGAGAGGTCAGGTTCTTGCAAAACCCGGCACGATTAACCCGCACACCAAGTTCAAGGGTCAGGTTTACGTTCTGACCAAGGAGGAGGGCGGTCGTCACAGCCCGTTCTTCACCAACTATCGTCCGCAGTTCTATTTCAGAACTACCGACGTTACGGGTGTTGTAAACCTTCCCGAGGGTACCGATATGTGCAAGCCCGGCGACAACGTTGTTATGGACGTTGAGCTTATCACACCCATCGCTATCGAGGTCGGTCTTCGCTTCGCTATCCGCGAGGGCGGCAGAACGGTCGGTTCGGGCGTTGTCACCGCTATCAACGGCTGATTAAAACCAAATAAATCGTCTTTTCGGGGCGAGGTGCAATTCCTCACCGGCGGTTACAGTCCGCAAGCGTTTTTTCGCACGAACAGGTGAAATTCCTGTACCGACGGTCACAGTCCGGATGGTAGAAAAGATAAAGCTTTTTAACGCCCCTGTAATTTGCAGGGGCGTTTTCTCATTAAAAAGCGTCACCCCAAAAAGACCTTTCACAGAAAGGACTTTTTTACAATGAAAACCAAGCTTAACGTAAAGAAAATCTCCGTTATCGGTATGTTCTGCGCGCTGGCGTTCTGCGCCGTGCTGCTGGGCAAGCTTGTGCCAAACGTCGCGGGCTTTTTAAGCTACGACCCGAAGGACGCGCTTGTCGTCATCGCGGGCTTTATTTTCGGACCGCTCGCCTCGGTCATAATCGCGGTGATAGTCTCCTTTATTGAGTTTATCACAATATCGGGTACAGGACCCTGGGGACTTTTGATGAATATAATCTCCACCTGCGCCTTTTCCGTCCCCGCGGCGGCGATTTATAAGCGTATGCGCAGTATGCGCGGCGCGATTTGCGGTCTTGTGTCGGGCGTTTTTACAATGGCGGCAGGTATGATGCTGTGGAACTACCTTGTAACCCCGTTTTATATGGGCGTGCCACGCGCCGAGGTGGCGTCGATGCTGATTCCTGTCTTTCTGCCATTTAACCTTGTAAAGGGCAGCATCAATCTGGCGCTGGCGCTGCTGCTTTACAAGCCGATTGTCACAGCGCTGAGAAAAGCGGGATTTGTGCCGAAAGGGGAGAGTGCCGCGTCGTTTCACGCGATGTATCTTCCGGTGCTTCTGATATCGCTTTTGGCGCTCGTGCTGCTTGTGACACTTTATCTTATACTTACAGGCACGATAAGCTTGTAATATCAAAAAAAGTATGGTATACTCTTTATGCCATACTTTTTTTGTTGAGGTACATATGTTAGATTTCCTACAGAACATCTCGTCCGAGGTATATGTTTTTTTAATATCTATGCTGCCCGTTCTCGAGCTGCGCGCGGCGATACCGGTCGGCGCCGCCGCCGGGCTGAATGTTTTTGAATGCTACGCCATAAGCGTGGTC
>CANQVN010000120.1 GCA_947627315.1 uncultured Clostridia bacterium | reverse complement strand
AATTACCCCGCGCGACGGGGATCTGCCGCCCGCGCCTGAGGGCGTTTCGGCGGATCTGTGGGAATACGTTTGCACAGGCTCGCTTTTTTACCGCCGCCTGCCCGATTTCGGCGGGGTGATGCTGCACGCGTCCTGTATAACAATAGACGGACTGTGTTATCTCTTTTCCGCGCCGCCCGGCACGGGGAAATCGACGCACGCCGAGGCGTGGGTGCGGCTGTACGGGGCGAGTTACGTAAACGACGACAAGCCCGCGCTTATGTTCAAAAACGGCAGGCTTTTTGCCTGCGGCACTCCCTTTTCGGGAAAGACGGACAAAAACGAAAACGTGATACTGCCGGTGGGCGGCATAGCGGTGCTGAGGCGGGGAGAGCAAAACGAGATTTGCCCGATGCCGGCAAAAGCCGCGCTGCCGCAGTTATACGACCAGACGGTACACGTCCGCGACCCGCGCCGCCTGGAGCGGACGCTGGAGATTTTGGACAAGGTGTGCGAAAGCGCGCCGATTTGGCTTTTAAAATGCACGCCGATGGACGATGCGGCAAGGCTTTCGCACGACGTTATGACGGCGAAAAAAGGAGAGGTTATATGAAAATCAAAGACGGATTTATATTAAAAAAGCTGCGCGGGATAGACGGGGTCGTAGTCCCTGTCGGCAGCCGCGCGCACGACGGGATGGCGACGCTCAATGAAACGGGCGTTTTTCTGTGGGAGGCGCTTCAAAACGGCGCTGACAGCGAAAGCTCACTTGTGGACGCGCTGGTTTCGGAATATGAGGTGGACGCCGCCGCCGCCGAAAAGGACGTGCGCGCGTTTATCGATAAGGCGATATCGGCGGGGCTTATCACAAAGTAAAAAAATTAAATAAATATTCTTGACAACATTTTATTTATATTGTAATATGTAATTAGACTACATACAAGAGGAACGCAGCTTTTGGCAGATGTTGACGTCTCACTGGTTGAGCAGGCTAAAAACGGAAACGAACAGGCGATGGAGACGCTCGCGGGCATGTTCTCGCGGATGATACGCGCCACCGCCCGTTCTTATTTTCTGCCGGGCGGGGACGCGGACGATCTGTTTCAGATAGGTATGATCGGGTTTTACGACGCGGTCAAAAGCTACGGGAGCGGGGAAAACTGCGCATTTGAGACCTACGCGCGGGTTTGCGTTCACAACCGCATTTTGGACGCGGTGCGGGAGTCGGGCAGGAAAAAGCATCTGCCGCTGAACACCGCCGTCGATTTTGACAAAACGCACGCGAAGGTGGGAGACGACCCCGAGAGCATCGTCATTCTGCGCGAGCGGCTGGACGGGGTGCTGTCCGACATCGAGGGCAAGCTGTCCGACCTTGAAAAGCAGGTGCTGCGCATGTATGTAGACGGATATTCTTACAGAGAGATTGCCGCACGGATAGGGAAAAACACGAAGGCGGTGGACAACGCCGTGTCCCGCATCCGCGCCAAGCTCATATAAATGCCCTTAAAGCTAAGTGGCGGAGCGCCGGGTTTCGGAGGGAGCGGTTCAATTCCGCTTGGGGTAACAAATTTTCATTGTAGAGGTAAAAGCACATGTACGAGGACAAAACCATTATTTGCAAGGACTGCGGGCAGGAGTTTGTATTCACCGCCGGCGAGCAGGAGTTCTATGCGGAGAAGGGCTTCCAGAACGAGCCGCAGAGATGTAAGGCATGCAGAGACGCGAAAAAGGCGGCGCGCCGCGGCAATCGCGAGCTGTTTGACGCCGTTTGCGCGGAGTGCGGCAAGGAGGCGCGCGTTCCTTTCCAGCCCACAGAGGACAGACCTGTATATTGCAGCGAGTGCTATGCGAGAATAAGAGGTCAGGAATAATTTAGGCTAATCTGCGGCGCGTACTTTTGTACGCGCCGCTTTTTACATTATTTTAACGGGGGTCGGCAGGGTGCGCGAGTACAGGCTGGACGGCAGAATTATATTAAAGGATAAGCTGTGCGAGCTCGGATTTGACGGGCGGCGGCTCACGCTGCCCGCGGCGGAGGGGGCTATGCGCATAACGCTTGAGGTGACGGAGGACGGCAGGCTTTTCACCGAGGTCACGGACAGCAGCGGCGAGGAGTATACCCTGCACCTGGTCGAGGGCGCGACGGGCGCGTTTGTCGGGCAGGTGAGGGAGGATTATACTCGCGCTGTCGGCGAGTTTTTCGACAAATGCACGCTGTCGCCCGTGCAGCTTATTATGCGCTATGCCTGCGGCAGGTACGGCGGCGCGCCGGAATATCTGTGGAAAAATTTCCCCGACAATGCGGTGCTGCGGAGGCGGGACACCGGCAGGTGGTACGCTGTAATCGGGCGGATACCGCGCCGCAAGCTGGGGCAGGACTCCGACGCGCCGGTCGATATAATCGTCTTTCGCGCCGAGCCGCAAAGGCTTGAACAAATTCTCAAAATGCCGGGCTGCTACCCCGCCTATCATATGAGCAAAAAGCGCTGGTTTACCGTCTGTCTTGACGGCGGCGCGAAATTCGATACCGTCTGTCAAATGGCGGACGAGAGCTATAAATTGGCTGTAAAATAAGGCGGAGCCCGAAGGCTCCGCCTTTATTCCATTATCTCGTACATTGTCGCGGCGTCCTCCGCCTTGATGTAGTCGCACAGCTTTACGACCCGCACGCGGGTCTTGCTTGCGCCAAACGAAATCTCCAGCGTATCGCCCACCTTAACGTCATATGACGGCTTTGCCGTTCTGCCGCCGACCGAGACCCTGCCGCCGTCGCACGCCTGCTGCGCCACGGTGCGCCTTTTTACAAGGCGGGACACCTTCAAAAACTTATCAAGTCTCATATTCTCTCCTATAATAATGCCGCAGACTGTCGTCTGCGGCATTGCTCGCTTTTAGCCAATGTAATCCTTAAAGCCCTGTCCTGCCTTGAATACAGGCGCTTTTGAAGCTTTGATGGTGATGGCTTCGCCTGTTCTCGGGTTTTTGCCCTTTCTCTCAGGCTTGTCCTTAACGGAAAAAGTTCCGAAGCCGACGAGCTGAACCTTATCGCCCTTTTTAAGCGCGTCCTTAACCTCGTCCATGACGGCGTTTACGGCTTTAGCCGCATCCTTCTGGGAAAGCCCAGCGTTTGCAGCAACCGCCGCAATGAGTTCCGCTTTGTTCATTATGAATACCTCCTAAAATATTTCCTCGTGGAAATCTATACATATTATCTCAAATATTATACTGTTTTGCAATATGTTTTTTCAAAAAAACCTCGAATTTTCTTTAATTTTTTTGATTTTCGGCGCAGAATTTGTCGTTTTTTTCGTACAGCAGCTGTTCAAGGTCAAGCTTTTGGGCGTTTCCCAGCCTGCAAACGTCAAAAAGCAGCTCGCCCATAAGCTCGGGACTGCCGCCGTCGCGCAGCTTGTTTGCCGCGGCGACGATGCTGTCGCAGACCGCGCTGCGCTCCACGCTCTCGCCCGATTTTTTAGACAGCTTTTGCGCGCGCATGAGCGACGGCAGCGATTTTGAAACGCCCGCCAGCACGTCCGCCTCGGTCTTCTGCCCCTTTTCCTTCTTTTTGAGCTCCTCCCAGTTTTCAAGGACCTTGTCCGCCGTGTCGGCGACAACGTCGGAAAACACATGCGGGTGGCGGTAGATGAGCTTTTTGCAGATGCCGGTGCATATATCGCCCATATCAAACTCGCCCAAGTCCTTTGCGATATCGGCGTGGAAGACTACCTGCAAAAGCAGGTCGCCCAGCTCCTCGCACATTATTTTGCCGTCGTTTTTGTCGATGCCCTCAACGACCTCGTATGTCTCCTCAATCAGGCTTTTGCGGATTGAGCGGTGAGTCTGCTCCCTGTCCCACGGACAGCCGTCCGGCGCTCGCAGAATTTCGATAAGCTCACACAAATCGGCAAAATCAAACCTGTCCTTTGCGGCAATAGACGCCTTGCTCATTTCAAAAGCCCCCTTTTTGTCAGTATGTCGTGCAGCTTCTGTCCTTTCGGCAGCAAAAGCACGTCGTATTTATCAACAGCTTTGAACGCGAACACCAAAACGACGTACAGAACCCCCGCTATGCAGATGCCGCCTATTGTCGCAAGCTTTGAGGGCAAAAGCCGCTCCAGCGCGAACAGGTAAACGGCGTACGCCCCGCCG
>CANQVN010000119.1 GCA_947627315.1 uncultured Clostridia bacterium | reverse complement strand
GGCTTCCGAGCTGGAGCGCTCAAACCCCGAATTTGCCGGATGGCGCGACGAGGTCTACGCCTTTAACGAAAACCTTATGCAGTGGCTGTTAAAGTCTGAGCTTATATCACAGGAGGACTACGAGCAGTTAAAAGAAAGCAACAAATACTACATTCCCGAATACGAGGAAAAAACGGTTGTCAACCGCGGGCGATTTTTCAGGCATAAGTATGTGATTCAAAACACAGTGCATACCGCCGCGGGCGGCGAATTTCAGTTTATGTCGCTTGTCGCCGCGCTTGCCGTCAAGACGGAAAAGGTGGTATCTCAGGCGCGTGCAAATCTGCTTGCAACGTCAATAATCTACGAGCTGCAGAAAAAAGGTCTTGTATCCGAAGGTCCTTTGGGCTGGGAGGTTGCGGACGAGGCGATAGGTACTTTTGTAAACCAGATAACTAAGACCGAAAATAAACGCTCGATACTTAACACGGTGAGAGACGGCGTGTATGTCGCCAAGGAGACGGAAGCGGAGCTGAAGCACAGCATAAAAGGCTTGTTTGATTTTCCCGAGGGCAGGCGTAAGGAGGCGCAGCAGCTTATAAACGAGTTTGCGGCGCAGGTGACGGACAGCGAGAGCTTTAACGCCAACGCCGCCGGAAAGCTTGTAAGCAGGCTTTCCGACCTTGCTCACGTGCCGGAGGCGACTGCGCAGCAGATGTATAATCAGTACGGCGACCTGCTGCGGGAGCTGCGCGGGACGCGCCTTTACGTACCGCCGGAGGTGGTAAACTCCATACCCGATTTTTCTGCGTTTCGCAACTCGCTTATGGGCAGAATTTTCCTTAATACACACGAATCAAACGGGATAGAGAATATAGACATTCTCTATAACCGGCTGAGCGAAAGCTATCCGGAACTGTTTGCCGGCGATATTGTCACGCCTACAGACCAGCTTATGGAGATACAGCGCGTTCTGACCGATACGCTGAGCCGCTCTGCGCCCGTGACGCTTAAAGAGTATTACGGCGGCGATTACTCCGAGTTTGAAGCGCAGCTTGTCGATAGCATAAAGGATTATTCGATAGACGCGGCGAAAAAAGCGCACACCGAGCGGGAGGAGATAAAACAGGCAATAGAGAAAAACACGGAGGTACATCTCGATATCGACACGCTTGCCGACGCCGTCGATGAGCCGCGAGGCAATTCTATGGTGTTCTATCTTAACGGCGTGCGTCACTCCGCAACGGTGAGCTCCGAGATGTTCGAAGGGCTGTCAGGCTTAAACTTCACCCTGCCCGCCTCCGCAGCTTTCAGACCGGTTCAGGCGGCAAATAAGCTGTTCAAGAACCTTGTCACGTCCTGGAATCCGCTGTTCGGCGCAAGGAACGCCCTGCGCGACCTGCCGGACGCGATACTGTTCTCGACCGATGCGCCGCGGCTTATAAGAAACATTCCCCGCGCGTGGGGGTATATCGCCAATAACTTGTTTTTCAACGCCGATGAGCGGCGGCAGAGGCGCGCCGAGCTTGGAAAAAACGACCCGTTTGCGGAATATGTCAATCTCGGAAATCTGGGCGGCAGCTTTTACAATTCCGAAAAATCTGTTCTTTCCGACCTCAAACGATTTGAAAATCAAGGCGCCGGCAAGCAAATACTATATAAGGCACAAGACGCCGCTATGTTTTTACCGCGGCTGTTTGAAAAAGTGAACTTGCTTATAGAGCAGGCACCGCGCTTTGCCGAATATCTCACCGTCACCGAAAAGGGCGACGGCTCGCGCATTTCAAAGACTAAGGCGGCGCTTGCGGCGCAGGACGTCACGGTAAACTTTGGCAGAAGCGGCGTATATACGAGAACAATCAATTCGGTTTTTGTTCCGTTCTTTAACCCGAGCGTGCAGGGCGCAAGCAAGTTTGTACGGCGGTTTACCGAGACAAAGAGCGCTCGGCAGTGGGTGTTTCTTGCCGCTAAGATGGCGGCTCTCGGGCTGAGCTACGGAATGATAAACGAGATTTCGCATCAGATTGCAAAGTTTGTCTGGGGCGATGACGACGAGGACTACGAGCAGCTGACGGACAGCACCAAGCAAAACTACTTGATATTCCGTATCAGCGACCGGCTGTACCTGAAGCTTCCGAAGGGACGCGCAAGCAATGTGCCGGGAATAGCTGTCAGCACCATATATAATACCGCTGTCAAGGGTGAGGATTTCAGCCTGCCTGAGTTTATAAACACGAGCTGGGAGCAGGTGGCGATAAACGACCCGTTCACCGGCAATATCTTTATGCCGCCCGTTCTGGCTTTCGCGATGAATAAGACGTGGTACTGGTCGGATATAGACACCGCGTCCGATATGACAGTTAAGCCGGAACAGAGATATGATGAAAGCACGTCGTGGATCGGCAAGAAGCTTGGTGATATATTCAACGTGTCGCCAAAGCGGGTCGATTATGTTATAGACGCATACACCGGCTTTGTAGGCGATGTGGTTATCCCTATAACCTCAACCAAGGGACACCAGAACATTGTATCCGGGTTTAGAAACTTCGCCAAAGAGTATTTCACCGTCAACAGCGTCGACAAGAACAAGATAAGCTCGGACTATTACAGCCTTATCGACAATCTCACTTATGAAAAAAACGATGTTGAAAAGGACGACACGGCGGCGGCTGCCGTTGCTCTGCGGTATATGAACTCACAGACAAAGCTAATAAACCCGATGTATGCCGAGATACATAAAATAAACGGCGGCAGCGGCAGCGCGGCTCAGAAGGTAAAGGACACACGCGAAATAAAAGCCGGAATAAACGAGCTTATGCTTGCTGCTATGTACAGCGAGGAGCTTGTTTATTCCGCGGCGGACGGGATGAAGTCGAAATATGCGTACGAAAAGCTCGGCAGTTACTATGACGAGACTGGCGACGAGATAACCTACGACAGGTATATCGACATTCTCTACCGCGAGACTTGCCGCGAGATATTCGGCTCGGAGTATGCCCTCAAAACCTATAATGAGAGCGTATATGAAAAGGCAACCGACGCGGTGAAAGGCGGCGCGACATACGACCTGTATTACGACGCTTATTTCGACTTGAAAAGCATAGAGGGCGATATCGACATCGAAAAAGGGAAAATCGCGACAGGTACAGCCCGGCGTAATAAGTGGCGTTACATACAGAATATGGACGCATCGCGCGGGGAAAAAGGCGCGCTTGCGCGGGTGCTGCTCGATATCTCGGCGGCAGATATCCGCAAGGCGACCGATGCAGGAATTACGGAATATGAATATGCTGACTTTCTCTGCAATACGGGCGCTTACAGAAGCGATAAGAATAGCACCAAGCGCGAAAAGACGCTTGCGTTTATAAACGATATGGATATAAGCAGCAAGCAGAAGGACGTACTTTACCGCATCGCCGGGTATTCCGAGAAAACAATAGGCGACACGCCTTGGCATTGATAGATCTAAATGGAGGATGATTTCCGTCGGAGCATAATATAAAAATTGAGGGCGAGGATTTATTTTCTCGCCCTTTTTTGTTCTTAGGATATTCTAAAATTAGCTTGACATTATTATAATGTTTTTTTACACGCTTTTTACACGTCGTGTACAAATTCAGCGTTTTTTGTTTGAAAAAATAAAATATAAAAAAGAAGCAAATAGACAAAACATAAGCAAATACAAGGATTTAATTAAATAAAAAAACGCCACAGATAAATTTAAAAAACAAAAAAATTGTCCCTCTGCACCCACCGAAAAACGCAGACTCAACTTTGCTACAACACAAAACATTTTCTACATTATCTTAAAATGCGGAAAATGAGCCCACATTTTTACCGAAAAGTAAAAATGTGCACTTTAGGACAACATAGAAAAAATATTAAGTTTTGTGTGGTACTTTTATTAATTATGGCACGGCTGAGCGGTTTTTTCAATATTTCCGCGAAAAAGTGCAAAAAAAATTTCGAAAAAAGGTATTGATAAATACGCATTAAAGGCGTATAATAATAAATGTAAGGAGGAGGTGAGAACAACGAAAAGAGCAGACCTCATAAGGCTACTTGAGAAAAACGGTTGGTACTTAAAAAGAAATGGAGGGGGACACGACATATACACAAACGGAACCGAAACAGAAATAATACCACGACACAAAGAAGTAAAAGAAAATCTCGCAAGGGCAATAATAAAAAGGAGGGGGCTGAAATAAGCCCCACTCCACCC
>CANQVN010000118.1 GCA_947627315.1 uncultured Clostridia bacterium | reverse complement strand
ATGAAATTTACCTGCCGCTTCAGGTCGGCGCGGCTCTGTACGACGGCATAGGTTACGCGCGCGACAGCGAGGGGGACAGCATCTCCGACAAAAACCCCTTTTTCTGCGAGCTTACCGGGCTTTACTGGGCGTGGAAAAACCTCGATGCGGACGCGATTGGGCTTGCCCATTACCGCCGCCACTTCGGCAAAAGCCGCGACGCGCTGCTGGACGGAAAGACGGCGGAAAAGCTGCTTTTGCAGTACGACGCGATACTTCCGAAAAAACGCAGGTATTATATAGAAAATCTCTATTCCCACTACGCCAATACGCTGGAGCGGGAGCCGCTGGACGAGGCGGGGCGCATTATCGCGGAAAAGTACCCCGAGTATATGCCCGAGTTTGAGCGCCTGCATAAGCGGAGCAGCGCGCATATGTTCAATATGCTGGTGATGAAAAAAGAGGTGTTGTCGCGCTATTGCGACTGGCTGTTCGATATCCTTTTCGAGCTTGAGCGGCGCGTGCCGACAGAGGGTATGGAGCCGTTTCACGCGCGGTTTTTCGGGCGCGTGTCGGAGCTTTTGCTGGACGTGTGGGTGAATACGAATAAAATCAGCTTTTGCGAGTATCCTTTTGTATATATGGAAAAGGTGAATATGGTGAAAAAGGGCGCGGCGTTTCTGCGGGCAAAGCTGTTTAAGGTGAAGTACGACAAGAGCTTTTAGAAAGAACCGTTTTTGTTTTAAAATAGTTGACAAACCGTGCGGAGTATAATATAATATACAAACGGGATTTAACATAAATAAATTTTCGTCTTTTTGTGGAGAAATACTCAAGAGGCCGAAGAGGCGCCCCTGCTAAGGGCGTAGGGCGGGTAACCGTCGCGAGGGTTCAAATCCCTCTTTCTCCGCCACGTCGGAGCAAAGCTTGCTTTGCTCCGACGCTTTTTTTTGGCTTCGGGCGTTTTTAACGACAAAATTAAAAACAATTTACTTTTTCCCGCAAACCTGATATAATTTTACATAAAGGCATTGAAAGGAGCATACGGCAATGTTTGAAATGGACAGGGAATACTGCTTAAAGCAGTTTCAAAATCTGCTTGAAATAGACAGCACGACAGGCATGTACGAAAAAATACAAAAATACCTCAAGGACGAAGCGGAGCGGCTGGGCTTTCCGACAACCGAATGCCGCAAGGGCGGGCTTATCGCAAACCTCGGCGGCAGCGGCGACACGCTCGCGATAACGGCGCATGTGGACGACATCGGGCTTATGGTGCGTCACATAAACGCCAACGGCACGCTGAGCGTCTGCCCGATAGGCGGACTGCACCCGTATTACTGCATAACGGAAAACGTGCGGGTTTACGCGCGGGACGGCAGGGTATACGCCGGCACTGTCTGCCGTGCGCCCGGCTCGCCTCACGTTTCAAGAGAGGAGCTGAGCGCCGCCCCCGACTTTGACAAAAACGTATGCGTCGTTTTGGACGAGCAGACAAAAAGCGCGGCGGAGACACGGGCGCTCGGCGTCGGCACGGGCGACTATATCGCGCTGGAGCCGCGGTTTACCCTGTCAAACGGCTACGTCAAATCCCGCTTTGTAGACGACAAGGCATGCGCCGCCGTCCTGCTTGCCGTAATGAAGGAAATAAGCGACAAAAAGCCGCCGCTTTCAAGAAACGTCATCGCTTATTTTTCGGTATACGAGGAGATAAACCACGGAACGGCGTGGCTGCCGGAGGGCGTGCGGGACATTCTGGCTGTCGACATAGCTCCGACAGGTCCGCGGCAGACCTCGGACGAGAAAAAGGTGTCGATTTTCTGCAAGGATTCGCGGTATCCCTATCATCTCGGGTTTACAAACGAGCTGTGCGCCGCCGCCGCCCGCGCCGGCGCGGACTATGTGACAGACGTGTTCACGCCCGCCTACGGCTCGGATGCGGACGTGTCGATTACAGCGGGGTGGGACGTGCGGCACGCCGCGATTGGTCCCGGCACCTCGAACAGTCACGGGTACGAGCGCACGCATATCGACGGACTTCAAAACACATACGCGCTTATTATGGAGTATATAATAAACGGCTGAAGCCTTGGACTTCAGCCGTTTTTAATGTTGAAATTTACTTTACTATCAGCGATTTTCCCGTCATTTCGGGCGGCAGGCGCAGCCCTAAAATTTCAAGCATGGTGGGAGCGATATCGCACAGCCTGCCCCCGCTTCTGAGCGTGCAGGGATAGCCTATCACCGCAAAGGGCACGGGGTTTGTGGTGTGCGCCGTGAAGGGCGAGCCGTCCGCCTCGTACATCTTGTCGGCGTTGCCGTGGTCGGCGGTGATTATGACGCAGCCGCCCATTTTTTCGGTCGACGCGACGACCTTGCCGACGCATGTGTCCACCGCCTGAACGGCGGCCTTTGCCGCGTCGAAAATGCCGGTGTGACCGACCATATCGCAGTTTGCAAAGTTGAGTATCACAACGTCGAACTGCCCGCTCTCGATATTCTCGCACGCCTTGGCGGCGACCTCAAACGCGCTCATCTCCGGCTTTAAGTCGTAGGTCGCGACCTTGGGCGAGTTTACAAGCACCCGCTTTTCGCCCTTGTAAACCTTTTCAACGCCGCCGTTGAAAAAGAAGGTGACGTGCGCGTATTTTTCCGTCTCCGCGATGCGAAGCTGGGTCATCCCGTTTTCGGACAGGTACTCGCCCAGCGTGTTTTTAAGCGACTGCGGGCGAAAAGCGACATGAACGTTCGGCATCGCCGCATCGTACTGGGTCATACAGACGTAATAGAGGTTTATAAATCCCTTTTTACGCTCAAACCCCGTAAATTCGGGATCGACCAGCGTGCGCGTTATCTCACGGGCGCGGTCGGGGCGAAAGTTAAAGAATACGACGCTGTCCTTCTCGCCGATCGTCGCGTTGTCGCACACAACGGTGGGGATTACAAACTCGTCGGTTATGTTTTTACCCTCCGCGTCCACCTGTTCATAGGATGCGCGCACCGCGTCCGCCGCGTTTTCGGCGCGGATGCCCTTGCCGTATACCATCGCGGCGTATGCCTTTTCCACCCGCTCCCAGCGGTTGTCGCGGTCCATGGCGTAGTATCTGCCCATGACGGTCGCGATTTTGCCGACGCCTATCTTGTCGCATTTATCCTGAAGCGCCTCGATAAAGTCCGCGCCGGAGGTGGGAGCGACGTCCCTGCCGTCCAAAAACGCATGGATATACACCTTTTTGAGTCCGCTGCGCTTTGCAAGCTCCAAAAGTGCGAACAGGTGGCTTATATGGCTGTGAACGCCCCCGTCCGACAGCAGACCCAAAAGGTGAAGCGCCGTACCGTTTTCGGCGGCGTTTTTCACAGCGCCCAAAAGCGCCTCGTTTTCAAAAAAGTCGCCGTCCTCTATGCTCTTTGTAATTCGGGTCAGCTCCTGATAGACGACTCTGCCCGCGCCGATGTTGGTATGTCCGACCTCGCTGTTTCCCATCTGCCCGTCCGGCAGACCCACGTCCATGCCGGACGCGCCGATATAGGTCAGCGGGTTTTCGGAAAAGAGACGAGACAGGTTGGGCGTGGCGGCGGCGCGTATCGCGTTGCCGTATTCGCTGTCGTTTTTGCCGAAGCCGTCAAGAATACATAAAACGAGTGGTTTTTTCATAAAAAGTTCCTTTAAGTTATTTTGCGGCGTGGACTATCACCGAAAAGTCCTCGGCTTTGAGCGACGCGCCGCCGATAAGCCCGCCGTCGATATGCTCTTTTGCAAGAAGTCCCGCCGCGTTTTTCGCGTTCATTGAGCCGCCGTACTGGATGACGATGCTGTCCGCAACGTCGTTTCCGTATATGCCGCGCACGACCTCTCTAATCGCGCCGTTTACCTCGTTTGCCTGCTCGTCGGTCGCCGTTTTTCCGGTGCCGATAGCCCAGACGGGCTCGTAGGCTATTATCGTATTTTTCGCATCGGACGCCGATACGTCGCGAAACGCGATTTTCGTCTGCATGGCGACCGTTTCAAAGGTGACGCCCTTTTCACGCTGCTCCAGCGTCTCGCCGACGCAGAGGATGGGGCAAAGCCCGCTCGCTATCGCGGCTTTCAGCCGTAAATTAACCGTGTCGTCCGTCTCGCCGAAATACTGCCTGCGCTCGCTGTGACCGATAACGACGTACCGGGCGCCGACGGAACTCAGCATATCCCCGCTTATCTCGCCGGTGAACGCGCCGCTTTGAGCCCAGTGGATATTCTGCGCGCCGATTTTTATGTTTGAGCCCTCTGCCGCCTTCACCGCCGCCGCGATATCCACAAACGGCACG
>CANQVN010000117.1 GCA_947627315.1 uncultured Clostridia bacterium | reverse complement strand
CAAGCTGACCGAACACGCCCGCGGCATAGGCGCAAAGGGGCTTGCCTACGCCCGGCTTACGGACGAGGGAATAAGCTGCCCGTTTGCAAAGTTTATAACCGAAAAGAAGTTAAACGATATATTAGAGGCGACCGATACACGCACGGGCGACGTGCTGCTTATCGTGGCGGACGTCAAAAGCTCGGTCGTTTTGTCCACCCTCGGCGCGATAAGGCTGCTCGCGGCGGACAGGGTCGGCATAAAGCGGGAGGGCTTTGCCCCGCTCTGGATAACCGAGTTTCCGTTTTTCGACTGGGACGAGGAGCAGGGCTGCTTTGTCGCCATGCACCACCCCTTCACCGCGCCGCTTGACGAGTGCCTTGAATATTTTGAATCGGACAAGGCGAGGGTACGCGCAAAGGCGTTTGACCTTGTTATGAACGGCGTCGAGCTGTCCAGCGGCTCGGTGCGTATAACCGACCCCGAGCTTCAGGCGCGTGTGTTTGAGATGCTGGGGCTGAGCAGGCAAGAGGCGAAAAGCAAATTCGGCTTTCTCATCGACGCGTATAAATACGGCGCGCCGCCCCACGGCGGCATGGGCATAGGGCTGGACAGGCTGGCAATGGAGCTTGCGGGCGCCGACAGCCTGCGGGACGTCGTCGCCTTTCCCAAGGTGCAGAATGCAAGCGAGCTTATGAGCGACTGTCCGTCGCCCGTATCGCCCGAGCAGCTTTCAGAGCTCGGTATTAAAACGGATGACTGAATTTATTAACAGATTATTCACTCATACCTTAAATTTATATGATATGATAAACTCACCAGCCTTATAAGGAGGACGACCTATGATAGAGGTCAAAAACATCGTAAAAAAATATGGCGACAAATATGCTGTCAACGATATCTCCTTTACCGTTGACACGGGGCAGATTGTCGGCTTTCTCGGTCCGAACGGCGCGGGAAAGTCCACCACCATGAACATTATCACCGGCTATCTTTCCGCAACGTCCGGTACGGTCAGCATCGACGGGATGGATATACTGGAAAGTCCGACCAGGGCGAAAAGACTTATAGGCTTTCTGCCGGAGCTGCCGCCGCTGTATATGGATATGACGGTAAAGGAATATCTGGATTTTGTATACGACCTCAAAAAGTGCCGTTTCCCCCGCCGCCCGCATATCGACGAGATATGCGAGCTTATCAAGATAACTGACGTTTACAAGCGGATGATAAAGAACCTGTCAAAGGGCTACAAACAGCGCGTGGGGTTTGCCCAGGCGCTTATCGGCAACCCGCCGGTGCTTATCCTGGACGAGCCGACGGTGGGACTTGACCCGCGGCAGATAATTGAGATACGCTCGCTTGTCAAAAAGCTGGGAAAAACCCACACGGTCATACTCTCCACCCATATTTTGCAGGAGGTTCAGTCGGTCTGCGACAGGATAATCGTCATCAACAAGGGTCAGCTTGTGGCGGACGGCAACGCGGAGACGCTCTCCTACAAGGTCGCGGGCAACCGTAAGCTGATAGCGAGGATAAGCGGTCCCAAGGCGGAGATTGTAAAGCTGCTGCGCTCGCTTGACAGCGTGATTTACGTCGAGGCTCTGACACAGAAGGAGCAGGGCGCTTACGAGTACCTTGTCGAGTCGCTGCCAAACGTCGATATAAGAAAAATGATGTTCGGGGCGCTTGCCGCCAAGGGCTATCCTCTTATCGGGCTGCGTTCGATGGATATGTCGCTGGAGGATATGTTCGTCCAGCTTGTAACAAACGACGAGGGGGTGGAATAGGTGCTGTCCGTATTCAAGCGTGAGCTTCGCTCATATTTGCAGTCGCCTGTCGGATATGTGTATCTTTTTATCTTTCTGCTGACGACGGGCTACTTTTTCTGGAGCTTTAACATAATGGGCAACTCGACCGATACCGCAAGCTATTTTTCCTACACGCGGTATATACTGATTGTAATTATTCCGCTGCTCGCGATGAAGCTGTTTCCGGAGGAACGCAAAAACAAGACCGATCAGATACTCATAACCGCCCCCATCAGCATTTCGCAGATGGTGCTGGGCAAGTTTTTCGCGGCGTATACTATGTTTGTGATAGGTCTTGTTCCGACGCTTATCAATATGATATTTCTTTCGACTGTCGGCTACCTTGAGGTGGGGATAGCCGCGGGCAACTATATCGCGCTGCTGTTTGTCGGCGCGGCGTTTCTGGCGATTGCCATGCTGATGTCGGCGCTGACAGAGAGCATGATAACCGCCTTTGTACTCGGCGCGTTTTCGCTTGCGCTTTTCGCTGTGGCGGACACCGTTTCAAACGCGCTCAACATAACGGTGCTGAGCCGCGTGGTCAGCGTCATATCGGTGACCGGGCGGTACGCGCAGTTTAATCAGGGACTTTTCGATATTTCGTCGCTTGTCTACTTTCTGAGCCTTGCGGTGATATTCATATTCCTCACCGTTCGCGTGATTGACAGAAGGAGGTGGAGCTGATGGCGGATAAAGATATGGATTTTTTGAAGGAAAACGATGAAGTGACCGTCTCCGCCATTCAAAGCGAAAATAAGGGCAAAAAGCAGCCGTTTTTCAAAAGCCGCGGCTTTAAGTACGGCTCGCTTGCCACGGCGGCGACCGTTCTTGTCATTGTCGCCGTCATTGCGGCAAACTTCGTGCTTTCCTCTCTTTCGGACAGATATTCCTGGTCGCTCGATTTCACCTCTACCGGCGTGTATGAGATATCCGACGCGACAAAGGAGGCTGTAAACTCGCTCGACCCGTCGGTCGAGATTAACGTCACGGTGTTTTACAAGGAGAGCGAGTATCCCTCATACCTGTCCGAGACGGTAAAGAGGTTTGCAAACCTGTCCGACAGTATAAAGCTTTCCTACGTCGACCCTGTGGTAAACCCCGCCGCGCTCACGCAGTACGGCGCGGAGTATTCGATAGAACAGGGGTCGGTCGTTGTCTCCGCGGGCGACAGAGTCCGCGTTTTCGGTGTGGACGACTATCTTGTCACGGACACCGAGAGCGGCGCCGTTTCGGTAAATCTTGAGGAGCGGCTTGCCGCGGGCGTGCTGTTTGTCACAAAGGACGAGGTGCCGGTCGTCTATTTTCTGAACGGCAACGGAGAAAAGGGGTACGACGCGCTCAAAACCATGTTTGCAAACAACGGCGCGGAGGTCAAGGACATCAACCTTATGAAGGACACGACGGGGTTTGACCCAAATTCAAAGCTGATGGTCATATGCTCGCCGATGAGCGACTATTCGGACGCGGAGATACGGCTTATAGACGATTTTCTGAACAACAACAACGAGCTGGGCAGAAACCTTATGTACTTCAGCTCGACAGACTCGGTGCAGCTTCCAAATCTCGAAAAATACCTGAGAGAGTGGGGCGTTGAGTTTAACCGCGACATGGTGCTCGATGCAAAATACTGCGTCGGGACGACCCCGTATATGGTAATTCCCGAGTTTACAACAGAGAGCATATCGGACACGGGGGCGACGATAAGCACCGTCACCTCGCCTATAGCGCCCAACGCGCGGTCTATAAACCTTCTGTTTGATGAAAACGTGCTGTATAAGACCCAGTCGCTTATGAGCTCCATTCCCGAAAGCTCATACAGCAAGGACACGTCGGTTGTCACAACGACCTGGGACAAGGCGGACAGCGACAAATCGGGACCGTTTGATTTGTCCGTTTTATCTACTAAATACAAATATATCAACAACGTTCAGGTCCAGAGCTATCTGCTTGCCAGCGGCTCGGTCGATATGCTTGACAGCAGCATACTGACCTATTCGGGCAACGGCGAGTATCTGATGCAGATTTATAAAATTATGGTAAACGAGCAGGACGACACAATACTTGCCGCGCGCAAGTCGCTGTCGTCCAAGGTGGCGGCGATACCGAGCGACAAGGTTATGACAATGACCGTTATCGTGCTGGTGGTTCTGCCGCTCATATGCCTGCTGATAGGGCTTATCGTGTATATCAGAAGGAGATTTATGTGATGGAGGACAATCTGCGCGATAATGACGCGCGCGATATGGCAGACGTTCCCGCGCCGGACGGCAAGGCGCCCGAAAGCGGTGCGGAGGATATGCCCGCGGATATAGAAAAAGCGGAAGGAAGTCTTACCTTTCTTGGCGACCCGAACGAAAACCGCGCGCAGGATAAGCCGAAAAAGACGGGCTTTCGCCGGTTTGTTCCGCTTATTGTACTCTGCGCCGTCGCCGTCGTGCTGGTGGGTGCGGCGCTCACGCTGTCTCATTTTGCTCCAAACGATACCGATGAGACCCCCGAGCAGCAGGACAGCGGGATACCGCTTCTTGATATAAGCGGCAGCTCGGCGGACCGCTTTGAGATAAAAAACAGCAACGACAG
>CANQVN010000116.1 GCA_947627315.1 uncultured Clostridia bacterium | reverse complement strand
CTTGTCGGGGTTGTACTCGTCCGCGTCCGCGTCCGGCTGAATTGTCATTATAATGTCCTTTGATATGCCGTTTTTTTCCGCGTCACGCCGCACCTGCTCGACGCTGCGTCTCTCCCTTATTATGATATATGGCTGCTCCGAAATCTGTATCTGGGTCTCGTCGCCCAAAAACACGTCGGTGCGCTCCAGCGTCTGACAGCTTCCCATACCGTCGTAAAAATAGATATAGCTGTCGCCCGCAATCATCGCGCTTTTGACGACCTCCCAGCAGCGCGAGTTCATTTTAAGCCGCTCCCACTGTCTGTCGGCAAGCCTTGAAAGCTGCGCGCATATCTGTTGGCTTCTCTCGTTTGAGACGGGCGCGGAAAAGTTTAAGCTGAGGTCGTTCATCGCCACCATCGCCGTTTTATATTTCACAAGCGGAGCGATGAAGTTGTAAACAGGCAGCTCCTCGCCGCCGCTGTCCAGCCCGTACCATTGGTCGCCCTCGTAAAACCTGTATGCCCGCGTCGTGTCCTCGTCAAGCCCCATACGGGTGTGGATGTCAACTCCCCGCTCGTATTCGTTCCATATTGCCTGAGCGCCGACAACGGTGTCGTAAAGCCTGCTCATCTGCCCGCCTCCTTTCCGTTATACGCCTCTATTCTTTCCAAAAGCGTGTTTATATGGGTCACGCTCCCCTTTTTGACGCTCTTTTTCCCTGCAAGACTTACGGCAAGGCTTGCCGCGGACAGGAGCAGCGCCGAAATTGAAAATATCAGAGTCATATTACCTCCGTTAAATAATATTGATTTTCTTTTCTGAGTTGTCCGCCCGCTTTTCAAAGCTGAAGCCGTAACGGTATGGTGGCGGCTCCGGCGCCTGCGGGCGTGGATTTCCCGACACGAAATATCTGAGCGCGTCGGGTGCGTGGGTAAGCTCGTGCGGGCGGGTCGCGCAGTCGGTGGGGTCGGCGCTGTCGCATTGAATGAGCGACAGCGAGCGGATAAGGTTTTTACAGCAATCGAATATTTTAAGACGCGCCGTTTTGCCGCCAAGCTCGTCCTTTTCCACCTTCAGCCACTCTTTAAGCTCAAGCCACCCCGCACGGCGCGCCGACGCAACGCGCGTCAGCCGCACGCCGTTTTGAAAAAACAGGTCGGCTATGCTGCTCCCGCTGTCTTTTTGGCGACTCCAGAGGTCGGGCGGCGCATAAACTGCGCGAATTTCATCGCGGTCGCAAAGCCGTTTTATTTCGGCGGCAGCCTGCGAAACTATAAGCCCGTCACCTCCGTTGTCCTTACCCTCATACACCTCGCCTGTGACATACGCCCTGCCGTTGTCGTCAAGTGCAATTTTGTAGGCGGCAAGCATATCCAGACCGTAGTCAAGCGATATGTATTTTCGCCAGCGCGGCGGTGGTGAGAAAGGAGAAATGACGTGTACCGCGCGGCAAAACTGTGTGAAAAACCTGCCCTCCTCGATGTCCCAGTCGCCGTCCAGCAGCGCGCGTCTGTCCCGATCGTCCAAAGCCTCCAGCCTGCGTTTATACTGCGGGTCGGCGCGGATTAAAAACCTGTTGTCCGAAAGCCGGGAGGGCAAAAACAGCCTTGTCATTCCGTCCGCTTTTACCGTCTTATCGGGCGGGCAGAGCGAAATGAAGCGCTTTTTCACCCAGCTGTGACCTATGCCGCCGGGGTTGGTGGAGCTTTTTATCTGTTTGGGATAGCCGTTCACCCCGCGGCAGCGGGATATCATATACAGATACATACGTTCGGTGAAATGGGTGAGCTCGTCAAAGCGTTTCACATCGTACTCCGCCGACTGATAGCGGTATACGTCGTCCTCGTTGTCACAGTATGCAAATTCTACCGTCGAACCGTTCACAAACGTCCCCGTGTGGTCGTTTCTGCGGTAGCTGTAAATATCCCGCGGGTACATCTCAAGAGCCGTGCGGATAATCGATTTTTCAAGCTCGGGCAGCGTCCGCCTGAAAATTATCTGGCGGGAGCCGGGATATTTCAGGGCGAAAATCAGCGCATCCGCCGTCTGCCCGTAGCTTTTTCCCCCGCCCGCTGCGCCGCCGAAAAGCACCTCGAACGCATCCGCGTCGCAAAACCGCTTTTGCCGTGAGGTGAGAGTAAGCTCCATCAGTCCACCACCCTGATGTCGACCTTAAACTCGCCGGGACTTACGCTGCCGGAGTCGAGTATCTCCCGCACCAGCTTCACAGCGTCCGCAGCGCCCGTCAGGGCGCGCTTTATGACCGCCGCGGCGACCGCCTGCGAAACGGAAAAGCTGTCTCCCAAAAGCGGCTGATCGGGATCGCTTATGCGCTTGCGGCACATTGCCTTTACCGTTTCGTCAAAGCTTTTTGCCATGCTCATTCCTCCTTTCTGTATTTAAGTTTAACAGCCAAAAACGAACAAAACGAACAAAATAAAGCCTTACGCGGCAATTACTGCGTAAGGCATTAAAAAATCCGCCGCGGCAAATGCCGCGGCGGATTTGATTATTATATTTATCAGTTGCCCGAGGACTCGGAAAGGATAATCGTTATCTCTATCTTTCGCGTGTTGCGGTATACCGACAGCGTCACGCTGTCGCCGGGATTGTGCTTGTTTTTCTCATCATCAAGCGCCGCCATGCTGTCGATATCGACGCCGTCCAGCGCCGTGATGATATCGCCCTGACGCAGTCCCTTTTTATACGCGTCGCTTTCAGGGTCGACATACTGGACGTACACGCCCTGCGGGATATTATACATCTGCGAGTAGGTCGGATTGAGGTCTCCTCCCTGAATGCCGATATACGGTCTGCCGCTGACGTGACCTTTCTGAATAAGCTCCTCTATTATATCTATCGCGCCGGAGCTCGGTATCGCAAAGCCGATGCCCTCGTAGCCGGTAGTTACAATCTTGGAGGAGGTAATGCCTATGACCTGCCCGTATACGTTGACAAGCGGACCGCCGGAATTTCCGGGGTTTATCGACGCGTCCGTCTGAATCAAGGTCATATACACGCCCTCGATGGCTATGCGCCTGTCAAGCGCCGAGACTATGCCGGAGGTGACGGTTCCCGCAAGCTCCAGTCCGTATGGGTTTCCGATAGCCACGACCGTCTCGCCGACGGCAAGCTTTCCGCTGTCGCCGAACTCCGCGGGGGAAAGCCCCGTCGCGTCGATTTTGATGACGGCAAGGTCGGTGCGCTCGTCATACCCGATGATGGACGCGGAATACTCCGTTTCGTCCGCCATAACCACCTTTACCGACTTGGCGTCGCTCACGACGTGCGCGTTGGTGGCGATATACCCGTCCTCGCTGATGACAATGCCGGTGCCCGAGCCCTGACCTATCTGCATCCCGTCGGTTTTCGTGACGATTATGCCGACGACCGAGTCTTTCATTTTCTGATATACCTGGGGTATCGACAGTGCGCCGTCGACGGTTGGCTGCTGTGTCTCTATGGTCGGCAGATCGTCGATATCAACGTCATTTCTGTCGTCATCGTCCTGTTCTATGACGCTGTTCGGGGTTTCGGGCTTGTTTTGCGTGCGATATCGCAGCAGTCCGTATGACAGCGAGCCTGCCAGCGCGAGCATAAGCACAACCGCAACGCAGGACACGCCTATCAGCGCGATTGCCGTGCCGCTCAGCTTTTTTCTCTCCTTTTTCGGCTTCTGCGGCTTTGCGGTGTAGCCTGTGTAGCCGGTATAGTCGTTATACGGGCTGGGATTTTGCCATGTGTAGCCGCCGCCCTGCGTCGGCTCTGAAATTTCCGGCTCCACCCTTTCCGGCTCAGCCCTTTCCGGCTCAGCCTTTTCCGACTCTGTTTTATCCGGCTGCGTTTCGTCCGGCTGCGTTTTATCCGGCTGCGCCTGCTCGAAATGAATTTGCTCCGGGGTCGCGCTTTCAAACTCCGGCAAGTCGGTCTCCGTCTCATTCGGCGGCGTTTGCCCGGTCGGATTTAACTCCTCCTGATTTTTTTCCATCTCGTTTTCTCTGTACTCGTCCATAACAAAAAACTCCTACTCTGTATAAATCGGCAGCGTAAACGTAAACCTTGCAAATTCGCCCTCTTTGGAGCTCAGTATAACGTCTCCGCCATGCTCGTTTATTATGTTTTTGACAAGGTAAAGACCGATGCCCGTACCTTTTTTATTTATACTGCGGCTCTTGTCCGCCTTATAAAATCTCTCGAATATATGCGCCGCGTCCTCCTTTGACACGCCGCACCCGGTGTTGTAAACGTAAACGCTCACAACGGCGTCGCCCGGCTCCAGACCGAGCTTTATCTCGCCCTGCGGCGGCGTGAATTTAACGGCGTTGTCAAGCAGGTTGTACACCACGCGGTAAATCGCGTCCTCGTCGCCGTTTACGATAACCGCGTCCTCCGGCAGATTTGCGGCAAGCCTTATATCCGACTGGGTTATTTTATCCTCAAACGCGAAAAGCGCCTTGCCTACGGTCTGCACGATATCAAACGGCTTTTTGACGTATGTCATCTGCCCCGACTGGATACGCGCGACGTCAAGAAAAGAGGACACCATA
>CANQVN010000115.1 GCA_947627315.1 uncultured Clostridia bacterium | reverse complement strand
AATATGAAACAATAGACAAAAACGGCAAATCCTTTATCGCATCCGAGACGGAGCAGCCTGCCGAATAAGGAAAATAACATATTTGTGATAAACCCCGCGCGGCATATGCTGCGCGGGGTCTGTTTATGGTAGCTCAGGCTCGTATTTTTCGTTTCTTGCCCAAAATACTCCGTTTGAATATCCCTGTATCCTTTTGTCTGATTCTGCCGCGTCTATCCTCTGCTCCGCCCATACGCAGTAAAGCGGATTTGACTCGATGCCAAGGTAATGCCTGCCCAGCTTTTTGGCGACGACGCTTGTGGTGCCGGAGCCCAAAAACGGGTCGAAAACGGTGTCGCCGGCATTAGAGCTTGCGAGCATAATTTTGGCTATCAGCTTTTCCGGCTTTTGCGTCGGGTGCGCGGTGTTTTCCGGCATCGACCAAAACGGAACGGTCATGTCGTCCCAAAAGTTTGACGGACAGGTGTCCCGAAACGCGCCGTTTTTTGTCCTGACCCAGTCCTTGGGTTTGCCGCCTTCTTTGTAAGGCGCCAGCACCCGCCTGCGTATTTTAACCGCGTCAAGATTAAACGTATGTCCGCCGCCCTTTGTGGCAAACCATATGTCCTCCATGCCGTTTTTCCAGTTTGAGCCGGCGCCCCTTCCCTTTTCACGTTGCCAGGTTATTCTGTTTTGCAGGGTGAAATACTTGCCGAGAATCCTGCCGACTGTGAGACTTGTGCGCCAGTCGCAGCAGACATAAATCGAGCCGCCCTCCCGCAGCAGCCGCGGCATCAGCGAAAGCCAGCTTTCGGTATACTTTTCGTACTCGCTCTCCTTGCGTTTTGAAAACACCGCGCCGTTAAAGTCCTTGGTAAGGTTGTAGGGCGGGTCGGCAATGATAAGGTCGGCAAATCCGTCAGGCAGGCTCGGACAAACGGTGAACATATCTCCGTTTACCGTTTTGTCGATAATATTATTGTAATCGCTTGTATCCGCCTCAAAAACGCACCTTTCAAGAAAGCGTTTTCCGCTTTCAAGCGTTGTGTCAATCGTCTTGTTGCGCGGAGCTTTTTCATCCGGCATCCGTTCACCCCCAAAAATAGGCTAAAACAATTATAGCATATAAAGCCGCCGCGGTCGATAGCTTTTGTAAAAAACTTGCCGCGTCAGCCTTAAAAGGTTGACAAAACGCCTTTAAATGTTATATTATATATACTAATATACAATAGGAGCAGTATTATGTCTGTTAAAAGTATGACGGGCTACGGCAGAGCAAACGCGATGCTTGATGGCAGTAATATCAACGTTGAAATCAGGTCGGTAAACCACCGCTATTTTGATTTCAGCGCGCGTATGCCGAAGGACTTTATGTTTATGGAGGATAAGCTTAAAGCCGCGGTAAACGCCGCCGTGTCGCGCGGTAAGGTGGAGTTGTTTTTGTATATCGAAAACGCCGCGTCCGACAGTGTTCCCGAAATAAACGAGCCGCTTGCGTCACGGTATTGCGCGGCGTTCAACAGGCTTGCAAAATCGCTTAAAATCAAAAACGATATCTCCGTTTCGTTTTTAAGCCGCCTGCCAGACGTTATGACGCTGAAAGTGCATAAGTTTGATGAAAAGCAGCTTTCAGACACGGTGCTCGACCTTGTCTCACGTGCGCTTGAATCGTATGACGCGATGCGAGCTGCGGAGGGCGAAAAACTGCAAGAGGATGTATTAAAAAACCTTGATGCGCTGCTTGAAATAACAACTGATGTGGAAAAGCTCACGCCAGAGTCGGTTGAGGCGTACAAAAACCGCCTGAGGGCTAAGATGCTGGAGGCGCTGGAGGGAAAGGAATATGACGAACAGCGCCTTATAACAGAGGTCGCGTTGTTTGCGGACAGGGTGGACGTCGGCGAGGAAACTGTGCGGCTGAAAAGTCACATTTCGCAGTTTCGGTCGCTTATGAACGGAAACGGTGAGCCTGTCGGCAAAAAGCTTGACTTTATCGTTCAGGAGATGAACCGCGAGACAAACACTATAGGCTCAAAATGCAGTCAGGTGGAAATAACCCGAATGGTGGTTGAAGCCAAATCGGTCATTGAAAAAATCAGGGAGCAGATACAGAACATCGAATAGGAGAAAAAGATGAGACTGATAAACATTGGCTTTGGAAATATGGTCAGTGCGTCCCGCGTCGTCGCGATAATAAGTCCGGAGAGCGCGCCTGTCAAGCGGATAATACAGGAGGCTCGGGAAAACCGCGTGCTGGTTGACGCTACCTACGGCAGGCGCACCCGCGCCGTGATAATTACCGACAGCGACCACGTCATACTGTCATCGCTCCAACCCGAAACTGTCGCCAACCGCTTGAACGACAGCTACTACGATGAGGGCGACGACGATGAATAGAGGTCTTTTGATAGTAATTTCGGGACCGTCCGGCGTCGGCAAGGGAACGGTTATAGGTATGCTGATGAAAAACGATAAAAACGTCGGCTATTCCGTCTCCAGCACGACGCGCCTCCCGCGCGAGGGTGAGATAGACGGCGTGCATTACGACTTTATCACGGCAAAGCAGTTTAAAAGCGATATTGAAAACGACCGTATGCTTGAATACACGGTCTATTGTGACAACTACTACGGTACAAACGCCGACAAGGTGGAGCGGCTGCGCGCCGAGGGTAAGGACGTTATTTTGGAGATTGAGACGCAGGGCGCGGCAAATATCAAAAGAAAATGTCCGGACGCTGTGACGGTGTTTATCGCGCCTCCCACGTTTGACGATTTGAAAAAGCGCCTTTCTGGGCGCGGAACCGAGCCGCCGCAGGTCATTGAAAAGCGGGTGCGCAAGGCGCGCGAGGAGCTTGAAAAATCCGATATGTACGAATATGTGGTTATAAACGACGACGCGGTGCGCGCGGCAGACGACCTGTGCGCGATAATTCGCGCCGAGCGGATAAAGAAAAACAATAAATTCATTTTTTGAGGTGAAAAACAATGATGTTATATCCCGCAATAAGCGACCTTGAAAGCGTGACGCACAGCAGGTATGCGCTTGTGATAATCACGGCAAAGCGCGCACGCCAGCTTCTTGAAACGGCTGAAATAAACAAGACGCCGCTTACCGACAAGCCTGTAAAGCTTGCGATACAGGACATAGCCGAGGGCAGGGTCGCCTGCTCCAAGATAGACGATATGCAGGTATCCGCCGCTGCGGAATAACTACGAAAGAAGACCGGGTATGGCGTTATGTGTCAGCGTCGCTGTCGACGATATCATAAGCAGGATAGATAAACCGTATGATTATGTCGTTCCCTCCCGCTTTGCCGATAAAATTCAGGCGGGAATGCGGGCGATAGTTCCCTTTTCGAGAAACAATATAAGCAAAAAAGCGCTTGTGTTGGAGCTTTTTGAAAAGGAGGACGTTTCGGGGCTTAAAGAGCTTATCGATTTGTTTGACAGCGAGGTCGTTGTCGACTATATGCGCTTAAAGCTTGTCCGCCTGCTTAAAAAACGGTATTTTGTCACCTATTACAGCGCGCTTAAAACGGTCGTGCCGCGCGGTGTGGACTTCAGGATTGACGAGTTTTATGTTCCAACAGTCCCGCTTGAGAACATAAGCGAGCCGCTTTGCACGCTGTTTGAAAAAAAGCGCGGCAGAGTGCGAAAGTCGGACGTGCCGACAAAGCTGCGCACGGTTTTTGACAGGTGTGTTTTTGAGGGAATACTGCAAAAGGACGTATACGGTTCAAGCGGCGGGCAGTGCGAAAAGCGCCTTTTTCTCAACATTCCGAAAGGCGACGTGGAGCGAGTTATGACCGAGCTTGGTCCGCACAGCGAAAAACAGCGCGACCTTATGGCGGTATTTCTGGACAGCGACGAGATGTCCGAAAAGGATGCTCTTTATTACAGCGGCTGCGGCAAAAGCACCGTTTCAACGCTTTTGAAAAAGGGAATAATCGGCGTTAAAAAAACGCCGGTTGAGCATGACCCTTATAAAGACATTCCGCGCGCATATGACAGCACGCCGATAAAGCTTACCGATGCGCAGCTTGCTGTTTACAGCGAAATTTTGAATGATATGGGCGGGGTTACCCACCTTATCCACGGCGTCACCGGCAGTGGGAAAACACTTGTGTATATGTCCCTTATCGATAAGGTTCTCTCCCGCGGCAAATCCGTCATATTTATGGTTCCCGAAATATCGCTCACTCCGCAGACGTTGGCGCGGTTTTACTCGCGCTACGGCGACAGCGTCGCCGTAATTCACAGCGGACTTGCGCCCGCCGCCCGCGCAGACGAGTGGAGAAGGGTGCGCCGCGGCGACGCGCGCGTCGTCGTCGGCACAAGAAGCGCGGTGTTCTCTCCTGCGGAAAACCTCGGTATGATTATAATAGACGAGGAGCATGAGCCGAGCTATAAATCGGAAAGCGCGCCGCGTTACCACGCAAGAGACATCGCCGGCTTTATCAGCCGCAGCGCAGGCGTCCCGCTTGTCCTCGGTTCGGCGACGCCTTCTGTTGAGAGCCGCTACCGCGCGCAGACCGGCGCTTATAAATATCACCGCCTTGATACAAGATA
>CANQVN010000114.1 GCA_947627315.1 uncultured Clostridia bacterium | reverse complement strand
CTCGTCCGAGGGCTTTTCCGAGTGGCAGAGCCGCACGATAGCCTGGATTCGCGAGCGTTACGGCGACAGCGTCAAGGTGGGCGCGGGCAACGTCGTCGACGCGGACGGGTTCCGCTTTCTGGCGGACGCCGGGGCGGATTTTGTCAAGGTCGGCATCGGCGGCGGGTCTATCTGCATCACCCGCGAGACAAAGGGGATAGGCAGAGGTCAGGCGACCGCCGTTATCGACGTCGCGGAGGCGAGAAACGAATACTGCAAGGAGACGGGCGTGTATATCCCCATCTGCTCGGACGGCGGGATTGTTCACGACTATCACATAACGCTGGCGCTTGCGATGGGCTGCGACTTTTGTATGCTGGGCAGGTATTTTTCCCGGTTCGACGAGTCGCCGACAAACAAGATACTGGTAAACGGCAGCTATATGAAGGAATATTGGGGCGAGGGCTCGGCAAGAGCGCGCAACTGGCAGCGGTACGACCTCGGCGGGGACAAAAAGCTGTCCTTTGTCGAGGGGGTGGACTGCTACGTTCCCTACGCCGGCAGTCTCCACGACAACCTTGAGACGACGCTCAGCAAGATAAAGCACACAATGTGCAACTGCGGCGCGCTGTCCATTCCCGAGCTTCAGAGCAAGGCGAAGCTGACGCTTGTCAGCGCCGTGTCCATCGTCGAGGGCGGCGCGCACGACGTTGTCGTCAAGGACTCGTCGGCAAAATGAAAGGCGCGGTGATTTCGACGGCGGCGGTGCTTTCCGGCTTTTCCGCTTTGAGCGATTACGCGCTGGACACGCGCTGTCCGTTTGTAAAATACAGAAAGACCGCGCCCTTTTGCGGCAGGCGGGTGACAATTACCGCCTTTGACGGGATTAAGCTTTCGGGCTGCTATATCGGCGGCGACAGCCCCGCGCGGATTGTCATCGCCTTCCACGGCTGGCGGTCCGCGCCCGCGCGGGACTTTGCCGCGCAGCGCGATCTGCTTGAAAGGCAAAACTGCGGCGTTTTGTACGTCGATATGCGCGCGCAGGGCAAAAGCGGGGGCAAATATATGGGCTTTGGGCTGCTGGAGCGGTTTGACTGCGTGAGCTGGGTCAATTTCATACGCGAAAAAACCTCGCTTCCGCTCTACCTTATCGGCGTGTCGATGGGCGGGTCGACGGTGATTTTCGCCTCCGAGCTTTTGAAAAAGGGCGCGGTAAACGGCATTATCGCCGACTGCGCCTTTACCTCGGCGGATGAAATCTGGCGGCACAGAGTGGGAGCTTCCGGTATCGCCGGCGATATTATATCAAAGGTCTCGGTAAAGCTTGCCCAAAGCCGCGCGGGGTTTAACGCCCGCTCCCGCAAAACGACCGACGCGCTGAAGCGCGCGACCGTTCCTTTTCTTTTTTTTCACGGCGAAAACGACGACTTTGTCCCGACCGGGATGGGGTATGAAAACTATATGGCGTGCGCATCGCCCGCCCGGCTTGTGACGGTAAAGGGCGCGCGCCACGCGGCAAGCTGTAAGACCGACCCCGGGCTTTACGGGCGCGAGCTTGCCCGCTTTTTTGATGACAATGACAAAGGAAAAAATTAACGAATGGCAAAACTGTTACTCGGCATAGATATCGGCTCTACCACCGCGAAAATTGTCATAATCCGCGATGGGGACGTGGTATATCGGAAATATGAGCGCCACTTTTCCAAGGTTCGCGCCAAGGTGCTGGAAATGCTGGACGACGCGGCGGAGTATCTGGACGGCGAATTTTCGGTCGCGATATCCGGCTCGGCGGGCTTCGGGCTTGCCGAGAGCATCGGCGTGCCGTTCGCGCAGGAGGTTTTCGTTGTCGGCAAGCTTGTAAACGAGCTGGAGCCGGACACCAAGGTGGTTATAGAGCTGGGCGGCGAGGACGCCAAGATGATTTTTTTCGAGGGCGGGACGGACGAGCGGATGAACGGCAGCTGTGCCGGCGGCACCGGCGCGTTTATCGACCAGATGGCGACGCTGCTTAATATGTCGGTGGACGAGATGGATAAAATCTCGCTCGACCATAAAAAAATATACCCGATAGCCTCACGCTGCGGCGTTTTTGCAAAGACGGACGTGCAGCCGCTGTTGAATCAGGGCGCGCTCAAGGCGGACGTCGCCGCGTCCATCTATCAGGCGGTGGTAAACCAGATAATCGCCGGGCTTGCGCGGGGCAGGCGGATAACGGGCAAGGTGCTGTTTTTGGGCGGACCGCTCTATTTCTGCCACGGGCTGCGCGAGCGGTTTGTTAAGACGCTGGGGGACGATGTGACCGACGCCGTCTTTCCCGACTATGCGCTGTACGCCGTCGCGCAGGGCGCGGCGCTGTACGCGGCGGAAAACGGAGCGGAAAAAAATCTTGCCGACCTTCGCGCCGATATCGAAAAGAGCATGTCGGCAAGCCCCGTCATATCGTCGCTGCCGCCGCTTTTCAAGTCCCGCGCGGAGTATGAAAAATTTGCCGCGCGCCACGCCGAAGCGGACGTCGCAAGGGGCGAGCTTTCGGAGTATGAGGGCGGCGTTTACATCGGCGTCGACTGCGGCTCGACCACCACAAAGCTTGTGGTTTTGGGAAAGCAGAATCAGCTGCTTTACAGCTACTACGCCTCCAACCGCGGCGACCCTGTCGAGATAGTCAAAACACAGCTGTTTGAGATTTACCGGCTGTGCGGGGACAGGGCGCGGGTTTTGGGGTGCGCCGTCACCGGCTACGGCGAGGAGCTTGTCAAAAACGCGTTTAACGCCGATATCGGCGTTGTGGAGACTATCGCCCACTACACCGCGGCGAAATATTTCAGCCCCAAGGTCGAGTTTATCCTCGATATCGGCGGGCAGGACATAAAGTGCTTTAAGATACGAAACGGCGCGATTGACAGCATAATGTTAAACGAGGCCTGCTCGTCCGGCTGCGGCTCCTTTATCGAGACCTTTGCCCGCGCGATGGGATATGAGGCGGCGGACTTTGCCGCCTGCGGGCTTTTTGCCGAAAATCCGGCGGATCTGGGCAGCCGCTGCACCGTTTTTATGAACTCGTCCGTAAAGCAGGCGCAAAAGGACGGCGTCGGCGTGGGGGATATCTCGGCGGGGCTGTCCATAAGCGTCGTCAAAAACGCGCTGTATAAGGTCATCCGCGCGGCGGACGCCTCCGAGCTTGGGCAAAACATCGTCGTCCAGGGCGGGACGTTTCTAAACGACGCGGTTTTGCGCGCGTTTGAAATCGAGCTTGGAAAAAACGTCGTCCGTCCCGTGATATCGGGGCTGATGGGGGCGTACGGCGCGGCGCTTATCGCCAAAAGATGCAAAAAAAGCTCCCTTATGACAAAAAATGAGCTTGAAGGCTTTACCCACACGGCAAGGTCCGCCGTCTGCGGCGGCTGTACCAACCGCTGCACCTTAACGGTCAACACCTTTGAGGGCGGCAGAAAATTCATCTCGGGCAACCGGTGCGAGCGCGGGCTGGGCGAGCTTAAAAAAAGCGAGGCGCTGCCCGATTTGTACGAATACAAGCTCAAAAAGCTGCTGTCCTACGGCGGAGGTGAGGCGCGCCGCGGGACGATAGGGCTGCCGATGGCGCTTGGCATGTACGAGCTTTTGCCGCTGTGGAGCGGGATATTCAAGGCGCTCGGCTTTTCGGTGCTGCTGTCGGGCGAGTCGGACAGGCGGGTGTACGAAAAGGGGCAGTTTACCATCCCGTCCGACACGGCGTGTTACCCGGCAAAGCTGATGCACGGGCATATGGTAAAGCTGCTCGATTCCGGCGCGGACGCGATTTTTTACCCCGCGCTTTCATATAACGTCGATGAAAAGGCGGGAGACAATCACTACAACTGCCCGGTCGTCGCGTACTATTCCGAGCTGCTTGCGGGAAATATCGACGGGCTGAGAGACGGCGGGTTTTTATACCCCTATCTCAACATTGAAAACACGCGGCTGCTCTCCCGCGGGCTGCACGACTGCCTTTTGCCGAAGTTCGGCGACATACCGATGTCGGAAATAAAAGCCGCGGTCAGGGCGGGGCGAGCCGCATATAAGGCGCATATGGCGGATATCCGGCGGGAGGGCGAGCGCGCGATTGAATACGCCCGCAAAACGGGGCGGAGGATAATGATTCTCGCGGGCAGACCCTATCATATCGACAGCGAGGTCTGCCACGGAATAAACAGGCTTGCGACCTCTCTCGGCTTTGTGGTGGTGAGCGAGGACAGCGTAAGCCACCTTGTAAAAACGCCGCAGGTAAACGTCTTAAACCAGTGGACCTACCACAGCAGGCTCTACCGCGCGGCGCAGTACGCCTGCGAGCACGGCGACACCGAGCTTGTCCAGCTCGTCTCGTTCGGCTGCGGGGTGGACGCGATTACGACCGACGAGGTGCGGCGGATACTGGAAACTCGGGGGAAATATTACACACAGATAAAAATAGACGAAATAACCAATCTCGGCGCGGTGAAAATAAGGCTGCGCAGCCTGCTCGGCGCGCTGGAGATGAGCGATGGGGGAATTTCAGATTAACAGGGATTACGTTAAATTTACAAAGAAAATGAAGCGGGACTACACCATACTTATACCCAATATGCTGCCCATTCATTTCAAAATGATAATCCGCGTGCTTGAAAGCTACGGCTACAAGGCGAAAATGCTGGAAAACGAGGGCGCGGACGTGGTGCAGGCGGGGCTGAAGTACGTCCACAACGACACCTGCTA
>CANQVN010000113.1 GCA_947627315.1 uncultured Clostridia bacterium | reverse complement strand
GTGAATATCGAGCGGTTTACCCGCCTTGTAAACACCAAAACAGAGGTTTGCGACACGCCGCAGGTTATCGAAAAATACGGCGACATTTTCCGGCAAAGGCGGGAGAACTGGGAGCCGCTTTACGGCGATATAAAATTTGACGACGTGACCTTTTGCTATCCCGACGGAAATGAAAACGTGCTGGAGCATTTCACGCTTGAGATACCGCGCGGGACAAACTGCGCCATTGTCGGCGAAACGGGCGCGGGCAAAAGCACGCTTGTAAATCTCGTCTGCCGCTTTTTCGAGCCGACAAGCGGCAGGGTTCTGATAGACGGCAGGGACGTGCGCGATCGATCGCTCTCCTGGCTGCATTCAAATATCGGCTATGTGCTGCAAACTCCTCACCTCTTTACTGGCAGCATTCGTGAAAACCTGCTTTACGGCAATGAAAACGCGACTGATGAGCAAATCGAAAAGGCGGTCAAAAGCGTTTCGGCGGAAGGCATAATCGAACGTATGAACGGATACGACGCGAACGTCGGAGAGGGCGGAGATTTGCTCTCGACAGGAGAAAAACAGCTTCTGTCCTTTGCCCGTGCGCTCATATCCGATCCGCGGATATTCATTCTCGATGAGGCTACAAGCTCTATAGACACTGTTACCGAGCAGAAAATTCAAAACGCCATAAAGGCGGCAATGCAGGGCAGAACGTCACTCATTATAGCGCACAGGCTGTCTACAATTCGTCAGGCGGACATTATTCTTGTCGTGCGGGACGGAAAGATTGTCGAGCGCGGCACGCATGAGCAGCTTATAGCCTGCCGCGGCTATTATTTTGATTTATACTTAAAGCAATTCACCGATGAAAAAATAAAACAGTCTATGGCATAAAAGCACCGCACGCAAAAAAATATAAGCTCCGAAAAAACTATGTTTTTTCGGAGCTTATATTCAATTCATAAGATACCAGACCGCGTTCATTATACCGAAAATTATAACCTGGTGCAAAAGATATATCCAAAGCGAGTATTTTCCGCAAAGCTCCAGCGGGCGGCATTTGGCGGTGTAAAACCAGGTGGGAAACCTTCCCGCTTTCACATACTTTCCGATATACGCGCCGGCGGCAAACAGAAAGAAAAACGGAAAAAGCGGATAATAATCTCCGTATGAGCCGATGTTTTTCGGCAGTACGCCGAATATCATCAGAAAATACGAATCGCCTGTCGGCGCTGTCAGATAAAAAGCGTAATATGCCGCAAAAAGAAGCGTGAAAATGATAATGCCTGCAAGCGGCGGAATTTTATCAAACAGCATTTTAAATAGTCCGTACAGTATCATCGACAGACCGAACATATGCAAAATACCGAAATAGATATTAAGCCCCTCAAAGCCGAGCGCGGGCAGTAAAACGCAGGTTACAAGCGACACCAAAATCGCCGCCGCAAAAACGATTATTCCGCGTTTTAAGACGCTGCGGCTGTAATTGGTGCAAACTCCCGACACCAGCAGAAAAACAGCGACAAACAGCAGCTGAACCGCCTGAAACGCGCCGCTGTAGAGTATGTCAATCGTCTTTCCGAACACTATTTCATACGACACGAGCGCATGATGCGCCACCATGCCGATGACGGCGACGCCGCGCAGTATGTCCAGCATACGCACGCGTTTTTTTTGGTTGCTCACCATTTATTTATCCGCTTTTCTTATGTTTTTGCGTGTCTCTGTAATGCTTTCAAAACCGCGGCGGAGCGTTTCCTCCGTCTTTTTAAGCACATTGTCGCAGTATTCCATAGTTGCGGCGCGAAGCTCCTTTGCGGCGCTCTGGGCGTTTGCCACAATATCGTTTGCCTTTATCTGAGCTTCCTTGTAAATTCCCTCCTGCGATACCATGCGCTTTGCCTGCGCCTGCGCCGCTGAAATAATCCCGTTTGCCTCGATGCGCGCACGGGAGACGATGTCGTCGCGCTCTTTTATAATTCTTTTGGACTGTTTTATTTCCTCCGGCAGATTGAGCCTCATTTCCTTGACAAAGTCAAGTATCTGTGCGCTGTCGACTACAGTTCTGCCTCCCGACATGGGAAGCGTCCATGAATTTTCCACGAGATCTTCCAATGCGTTGAGTATTTCTTCAAAGTCCATTTTTGTCGTTCCTTTCTAATCTGTTTTTTATGTCTTCAAGCGCTGCCGCAGGTACAAAATCGGTGATATCCCCGCCGTTGCGTGCAATTTCCTTGACAATGCTGGAGGACAGATACATATATTTGGAGTTTGTCGTCAAAAATATCGTCTCAAGCTCTTTATTGATTTTTTTGTTGGTAAGAGCCATCTGAAACTCATATTCAAAATCGGTCACGGCGCGCAGACCGCGGACAATGGCAATAACACCGATAGATTTCGCATATTCCGCAAGCAGACCCGAAAAGGTACACACCTCGACGTTGCTGATGTGAGCGGTGCATTTTTTTATCATTTCAATTCGTTCGTCTATCGTAAAGCTACAGCGCTTCGACGAGTTGGTCAGCACCGCTATGTAAAGCTTATCGTACATCTTTGCCGAACGCTTGATTATATCCATATGCCCTTTTGTAACAGGGTCAAAGGAGCCGGGATATATCGCGCTTTTAAAGCTCATTCAAATCACCCCAAATTCTCAAATATCGTAACCTTTATTCCCGAATATCTGTATTCTTTTCTCAAATGAAGCATAGGCGCATATATCTCATCGTCCTCCGCGCTTTCGCAAACTACAAGCGCGCCGCGCCCCAAAACGCTTTCGGTAAGGTCTATGGAGCTGTCGACAAGCCCCTTGCCGTAAGGCGGGTCGAGAAAGAGAAGAGACACCTTTTTCTCCCCTCTTTTTAACATTGTAACACAATCGGCATACGTTTTGCAAGTAAGCTGAGAAATTTGCGAAAATCCGCACCCTTCAATATTTGCCGCTATGATTTTACACGCCTTTTCCGATGCGTCGTTAAAATAGCAAAATTCCGCACCGCGCGACAGCGCTTCGAGACCGAGCTGACCGCTGCCTGCAAAAAGGTCGAGAACAGTTCTGCCCCTTATTTCAAATTGAATTGCGCTGAAAACCGCCTGTTTAACCCGTTCAAGCGTCGGTCTGGTATCGCTTCCGCTAAGCGTTTGCAGCTTTTTCCCGCGCCTTGTGCCAGAAATAATTCGCATCATACGCTGTTTTCTCCGTTAAAATAAGTATAAATTTTCTCCGCAAGCGCCGGGGAAACGCCCTTTACCGCCGAAATTTCTTTCACAGTGGCGCGCTTTAAGGCGGAGAGCGTTTTGAATTTATCCATTATAGCCTTGTAACGCGCCTTACCCACCCCATCGATTTGCAGAAGCTCGGAGGACGCCATTGCTTTGCTTTTCTTTTTCTGCATATATGTTATGGCGTAGCGGTGAACCTCGTCCTGAAGCTCGGTGAAAAACTTGAACACGGCGGGGTTTGCCCGAATGTCTACCTCGCCTTCCATGCTCACCACGGCGCGCGTTCTGTGCCGTCTGTCCTTTACAAGACCGAATACGGCAATGCCATGCGAGCTTACAAGCTCATAAAGCGCGTGCAGATGCCCCAAGCCGCCGTCAAGAAAAATAATGTCAGGACAACGGTTGAAGCCCTCGTCGCCGTCATCAAGGTGCTTTAAGCGGCGTTCAATCATTTGATATGTGTGCAGGTAATCATCCTGTACAAGCGCATTTTCAAAGGCAAATTTCCTATACTCGCTTTTTTGAAACCTCCCGTCCTGCCAGACGACCATGCCGCCGACGGTGCTGTCGCCGCCGAAATGCGATATATCGTACATCTCAATGCGCGACGGTATAAAATCCATGCCGAGCATTTGAGCTATCTGACCCATAAGCTTGCTTGTACGGATGCCGTTTGCCTTTTTCTCGGCAAGTTTATCAAGCGCATTTTTCCGGCACATTTCCAAAAGGCGGACGTTCTCCCCTTTTCGCGCCTCGATAAGCTTTACCTTTCCGCCGCGCTGGGAGGACAGCCACTCACAAAGCAGCTGATGTTTTTCCGGCAGCTTGTCAAGTGCGATTTCTTTTGGAATGATGTCATTTTGCTGATAATATCGCTCAATAAACACGCCTGTCAAATCCTCGCCGCCGTCGGTCAAAAAAACGGTGTCGCAAAACAGCAGCTTTCCGCGCCTTATGTGCATCACCGAGAAGCAGACGTCGCCTTCAAGCTCGGAATAGGCTATAATATCGCGGTCGACGTTAGGCGACAAAACTATAATCTGCTTTGACTCAAGCCGCTGTATGCTTTTTATCCTGTCACGCAGCACGGCTGCTTTTTCAAACTGCATGCTGTCGCTCAGCGTCTGCATCTCCCGCTCGAGCTCGCCTATTACGCGCTTGTAATCGCCGTTGAGAAAATCCACCGCGCTGTCGACACACTTTCCGTATTCCGCCTCGGTGACCTTACCCGTGCATATGCCGACACACTTGCCTATATGATAATTAAGGCAGGGACGCGCCTTGTTAAAATCAGCGGGAAACTTTCTGCTGCAGCTATATAGTCCGAACACGGAATTGAGCGTTTTAATTATCTCCCACACCGTTTTTCCCGACGGAAAAGGACCGAAATAACGCATAGACGGGTCGGTCCGCCGGCGGGAAAGCGTAAAGCGCGGATAAGGGGCGTTTTTGTTAAGAGCTATATACGGGTAGGTTTTATCGTCCTTCAGCAGAATGTTATACTTCGGCTTATGCTGTTTTATCAGGTTATTTTCAAGGATAAGCGCCTCAAGCTCGGAGTGTGTTATAACATATTCAAAGCTGTCGACGTTTGCCACCATTCTAAGCACTTTGGGAGAATGCTGTGAATTTTTAACAAAATACTGACTGACGCGGTTTTTAAGGTTTTTC
>CANQVN010000112.1 GCA_947627315.1 uncultured Clostridia bacterium | reverse complement strand
CCCGTCGCGCGGGGTAATTACGATGTCCGGCTGCCCCTGCGCACGGTATTTTTCAAGGCGGCTTTTTAAAAGATCGTATCTCGGCGACATCTCGATATTAAGTCCGCAGAAGCCGTATACCACCCTCAAATCCCCTTTTTCACTCTTGATACAGTCTGATAATAGCATACCCCCGCGCCAAAGTCAAGCGCCCGAAATTTCTTTTCCCGTTTTTATCATTATAAATAATTATTTTTAAATAAAAATGTCAAAACGGTGTTGACTTTTAATAATTGATTTACTATAATGATGATATAAAAGCGGTGTTATGCCGTTTTTGGCATAAAAACAGTTTCTTTATGTTTAAGGAGGAGATCTAATATGAAAAAGACGCTGAAACGCGGACTGGCGGCTTTAATGACTGTCGTTCTGCTTGTTTCAATGATTGTGGTAGTGCCCGCGGTAGCGGCGAGTAGCTTAAACAGCATCACCATAACATATTCTGAAGGTATTGGTTTGTATTATACGGCAGAAGATGGTAATTTTGTTGATGCAAATACTATTGTAGGAGAAAGCACGAAAGATTTTAGCGGCTTTACTATAAAAAAAGAAAGTTATAAGCTTACTTTTATAGCTGAACAATCTGCTGATGATTTTTACTTCGCAATAAAACCTGACGGGCCTGATTCAGATTACACAGTCGCAAGTGATAATGAATGTTATAATGTTGAGAAAACTGAAGGCGAAGAATATATTGAATACACATATGACTTTGCCAGCGCAAACAGAAAACAACAAAAATTGCAAGAAAAAGGTATTAACTTTACCATCACTAAATCAGTCTCCTACACCATCAATTTCCCGACAAGTGTTGAAAAGGGTATGTACTTACTGAATAGCTCTGACCTTGATATTTCAGGAGCCGTGACGGTCAACATGGATGATGAATACACTTTCAAGGTTGTCTCCCCCAACAGATACGTGCCGCAGGTTTCATCGGTTGCAGCAGGTAAAAGCACAAAAATTCAAGCTGAAATCGACCCGTCAACTGAAGGCGAATATACAACATATACTTTCAAAATACCCTCCGATACTGTTAAACAAAACCCGAGAATAGTTGTAAGCGGCGAGGACAAAACTTTCACCGTTAAAACAGATAGCTCTGGTAAATTCACCACAAACATCGGTGAAAGTGACCATGTTTCCTATGGTGGTTCATATACCTTTGAAGTCGTTCCGTACGAAGGCTACAATAAGCCTAAAGTTGAATATTCTATGGGTCAAGCTGATAAAGTCACATTAACATCGGCGAGCAATTCGTATACTATCCGTAATATAACGGGAGACATCGTAATAACCATAACCGATCAAGGCGCGGTGCAGCGCACTGTCAGATTTAACAAAGTTGACGGTGCAACCATAAGCAGTGATAAAACCGACATTAAAGATTTAACAACAGAAGCTCAAAAAGCTGCTAACGGAAATCTCTATACTTTCTATGTTATCTTGAAAGATGGCTACACCAAATCCGTACCCACCGTATCTCTTTCCGACGGAACAATATTGAACGGTACAAGGGAGACCGACGTCAACGCTTATAAATTTGAAATAAATCCTGTAACATCCGACCTTGCGGTGACGGTAAACAATGTTACCAAAAACGTGTATACCGTGAAATTTACGGACGACGAAGGCTACGCTGTGACAAACGGCGCGGCGACCGTAACACACGGCGAAAACTATACCTTTACGATAACGGCGGATGCCGGCTATGAAAAGCCGAATGTAACTGCCACAGGTATAGAATCTGTTAGCGAGCCTGCCAAAAACGGCAACAGATACACATATACAATAAATAGTGTTGAAAAAGATCTTGACATTACGATAAAAGGCTCTAAGACAAAGGTTAACATAACAAACGAATACAGCGATGATGCCGGTTCAAATCATGCCAAGGTTACATTAGACGGTAGTGTCGAAAATCAGATTGATTATAACTCGCCTTTGAAATTTACGGTTGAAATTGATAAAGGCTACAAGGCAACGTCGGTTTACGGTCAGTATGATGACGGTTCAACTACAGGTGAGCTGAGAGGAACAACCGCCGAAGGAAAAACGTCGTACACTATCCCCGGTCTTACAAAGCCGGTCGCTATCAAAGTTGATACCGCGAAAACAACCGTAACGGTAGTTTACAAAAACGCGGGTGGACCGAACTCCGCCGAAAGGCGCGTCAGATACCAGATACAAGATGCTAACGTAGGAGCCGTCGATACTAACGTCGAGCTGGAAAAGCCTATGAACAAAGGCGACACGAAATTTACCGCAAGCTATTACTACGCGGCAGGTTATTCTCTTGTCAAAGACGGAGCACAGCAAGACTCTAAAGAAAATCTCAGCGACATCGAAATACCGTATACAAACGAAGACGCCGAGTATGAAATCTATGTAAACTGGAACGTCGATCCCGAGCTTCTGTATGAAGCGACGATTGACGGTACGACAACGGCAAACTATCTTGACCTGCTTTCAAGGTATGAAGCAAAGGCAAGAGAGGTAGTCGACGTACTCAACCGCGAAGAAGGCGCTGACGCTAAAATTGTGAAGTTTGGTTTCTTGCTTTCAAATAAAACCATAGATCCTTCAAAAGCTACAGCGGAGACCATAAATGATCTTTCATCCAGCGGAGCAGATGTTTCAGGTTTTGATGGCAGTCAAAAAGTTATCGCGTACTATGGTACTTATTCAGCCGATACAGATCCTTCGGGCAGTATTCATGTAAGGTTTACCAATTTAAAGAGTGGAGTAACTCGCTGTGCCTGTGCATTCGTACTTATTAAGTCTCACGAAAAATTATACTTAATATGCAGCGATTGTCAGCAATGGAATATAAACTACTAAGGATAAACCTTAACACATTATTATAGGAGATACAACTATGAAAAAAGAGTATAAAACGCCCGAGCTTGAAATGGTTCTGTTTGAGACAGAAAACAAAGTAATGGTAAATGGCGACCTGGATTCGATTCCGGATCCCGGATTTGACGACGATAGTCCTGCCGGCGATGCGCCGTTTACCTTTGAGATGCCGGGAATAGAATAAGCATATTCTATACACCAAAATCACAGCCCGCACGAGCTAAACCCGCCGCGGACTGACAGCAAAGCTATTACAGATAACCCTCGCAGCCCGTCTGCGAGGGTTATTAAATTGCAGACACAATCTACACATACTTCATCTACGCCGACAATCCCTCCGACAAAACCTACGGTTTTGCCACCTCCCTTTGCACAAGGGAGGCTTTAAATTGCGCTCCCGCTTTGGCTTCCTTGTGTGTAAAGGGAGTTTTTTTACTTGTGATATAAGGGCGGTGCTATTGACTTTTCCTACGTGGTGCGATAAAATATATAATCAGTTAACTATGTCGGAGGAATTACCCGAATGAGGTTTATGCTGCGCTATCTGCGCCCATTTTTTGGCAAGATGTCAATAGGTCTTATCATCAAAATAAGCGGGACGCTGGCGGAGCTTACCCTGCCCTACATACTAAGCCACATACTCAAAAATGTGGTGGTCACCCAACAGCTTTCACATGTGATTTTTTGGGGCGGCGCGATGGCGCTGGGCGCGGCTGTCGCCTGCGTGTGCAACATAATCGCAAACCGTATGGCGGCGCGTGTCTCCCGCAACTTTTCGGAGCGGGTGCGGCACGACCTGTTTGCCCGCACGCTTCGGCTTTCCGCCGCGCAGACAGACAGGTTTACCATACCGTCGCTCGAATCGCGCATTACAACGGACACATACAACCTGCACGGCTTTGTCTCAATGATGCAGAGGATGGGCGTGCGCGCGCCGATAATGCTGGCGGGCGGCATAATCATCACTATAATTATGGACAGGTTTTTGGCGCTGACGATGATCGCGGTGCTGCCGCTGCTCTTTTTCATCGTAACGCTGATCTCGCGGCGGGGCGTGCCGCTGTATACAAAGGTTCAAAAATCGGTGGACGACATGGTGCGCGTGGTGCGGGAGGACTCGCAGGGAATACGGGTTATCAAGGCGCTGTCCAAAACGGAACACGAACACCGCCGCTACGACAGGGCAAACAGCGTCCTTGTGAAAAACGAAACGCGGGCGGGCGTCGTGATGGGCGCGGCAAACCCGGTGATGACGCTGTGCATGAACGCGGGCATTGTCGCCGTCGTCGCGATGAGCGCGGCACGGGTGGCAGGTCACCTGTCAGACCCGGAAACGGTGATTGCGTTTATGCAGTATTTCACGCTCATCTCGATGGCGATGATGTCTGTCTCGCGCATATTCACCATGTACACCAAAAGCGCGGCGAGCGCGAAGCGCATCGAGGAGGTCATAAACACGCCTGACGACCTTATTGTCGAAAGCGCGGACAAATTCCCGGACTGCGGCACGGCGGCGCACATAAAATTCGACCGCGTGAGCTTTTCCTACGCGGGGGTGCGGGACGATTTGACGGACGTCAGCTTTGAGCTGCCGCGCGGCGGCACACTCGGCATAATCGGCGCGACAGGCAGCGGAAAATCGACCTTAATCAAGCTGCTGATGAGATTTTACGACACGGACAGCGGGAGCATATACATAAACGGCAAAAACGTGCGGACAATCCCGCAGGACACGCTGCACGGCATGTTCGGCACGGCGATGCAAAACGACTTTATCTACGCCGCAAGCGTTGAAGACAACATACGGTTTGGCAGGGACGTTTCGCATGAGCAGATAGTCTCAGCCGCGAAAACCGCGCAGGCGGACGGGTTTATCCGCGCGCTGGAGGGCGGATATGAACACAGGCTTTCACCGAAAGGGACAAACGTATCGGGCGGACAGCGACAGCGGCTGTTTATCGCGCGGGCGCTGGCGGCAAGACCGGAGATACTGATACTGGACGACAACTCGTCCGCGCTCGATTACAGAACA
>CANQVN010000111.1 GCA_947627315.1 uncultured Clostridia bacterium | reverse complement strand
ACAGTATCGGCACGCCGATATCGACTGTGTCTATATTTCTGTTTGCCATATATTTGGCAACGGTGCCGCCGCCGCCAGCGTCAATCTTGCCGAGAAGCCCCGACTGCCAGATGATGCCCTTTTTATCAAACAGGTTTGCAAAATACGCGACGGTTTCGGCAGATGCGTCCGACGTGTTGTATTTGCCGCCGGAACCCGTGTATTTTGTAAGCGTCGGTCCGCAGCCGACGGCGGACGAATTTTGCTTGTCATACACCGACGCGTAAATCGGGTCGAACGCGGCGTTTACGTCCGCCGACAGGCATTTACTGTTGAAGTTTGCGACATAGCTGTTTTTCCCCTCGCAAATCTTTGACACAACCATATCGAAAAAGGAGCTCTGCATTCCCGAAACGCCGTCCGAACCCGTCTCCTCCTTATCGGCAAGCACAAGCAAAACGGTGCGGCGCGGAGACTTTATGCGCATGAGCGCTTCAAACGCCGTCCATGCACAGACGCGGTCGTCCTGACCGTATGCGCCGACAAGGCTTTTGTCAAAGCCGACGCTGCATGCGGGAAGCTTGGGTACAAAGCAGATTTCTGCCGAAATAAGCTCTCTTTCGGTAAGCCCGTACCGCTCGTTGAGTATTTTAAGAATGTTGTATTTTATCTTTTCCTTTTCATCCGTTTCGGCGGGGACGGCGCCGCATATCACCTTCATATCCTCCCCCTCTATCACCTTCGCGGCGGTTTTTGCCATTTGCTCTTTTGCAAGGTGAGGCAGAACGTCGGTTATGCAGAAGGTCATATCGCTGTCGGTAAGGTCGACCGTCTTTCCGTCTTTTGTCACGGCAACTCCATGCATTTCAAGCGGGAGCGCCGTCCACTGGTATTTTTTAATGCCGCCGTAGTAGTGCGCCTTGAGCAGAGCTATACCGCCCTCCTCGCAGAGCGGCTGCGGCTTTAAGTCCATACGCGGCGAGTCGATATGCGCCGCGGCATAGTGTATTCCGTCACGCTCGGGGTCTTCCCCCATTATCCCAAGGTAGAGTGACCTTGAACGGTTTACTATGTAAAACTTGTCGCCCGCTTGCAGCTTTTTGCCAAAGTCAAGCGGCTTATATCCGTTTTCCTCCGCGCGTTTTACGAAAAAGGCGGTACACTCGCGCTCCGTTTTGCATTTGTTGAGAAAATCGATATACCCGTTACAGGTATCGGTTATCTCGGCAGCGTCGCCGCGTTTTTCGTAGATATTCTGTTTTTTATAAAAAAGCTCGTCTGACATATCGTCTCCTCCTTAATATATAAGCTCGTATATTCTTTTAACCGTTTTCACTTTTTTTACATACTTTAAGGTTTCGCCGTAAGGGATGTCGGAAAGCAGCACCCCGTCGTCCGAATAGCGGCTGTCCGCAAGCCAGCCGAGCACCTTTCCCCTGCCCGCGTTATACGCCGCAAGCGCGGTTTCGATATCGCCGAACTCGCCGTAAAGCAGCGAAAAGATACAGCACCCGTAACGGATATTTGTATAAGCGTCGTACAGCATACCGTCAGATATGTCGCTTTCGCCCTCGCGCATTGCCGCCCAGCTGAGCGTGTCCGGCGTTATCTGCATAAGCCCGACGGCGCCCGCCTCTGATTTTGCGGACGGGTCAAACCCGCTCTCGCATTTTATAATGGCGTAAACGAGGTTTTCACTGATGCCGTAACGCTTTGAAAAATCGCTAACAAGCGCGGAATATTTCCGCGGATAGCAAAAGCGCAGCATGACCGCCGTAACAACGATGGCGGCAAGCAGCATTACGGCAAAAAGCGGCGCATAACTGCTTTTTTTCACGCCGTTACCCCCGCCTTAATAACGTCTGCTATTTTACCGACGCTGTCGGAAAGACTGTTCAAATCAAAATCGTTTTCAATTATAAAATCACATCTTTCGCGGTAGTAGCTTGCCGGACGCTGATTTGAAAGTCGGGCGCGAGCGTCAGCCTCGCTTATGCCGTCTCTTTCCATTATCCTGCCTACCGTATCGGAGGCGACAACGCCGACTGTCTGACGGCAGATTCCGCCCAGCTCATAGTCAAAAAGCAGCGGCGCGTCAAGGATGACAAGCCGGTTTTCGGCGGCTTTAAGCTCGCTTAAAACACAGCTTACAACATACGGCTTTACCGCCGTCATCAGGCGGTTGTAAGCGGATTTATCCGAAAAAACAAGTCTTCCGAGCGCACGGCGGTCAAGCACACCGCACGCAACATACCGCGCGCCGAAAATATTTGAAATTTCGTCAAGCAGTTTTTTTGTTTTATACACCTTTTCGTGGACAAGCCTGTCGCAGTCGATATGGTAAAAGCCGTGCGTCTCAAACAGATGCGCCGCGGTGGTCTTGCCGCTTCCGCTCTGCCCGGTAAGCCCTGTTACATTCATAAATCTTCCTCTAAAACGGTAACATTGAAGTTTGCCGCCCGTATCATTCTGTTATATATGCCAAGCCCTACCCCCTGCGGCTCTATCACACGCGCGTATATCTTTTTAACGCCGGTTTTGTCAAACTCACGCAGTGCGGAAAACAGGTTTTTTGAAAGGGAGAGCGGCTCGTTTCTGTCGCCGTACTCCACTGTGACGGCGGGCGAAAACAGCGGGCTTTCGCCGTTAAAGCATAAAACGCCGATATCACGCGACAGCCGCTTTGTTATGTACTCCAAAACGGCTTTGTCGGTTCCTCTCACAATTTCCATTTCGGCGCACGGCGCGTAGTGACGGTAAAGCATGCCGGGGGATGAGACGCGCGCACCCGATTTTACGGGCTTTAACACGTTTTCATCAATAGTTGTTTCAAAGCCCGCGCTTTGAAGCATTTTATCCGTTATAACGCCGGGGCGCAGAATTTTAAGGCGTCCCTTTCCCGAAACGGCAACGACGGTGCTTTCCAGTCCGAATTCACATTCGCCGCCGTCGATAATTCCGTCCACCCTGCCGTTAAGGTCTGCCATAACATGCTCAAATCGGGTGGGCGACGGCTTTCCGGACAGGTTTGCGCTGGGCGCGACAATCGGCACGCCAGACATACGGATAAGCTCATTTGCAATGCGGCTTTTGGGGCAGCGGACAGCGACGGTATCCCCGCCCGCCGTGACCGACAGCGGGATTTGCTCACGCTTTTCCAAAACGACGGTGAGCGCGCCGGGCCAGAATTGTGAAAAAAGCGGGTAAAGCCACGCCGGTATCTCCCTTGCGACAGAATCCAGCATGGATATATCGCTTATATGCGCGATAAGCGGGTTATTTGCGGGTCTGCCTTTTATCTCAAAGATTTTTCTGACCGCGTTGTCATCAAGCGCGTTTGCGCCCAGTCCGTAAACCGTCTCGGTAGGAAATGCGACAACCCCGCCCATCTTTATTATATCGGCGTATTTTTGCAAAATGCCGCCGTCTATATTATTTTCCGAAAGTCTGTCCGTTTGGGTGTTCACTTTCCGTCGCCTTTCAGCTTTTCAGCCTGGTCGTTTGTGATAAGCGCGTCGATAATCTCGTCAAGCGCGCCGTTGAGTATCTGCTCCAGCTTGTAAAGAGTAAGTCCGATACGGTGGTCTGTCACCCTGCCCTGCGGGAAGTTATAGGTGCGTATTCTCTCGCTGCGGTCGCCCGTGCCGACCTGACTGCGCCGCTCACTTGCAATCTCGGCATTTTTCTTCTCTCTGTCCATTTCAAGCAGGCGGGAACGCAGGATTTTAAGCGCACGGTCTTTGTTTTTATGCTGAGAACGCTCGTCCTGACACTCAACCACAAGCCCAGTCGGCAGGTGGGTAATCCTGATGGCGCTTTCCGTCTTATTTACATGCTGACCGCCCGCGCCGGACGAGCGAAACGTGTCTATCTGAAGGTCGGCGGGGTTTATCTCAAGCTCGACCTCCTCCGCCTCGGGCAATACGGCGACGGTGACGGTGGAGGTGTGTATTCTGCCGCCGCTTTCCGTCTCCGGCACGCGCTGGACGCGGTGGACGCCGCTTTCAAACTTGTAGCGTGAATACGCGCCCTCGCCGCTCACCGAAAAGGCGATTTCCTTAATGCCGCCAAGCTCCGTCTCATAGAGGTTCAGCGTCTCGCATTTAAAGCCCTTTGTCTCGGCGTACATGGAATACATACGGTAAAGATCCGCCGCAAAAAGCGCCGCCTCCTCGCCGCCCGCGCCGCCGCGTATCTCGATAATTACGTTTTTGTCGTCGTTCTCATCCCGCGGCAAAAGCAGGATTTTAAGCTGATTTTCGCACTCCTCCAGCGCCGTCCTGTCCGCTTCGAGCGTCTCTTCCGCAAGGCGGACAAGCTCCTTATCCGTCTCGTTTTCCAAAATCTCGCGCGCCTCGGCACAGCTTTGCTCATAGCCGACATATTCACGGTACTTTTCTATTATCGGGGTCAGCCGTTTATGTTCGCGCATAAGCTTTGTATATACGGCAAGGTCGGACACGATATCGGGGTCGGCAAGCTTTGCGGAAAGCTGCTCGTAATGCTCGTTTATCTCTTTTATTTTTTCTATCATCTATTCTTTGCTCTCTATCTTTTTTATGTTCTTTTCTATTTTCACGCGGGGAACAAGCACTTCTCTGCCGCAGACGGTACAGCGCACCCGAAAGTCCATACCGACGCGCAGCACTTCAAACCGGCGACTGCCGCACGGGTGCTGTTTCTTCATAAAAAGTATGTCTCCTACTCTTACGTTCATACCGCCTCGCCTGCGCATTTATACACAATGGTAATTATATCACGCATAAGTAAATTATGCAAGTAAAATACACCGAAAAGGAGTGTATTTTTGTATTTACAAGGTGCGGTCAGCGCCGCGCGGGCGGCAGAATTGTCACCGTCGTTTGCGTTGCGTCTCCGAAATGACGTCTCATTGCGTTTTCAAGGCTTTTTGCGGTGATACTGCCGTCGCCGCGGACGCTGTATGTATTGAGTCCGAGCAAGAGGTCAAAGCAAAGCCCTCCGCCCTTTCGCTTA
>CANQVN010000110.1 GCA_947627315.1 uncultured Clostridia bacterium | reverse complement strand
GTCCCGCTCTTATCGAGGTCTACCGCTCCGATTATGACAAAAATGAGGAACTTGCCGCGGCGGCGGAGTACCTTCGCTCTATTGCAGCAGAGAAATAGTCTTGTTTATATCGCCCGCGCCCATGAGGATGTAAATTTCACCCTCGCGGGCGTTTTCCTTTATAAATCCCGCAATTTTCTCCCTGCCGCTTATATACCGCGCTCCGTCTATCATATTGACGATGTCCATAACGTTGGCGCCCACCGTGTTTATCTCTCTTGCGCTGTAAATGTCGGTGAGTACCACGCTGTCGGCGGCGGAAAGCTCTTTTGCAAACATATCCATAAGAAGCTTTGTCCTGCTGAATGTGTGCGGCTGAAAAATCACGGTGATTTTTTTATAGCCGGCCGAGCGCGCCGCGGCGATTGTCGCTTTTATTTCTGTGGGGTGGTGTGCGTAATCGTCCGCAATAGCCGCGCCGTTTACCTCTCCTACAATCTGAAACCGCCTGTCAGCCCCCGAAAAGCTTTGAAGGCCGCTTATAATCGCATTGTTGTCAAGTCCGTAGTGCCTGGCGCAGCATATGGCGGCAAGCGCGTTTTTGACGTTATGCTCTCCCAAAACCGAAAGCTTGATGTCGCGGATAATTTCGCCTTTATACACCGCGTCGAAAATCGGGCGCGCGTTTTCGTATCTGATGTTTTCCGCGCGGCAGTCGCAGCTTTCGGAAAAGCCGAACGTGATTACCTCGATTTCGCTGTCGTCGCAGATGTGGGCGCAGTTTTCATCGTCGCCGTTTATTATGACGGCGCCTGTTTTGTTTACGTTGCGGACAAACTTTTTAAATGAGCGCTTTATATTATCGATATTCTTAAAATAATCGAGATGATCCGCATCGATGTTCAGTATAACCGCCGTGTCGGGGTAGAAATGCAAAAACGAGTCAACGTATTCGCAAGCCTCGTAGACGGCGTAGTCGGTGCTTCCCACCTTAAAGCTTGAATTTATTCTGTTAAACCTCGCGCCGATTAAAATTGTCGGGTCGCACCCTCCGTCAAGAAATATGGAGGATACCATGGAGGTAGTTGTCGATTTGCCATGTGTACCCGCCACCGCTATCGAATGGGGGAAAGCGGACATCAGCATTCCGAGCAGAACTGCCCGCTCGATTATCGGCACTCCCGTTTCTTTTGCCCGTACAAGCTCGGGGTTGCTGTCCTTTATCGCGGCGGTATACACCACAAGCTGCGCGCCCGCTACGTTGTCGCCGCTGTGACCGATATTCACCTGTATCCCGTGCCGTCTTAACATTTCGACGTTGTCCGACTCTGTCGAGTCCGAGCCGGTTACAGTCTTTCCGTTTTCTTTAAGAATTATTGCCAGCGACGACATTGACACGCCGCCGATACCTACAAAATGTATTGCCGAGTATTCGCTTAAATCAGGAAATTTTTCCATACGCCGTCTCCCATATTATTTCTATATTATTATAGTCTATTTGAAATATAAAATAAATACTTTTTCAATTATTTGTTGAAAAAAATACCCGATTATAATATAATGACAGTTAAAGGTTGGAATTGAAATATTCTCGGAGAATGAAATGAACAGGGTTTTTAAGTTTCTTGCTGATAAAAAATATTATTTAATCGCTATTTTTGCCGTACTGATTATTTTAGTTACGCTGAAAACTCAGGCGGTTGTCGTCACCTACGGCGAAAAATATTCGATGAGGCTGGAATATACGCTGTTTGGCAGCTGTATCCGCGCCTCCGCCGCGCTCAAGGAAACGGAGCCAGCTGTTTATAACGCCGTTTATATCGGCGGCTCGATAGACGGCTCTGTGTTAAAAGCCGTCGAACAGATGGAAAAGCTGACGGATGAAAAATGCGAGGTCGGCATTTTTGCTTCGGGTTATCCGCGCAGCAACGACAAGCTTGAAAATCATCTGAAAGAGATTATCGAACAGAGCGGGCGGAAAGCGAAAATTCTCATAACCGAGCTTAAAGGAAAAAAGTAAATGAAGGTCGCTTTTTTCGGGTTTGATTTGTTTTACGGCTGTCTTGAAGCGCTTATAGAGAGCGGACAGGATGTTCTCAAAATATTCACCTGCAAGCTTGATAACGTCTACGAATCCAGCGACAAAACATATGCCGCGGCAAAAAAGTACGGCATACCGATAACGGAAAGAAAAGTTATAAGGCAGGATATTGAGTCGCTTTGCGCGAATGGCTGTGAGCTTGCTCTGTCCGCCGGATACTATTATAAAATACCGGTAGTCGGCGGCATTATGGGAGTAAATGTTCATCCCGCCCTGCTGCCTGTCGGGCGCGGACCATGGCCCCAGCCTGTGACTATTCTCAAAGGACTTACCCGCACGGGCGTTACCCTTCACAAGCTGGCGGAGGAGTTTGATACCGGAGACATTATACTTCAGAGTGAGTTTGAGATTACGCCGTCAGATAACCTCGAAACGCTGACCGAGCGTGCTCAGAATGAGGCAAAAGGGCTTGTGACACGGTTTTTGAACGACCCGATAGGTCTTTGGAACGCCGCACTGCCGCAGGGAAAAGGCGAATATTGGGACGAGCCGTCAAAGCAGGACTTTACGGTGGATTTATCGCAGGACTACGATACGATAGACAGAAAGGTGCGCGCGTCATATGGCTACGGCTGCTATGTGAAAGCCGCTGAAGGCGAGGTTTACGCGCGGCGTGCAAGGTGCGTTCGAGACGGAGAATATACTGCGGACAAGCCGTTTATGAAATTTAATATTTGCGGGGGCAGTCTTTTGCTGCTCGAATAACTTTTGGAGGTTAAGATGAATATTCCCGAGTTGTTTGGAATTAACGTTTTCAACGACAAAGAGATGAAAAAACGCCTGCCCAAGGACGTTTACAAGTCGCTGTATAATACGATTGAACAGCATAAGGAACTTGATATAAAGATTGCAAACGAAGTAGCGGCTGTGATGAAGGAGTGGGCGGTCGAACACGGAGCAACGCATTATACCCACTGGTTTCAGCCGATGACAGGGCTTACCGCCGAAAAGCATGACAGCTTTATCTGCCCGCAGGCAGACGGATCCGTTATTATGGATTTCAGCGGTAAGGAGCTTATTAAAGGCGAGTCGGATGCGTCCAGCTTCCCATCCGGCGGCGTTCGCGCGACCTTTGAAGCGCGCGGTTACACCGCGTGGGATCCGACCTCATACGCGTTTATTAAAGACGACTCTCTTTGCATTCCCACGGTTTTTTGCTCCTACACCGGAGAGATGCTCGATAAAAAAACTCCGCTGCTCAAATCAATTGAGCTTATAAACCGCGAGAGTATGCGTGTTGTGAGGCTGTTCGGCGACACCGAGGCGTCTCGCGTCATCCCTTCCGTCGGAATTGAGCAGGAATATTTTCTTATAGATAAAAAGCTTTACGATAAAAGAAAAGACCTTATTTTTACAGGCAGAACTCTTTTCGGCGCGCCCGCGCCGAAAGGGCAGGAGCTTGAGGACCACTATTTCGGCGTTATCAAGCCGCGCGTCAAGGCGTATATGAAGGAGCTTAACGAGGAACTGTGGAAGCTTGGCGTTTATGCCAAAACAGAGCATAACGAGGTGGCTCCCGCCCAGCATGAGCTTGCGCCCGTATTCAGCTCTACCAATATGGCAATCGACCATAACCAGATTATAATGGAAATGATGAAAAAGGTTGCCCTGCGCCACGGAATGGTATGTCTGCTTCATGAAAAACCGTTTGCCGGAGTGAACGGAAGCGGCAAGCATAATAACTGGTCGCTTGCGACAGACAGCGGCGAAAACCTTTTTAAGCCCGGCAAAAAGCCGTATGAAAACAAACGGTTTCTCATTTTCCTTGCCGCCGTAATTAAGGCGGTCGACCAGCATCAGGATTTGCTGCGCTACTCGGTAGCAAGCGCCGGAAACGATCGTCGCCTCGGAGGCAGCGAGGCTCCGCCCGCGATAATTTCAGTCTATCTCGGCAGAGAGCTTGAAACGATAGTCGACTGCATTGTAAACGGCGTCGAGTATAAGGGCGAAAAGGTTGAAAATATGAACACGGGGCTTAATGTCTTGCCCGACTTCAAAATGGACACTGCCGACAGAAACAGAACCTCACCGTTTGCCTTTACAGGAAATAAGTTCGAGTTTCGTATGCTCGGCTCATCCATGTCCGCATCGGCGGCAAACGTTATGCTCAACACGATAACGGCGGACGTACTGCGGGAATTTGCGGACAGGCTTTCGACCTGCGACGACTTTTCAAATGAGGTGGAGCTGATACTGAAAGAGACGTTCACCGAACACGGTCGGATAATATTTAACGGCAACAACTATTCCGAAAGCTGGGTTGAGGAGGCAAAACGCAGAGGTTTGCTTGTTCTTCCGCGCACGATTGACGTGCTGCCCTATATCACTTCGGATGAAAATATAAGCTTTTTTGAGAGAAATAACATATTTAATGAAAAAGAGCTTCGTGCAAGAAGTGAAATAGCTTATGAAAACTATGCCAAAACAATCTGTATCGAGGCAAACGCAACGTTTGATATGGCTCGGCGCGATATTCTGCCCGCCGCACTGGAATATTCAGGTGAGCTCGCGTCCCGTCTTTGCGCGAAAAAGGAGCTCGGATACGATATCGGCAAAGACGCGGCAAAGCGGTCGCTTGACAGCATAGTGGAGGCGTGCGACAGCCTTTATGCCGAAATAGAGCGGCTTGAAAAAGCTATTATGAAAGCCCGCGATATAAACGATACCGTAAAGCTTGCCCTCTATTGCGGCAATGAGCTTATCGCCGCAATGGATGCGCTGCGTGTATCTGCCGATAAACTTGAAACGCTCGTCGGCGCGCAGTATTGGTCATTTCCTGTCTATTCTGAGCTTATGTTTTCAATTTAAGTATCTCAAAGGTATAAATTTTATAAAAAATTTAAGAAAAGGGATTGACAAGGGGGAATAAATCTGGTAATATAATTGAGCGTCTCCGAAAGCGGGGGCGGGAAAACGAGCCT
>CANQVN010000109.1 GCA_947627315.1 uncultured Clostridia bacterium | reverse complement strand
GTGACAGAGCGACAGCATAGAGGGGATGTCCTGCGTCAGCATACCGCCCAGCGCGACGTTAATGCTCTGCATACCCTTGCATATGCCGATTATCGGCTTTTTGAGCGCGGTAAAGGCGCGGATAAGCTCCAGCTCGTACCTGTCATGCTCTTTTTCAAAGCGCAGCCCCTTTTTCCAGGGCGACTGCCCGTAAAGAGCCGGGTCCATATCCCCGCCGCCGCACACCACAAGGCAGTCGTACTCCGCGGCGGCAAGCCTTGGGGCTTTCGGGTACACCGCCTCCGCCTTTGCCCCGCATCTGCGTATATGCTCAAAATACCGCTCGTTTATTTCGGGGACTCCGTTTTTTATCACCCCGAAAACAGCCGCTTTTATCATTGTATTTCCTCCTTGAATATTTTTCCGCCCTGTTATATAATACTTTTATATATATTATAACGGTAAAAAAGCCGTTATGCGTATCTTTCGGGAGAAAATAAATGATATATTTTGACAACAGCGCGACGACAAGGCAGTGCGAGCAGTGTACCGCCGCTATGGAAAAGGCGCAAAGCGAGCGGTTTGCAAACGCCTCGTCGCTCCATGCGGCGGGAGTTGCGGCGCACAGGGATATTGAGGACTGCCGCGCCGCCATTGCAAACGCCATAGGCTGCACGCCGCAGGAAATTCTGCTTGCGCCGAGCGGGACTTACTGCAACAATCTTGCGATAAAAAGCGCGCTGAATCCGCGGCATAACAAAATAGTCATATCCTCCATAGAGCATCCCAGCGTGTATGAGTGCGCGGCGGCGTATAAGGCGCAGGGCTTTGAGGTGTGCGAGTGCGACCCGCGCGGCGGCGATTTCGAGCGGGAGATTGACGGGAACACAGCGCTTGTCTCCTGTATGCTTGTAAATAACGAGACAGGTCTTATTCTGCCCGCCGACAAGCTGCGCGGGATAATAGAGAAAAACGGTTCGCCCGCAAAGCTGCATATAGACGCGGTTCAGGCGTTCGGCAAGCTGCCGGTAAACGTCAAAAAGCTGGACTGCGACTTTCTCACAGTATCGGCGCATAAGATAAACGGACCTAAAGGCATAGCCGCGCTGTACGTTCGCCGCGGGGTAAAGGCCGTGCCGCTTCTGTATGGCGGCGAGCAGGAAAACGGGCTTGTCCCCGGCACCTACAACGCCCCCGCCTGCGCCGGCTTTGCCGCGGCGGTAAAGTCTCTTGAAGGCGGCGCGCGGGAGCATTACGACGCGCTTTACAGTCACTTTGAAAAGCGCGCCGCCGAGCTTGATTTTATTAAAATCAACCGTTTCGGCGACCATGCGGGGCATATAATCAACATAAGCTTTGACGGGTACCTCGGCGAAAACGTGCTTCATTTTCTTGAAAGCCGCGATATTTATGTTTCTCAGGGCTCGGCATGCTCGTCCCACAGCAGGCTGCGGGCAAAGACGCTGCTGAGGCTCGGCGCGGACAAAAAGCGGGCGGACTGCTCGGTGCGGGTGAGCTTTGACAGGTACAGCACGGCAGAGCAGATAGACGGATTTTTCAAGGCTGCCGCCGACGTTCCGAAAAGCCTTATACGCGCGTACAGATAGTTGACAGAGACCGACGTATATGTTAGCATAGGAGGGAATATGAAAGAAATAATACTTGCAAAATGCGGCGAGCTTGTGTTAAAGGGGCTCAACCGCAAAAGCTTTGAAAAAACGCTTATTAAAAATCTGCACGCCGCGCTTTCCCCGATAGGCGAGTTTGAAATAAGCTCGATACAGTCGACAATTTATATAGACGGTAAGCGGGATTATGACATTGACGACGCCTATGCGCGGGTGTCGCGCGTGTTCGGCATCGCGTCTTTGAGCCGCGCCGCCGAGGTCCCGAAAAATATGGACGATATACTGTGCGCCGCGCTGGAATATGCGCGTCCCGCGCTGAAAAAGGGGACAAGCTTTAAGGTTGCGGCAAAGCGGTCGGACAAGCGGTTTTGCAAAACCTCACCCGAAATATGCAGCGAGCTTGGCGCGTATCTTATGAAAAATATAGACGGACTGCGGGTTGACGTGCATAAGCCGGACGTTTTGGTGACAGTGGAGGTGCGCGACTTTGCGGCGTATATCCACTTCAAAAGCGACCCGGGCGCGGGCGGTATGCCATACGGCAGCGGCGGCAAAGCCTGCCTTATGCTTTCCGGCGGGATAGACAGCCCCGTCGCGGGGTATATGATGGCAAAGCGCGGGGTCAGCCTGTCCGCCGTTCACTTTTTAAGCCCGCCCTACACGGGCGAGCTTGCAAAGGAAAAGGTGCTGACGCTTGCAGGGACTATGTCCGCCTACTGCCCCGGCATTGAGCTGTATCTTGTCCATTTCACCGAAATTCAGGAGCAGATACTTAAAAACTGCCGCGAGGAGCTGTTTACCGTCATAATGCGCCGCTTTATGGTTCGCCTTGCAGATGAGGTCGCGCAAATGTCCGGTGCGGACGCGCTTGTGACAGGGGAGAGTCTCGGTCAGGTCGCAAGTCAGACGCTTTCGGCGCTCACCGTGACAAACGCCGCGGCAAAGCACATTATATTCCGCCCGCTTATCGGTATGGATAAGGAGGAGATTGTGACCGTCGCGCGTAAGATAGACACGTTTGAAACCTCCATTTTGCCGTATGAGGACTGCTGCACGGTATTCACCCCGCGCCACCCCAAAACCCGCCCCAATTTAGCCGAGGTGGAGCTTGAGGAGCAAAAGCTTGATATCGAGGCGCTTGTAGCCCGCGCAAAGGAAAAAATCACGAAGGAGACTATACAATGAACGCAAAAAGACATATTATCGCGGCGATTGTAACGCTTGTCACGGCGGCTGTCGGCTTTTACTTTCTTTTGCCCGCCATTTCAATCCACAATCCGACGCTGCTGTTTTATATAGGCTTTCTCACGGTGCTGTATACGGCGGTGTATAAAATCCGCCGCCCCGCGCAGCCTGTAACGATGATAGGCGACCTGCGTCTGTCAATAAGAAGGTTTGCCGTCCCCGCGGGGATTATCGCGGCGCTGATAATCATTTACGCCGCGGGCTCGCTTTCGGGCGCGGTCATATTCAATGCCGGCAGGTACAGGGAGCTTTTGCAGGTCGAAACGGGCGACTTTAACGAGGACGTCGACAGGATATCCTACGACCAGATACCGACGCTGGACAAGGACAGCGCGGTGCGTCTCGGCGACAAAAAGCTGGGCGAGCTTTCGGATATGGTCAGCCAGTTTTCTGTGATGGAATACTATTACAGCCAGATAAACTACAACGGCAGACCCGTGCGGGTCACGCCCTTGCAGTATGTCGACGTGTTCAAGTGGTTTAACAACGTGAGCGAGGGCATCCCGGGCTATATTATGATAAATATGGTAAGTCAGGACGTGTCTCTTGTCCGCTTTTCCGATATCGGCTGCGGAAATATGAAATACTCCACGGCGGAGCATTTCCACCGCAACCTCTATCGTCATCTGCGCTTTAACTATCCGACCTATATATTCGCCGAGCCGAATTTTGAAGTAAACGACGACGGTGTGCCATACTGGGTCTGCCCGCGCATAAGCTTCAAAATCGGGCTTTACGGCGGAAAGGACGTGTCGGGAATAGTTCTTGTCAACGCCATCGACGGCAGCAGCGAGTATTATCCTGTCGACAAGGTGCCGACCTGGATAGACCGCGTTTACAACGCCGACCTTATTATCGAGCAGTTTGACTATTTCGGCACGCTGCGCCACGGCTTTTGGAACTCCATTTTCGGTCAGCGCGACTGCCGCGAGACGACGGACGGTTATAACTATATCGCCCAGGGCGACGACGTATACGTCTACACCGGCGTGACCTCCGTCGCCGCAGACCAGTCCAACATCGGCTTTATTCTTTCGAACCAGCGCACCAAGGAGACAAAGTATTATGAGATTGCCGGCGCGGAGGAATTTTCGGCGATGAGCTCGGCGGAGGGCGAGGTGCAGAACCTGCGTTATAAGGCGACCTTCCCGCTGCTGCTCAATATAGGCGGCGAGCCGACCTATTTTATCGCCCTGAAGGACAACGCGACGCTTGTTAAGATGTACGCGATGGTAAACGTGCGCCAGTACCAGATAGTGGCGACGGGCGAGTCGCTGCGCGAGTGCGAGCAAAACTATATCCGGCTTATTAAAAACAGCGGCATTTCATCCGCGCCCGAGCCCGATGCCGAAAGCGACGTTACGGGCGTTATCACGGACATCCGCTCGGCGGTGATAGACGGCAACACCTTTTTCTATCTCACGCTTGACGGTACAGAGGGCGTGTTTGTACTCAAAGCCGCCGACAGCGACAGCGTCGTTATGCTGAACGTGGGCGACAGCGTATCGCTTTCCGTCAAGGAGCAAAACGGCGGCTTCAAGCAGGCGACCCTTGTTCAAAACCCCGCGGCGTAAAGCAGTGTAAAGCCGAATTTCGCGCGCCGCCCTGCGACTCTGTTTCAGGGCGGCGCGCCGGATAAAAAAGTTTGAAAAAAACTATTGACAAACGCCGCTTTGTCTGTTATTATAATTAAGTCTTTCAAAGACGCGGGTGTAGCTCATCTGGCAGAGCGCAACCTTGCCAAGGTTGAGGTAGCGAGTTCGAGCCTCGTCACCCGCTCCACAGGCGCGGCTAATAAGCTGTGCTGATCCCACTAAACAAAAGCGGACAACTTCGGTTGTCCGCTTTTGTTTTTATGTAAAACCCGCATTTGTGACCCGAAAAATATTTTCGATATAGAATGATAATGAGAAAAATTGTAAATAATAACTATTGAAAACGTATCGGAAATATTTTAACGGAGTGAAAAAACAGATGATTAAACGAGGCGATATATATTATGCCGATCTTTCTCCGGTGGTGGGAAGCGAGCAGGGCGGACTTCGACCGGTGCTTATAGTACAAAACGACGTCGGCAATAAGTACAGCCCGACGGTCATAGCCGCGGCGATAACAAGCCAGCTTAACAAATCCCGCCTGCCGACTCATATAGAGCTGAGTGAAAAATACGGGCTGTCAAAGGAGTCTGTCATACTGCTCGAGC
>CANQVN010000108.1 GCA_947627315.1 uncultured Clostridia bacterium | reverse complement strand
AGTGAAATCAGCATCAACGCCGAAATCACAATCGATATAATGCGCTTTGAATTTTTGCTCATTGTGTTCAACTCCTTTGTAAAAAAAGATAGTTTGTATTTGGATCCTATACACCTTTAATTTTATATCTATTTTTGCTATTTGTCAATAAATAAAAATAAGATTTTGTTAGTCGTTTTTAACAAAAATGCTATGAAATAATTATGCATTGTGTTATCTTTTTACATCTGATATAAGCAGCTGCGGGCGCGCAGAATTTTTTTATTGAAAAAGCGGGGCGAGTATATTATAATGCTTTATAACTGTAACGAAAGGAAAAGCCGGAATGAACTGCAAACGCGCCGCATTTTACACACTTGGCTGCAAGGTGAACAGCTACGACACACAGGTTATGGCGGAAAAGCTTGCCGCCGCGGGATACGAGGCGGTACCCTTCGGCGAGCCTTGCGACCTTTGCGTTATCAATACCTGCACCGTGACGCAGGTGTCGGACAAAAAGAGCAGAAACGCCGTCTCCCGCGCACGGCGGGCAAATCCGGACGCCGTGATAGTCGTCTGCGGCTGCTTTTGTCAGGCGTCACCGGAGGACGCCGCGGCAATCGAGGGCGCGGACATAGTGCTGGGTACCAAAAACCGCGCCGACATCGTCTGCTACATATCGGAGTTTTTAAAAACGGGCAGGAAAATCGTGGACGTTACAAGCGGCGGCGGCATCTCGGGCGAGCGGATAACCGGCTTTTCGGACAAGACCCGCGCCATAATCAAGATAGAGGACGGCTGCCGCAGCTTTTGCAGCTACTGCCTGATACCGTTCGCGCGGGGAGAGATTGAGTCAAAGCCGGTTTTGCGGGTGGCGGCGGAGGCGGCGGCAGTCGCCCAAAGCGGATACAGGGAGGCGGTGCTTACAGGCATACACCTGTCCTCCTACGGAAAGGACCTTAAAAACGCTTCACTTATCGACGCAATACGCGCCGCCGCGGACGCCGAGGGGATAGAGTGGCTGCGGCTGGGTTCGCTGGAGCCTACCGTGATAACGCCCGAATTTGTCAGTGCCGCCGCGGGAATAAAAAAGCTCTGCCCGCAGTTTCACCTGTCGCTGCAAAGCGGCTGCGACAAAACGCTGCGCGATATGAACAGAAAATACACCGCCGCGCGGTATGAGAGCGCGGTGGAACTGCTGCGGGAGCATTTTGAGGCCTGCGCGATAACGACCGACGTGATTGTCGGCTTCCCGGGCGAGACGGACGAGGATTTTGCCCGAAGTCTTGAATTTATCAAAAAAATCGGGTTTGCAAAAATACATATTTTCCCGTTTTCGCCCCGCCGGGGGACAAAAGCGGCGACAATGCCAAACCCTGTCCCGGAGCAGACAAAGCGGGACAGGGAACACGAGCTTGAAAAGGCGGCGCGGCAGAGCCGGGACGACTTTATGCGCGCCTTTGTCGGAAAAACGGTGAGCGTGCTTGCCGAGCGGTGCGAGGGAGGTCTGTGCCGCGGATTTACCGAGCATTATCTGCCCGCGCGCTTTTGCGGCGGCGCGCAGGACTGCGGGAAAATCATAAAGCTTTCGGTCACCGGCGCGGAAGATGATTTTCTTGTCTGTGAAAAAATAAATTTGTAATATATTGACAGAACTGATAGAATATGTTATAATGACAGCAAACACAGACAAGAGGCGGACAGAATGAATAACGCGCAGAAGCTGAGAAAGCTATACAGGAAAACGCAAAACGACATTTCGGACATAATAGACTACCCCAAGCCGCTTTACGCGGCGTTTGAGCAGGAGCGGCTGGAGCTGCCCGAAAGCAAGCTTGCCGCCCTGTCGGAGTATTATAACGTGTCGGTGGAGTATTTATTAAATAAAAACAAGTAAAACAGGCGGGAATTTCCCGCCTGTTTTATTATTCGGAATATGATTTTATTGTCCGCTTGCGCCGTAGTTTGAAAGCACTCTTGCGGAGGGATCGTTTACGTTGCAGCCCTTCCATGACTTATTCGGCATCCAGAAATCGGCTATCATCTCGCCCTGACCCGGGTAGTACAGCTCGAATATCTCGCGGTAGAGCAGCGACTCCTTGGTAAACGGAGGAACGTGGGCGTACCGCGCCGACTTTTCCGCAAACTGCCTGTCGGTATAGTGCGCCTCGGCATACTCTTTCAGGTAATCCACCATCGAGTGACCGACAGCGTCGGAAAATGCCGCCTTTTCACGCATCAAAATCGACTCGGGCAGCCAGTCGCCCTCAAACGCGTGGCGGAGCAGATACTTGCCCTTGCCGTATTTATTCAGCTTCATTTCGGGGTCGATGCTCATCACATATTTTACAAAGTCAAGGTCGCCGAACGGTACGCGCGCCTCAAGAGAGTTTACCGAAATGCAGCGATCCGCCCGCAGCACGTCGTACATATAAAGCTCGCGCACCCGCTTTTCGCTCTCCGCCTGAAACGCCGCGGCGTCCGGCGCGAAATCGGTGTATTTGTAGCCGAAAAGCTCATCCGATATCTCGCCTGTCAGCAGCACGCGCACGTCGGTCTTGCGGGAGATTTCGCGGCAGATGAGGTACATGCCTATGCTGGCGCGCACCGTCGTTATGTCAAACGTGCCGAGCGCCGCGATAACGTCGGGCAGCGCGCGGATAACCTCGTTTTTGTCGATTATTATCTCGCTGTGGTCGCTGCCGATGTAGTCCGCGACCTGCCGCGCGTATTTAAGGTCGATAGCGTCGGTATTCATACCGATTGCAAAGGTGCGTATCGGCTTGTCGATGAGCTTTGCCGCGACGGCGCAGACAAGCGACGAGTCCAGCCCGCCGCTCAGCAGGAAGCCGAGCGGCGCGTCCGCGTCCAGCCGCTTTTCTATGCCGCGCACCAGCTTTTCGCGGATGTTTTTACAGACCGTTTCAAGGTCGTCTTTTATGACTTTTTCGACCTTTGTTACGTCGTTATAGCAGACAAACTTTCCGTCTTTGTAATAATGACCTATCGGGAAGGGTATCACCTTGTCGACAAGACCGACAAGGTTTTTCGCCTCGCTTGCAAATATTATCTCGCCCTCGCTGTCGTAGCCGTAAAACAGCGGGCGGATGCCGATGGGATCTCTTGCCGCTATGTACTCGTCTGTCCTGCCGTCGTAGATAACAAGTGCGTATTCCGCGTCGAGCATGGCAAACATATCGACGCCGTATTCAAGCCAGAGCGGCAGCAGTATCTCACAGTCGGAGTCGCCTTCAAAGGCATATCCCTTTTCGGAAAGCCGCTTTTTTATCGGGCGGAAGCCGTATATCTCACCGTTGCAGACAAGGGCGCAGTCGTCACGCATAAACGGCTGCATACCGCTTTCGTCAAGCCCCATTATCGCCAGACGGTGGAAGCCCATCACGCCTCTTTTGAGATTTACAAGCTTTGACATATCCGGTCCCCGCGAGACCGTTTTGTAAAAGCCGCTTTTAAGCTTTGAGGGCGAGATTACGCTGCCGGAGTAGCCCATTATCGAACACATTGGTAAAATCCTTTCGGGTAACAGTTATTTAACGCTGAAAAGCAGGTCGCCGTAGCTGGGCAGCGGCCAATACTCGCTGTCGGTCAGCGTCTCCATCTCGTCGACGGCTATACGCAGCTCGTTCATTGCGGCAAACACGTTCTCCTTGTAGTGGTTGGCAAGCTTTGCGACGTCGGTTATTTCCTTTGCGTCCATAAGCGTGCTCTCCAGTCTGCCGACGCTTGCATACGCGCAGGTGAGCAGGGTGGACAGCGATTTTACCGTCTCGGTTTCATAGCCGCAGTCAACGTCGGGCGAAAGCTCCTTTTTGGTCAGCGCGTTTTCCGAAAGCTCGCGGATAAACCTGCTGACGGCGGGCAGTATGTCGCGCCGCGCCATGTCGACCATGGTCAGAGCCTCGATGTTGATTACCTTGCTGTAGTTTTCGAGCAGTATCTCGTAACGGGACAGCATCTCCTCGCGGCTGAACACCTTATGCTCGGTAAACAGCTTGATATTTTTCTCTTTTATGAAGTAGGGGATGCACTCGGGGGTCGATTTGAGGTTGAGCAGCCCGCGCTTTTCCGCCTCGGCAATCCAGCTTTCGTCGTAGCCGTTGCCGTTGAAAATGATGCGCTTGTGTTCTTTTATCACGCGCTGTATCAGGACGTGAAGCGACATTTCAAAATCGGGCTTGCCCTCAAGCTCGTCCGCAAACTGACGCAGAACCTCCGCGACGGCGGTGTTAAGTACGGTGTTGGGTCCCGAGACGGACGCCGCCGAGCCCAGCATACGAAACTCAAACTTGTTGCCGGTGAACGCGAACGGCGAGGTTCTGTTCCTGTCCGTCGTGTCTCTGTTGAAGCGGGGCAGGGTATGTACGCCGACCTTGTAAAGCTCGCGCTCCTTGGCGCTGTAGGTCTCGTCCTTTTCTATCGCCTCGAGTATTTCGGTAAGCTCGTCGCCAAGGAACATCGAAACGACGGCGGGCGGAGCCTCGTTTGCGCCGAGTCTGTGGTCGTTTCCGGCGGAGGCGACCGAAATTCTGAGCAGATCCTGATAGTCGTCCACCGCCTTTATCACGGCGCACAGAAACAGCAAAAACTGAGCGTTTTCATACGGCGTCTCGCCCGGTTCGAGCAGGTTTGCGCCGGTGTTGGCGGACAGCGACCAGTTGTTATGCTTGCCGCTGCCGTTTACTCCGGCAAACGGTTTTTCATGAAGCAGGCAAACCATCCCGTGTCGCTTTGCCACCTTCTGCATTATCTCCATTGTAAGCTGGTTGTGGTCGGCGGCGATGTTTGTCGTCGCGAATATCGGCGCAAGCTCGTGCTGCGCGGGAGCGACCTCGTTGTGTTCCGTCTTGGCGTTTATGCCCAGCTTCCACAGCTCGTCGTTCAGGTCTTTCATAAATTCCTGGACGCGGGGCTTGATAGAGCCGAAGTAGTGGTCGTCAAGCTCCTGTCCTTTGGGCGGTTTTGCGCCGAACAGAGTGCGTCCCGTGAAAATGAGGTCCTTGCGCTGCTCATACACGCTCTCGTCTATGAGAAAATATTCCTGTTCGGGGCCGACCGTCGTTTTGACCGACGTTATCTCGTCGTTTCCGAACAGCTTTAACACCCGCAGCGCC
>CANQVN010000107.1 GCA_947627315.1 uncultured Clostridia bacterium | reverse complement strand
GGCGGTTACCGCTACGAAACGCCCGCCGAGCTTGCGCTTATAAAGGTTGTTGCCCGCTTTCCGGACGAGGTGATAAGCGCGGCGGACGCGCTTGAACCGTCAAAGCTCACAAAGTACGTGATAGAGGTCGCCTCCGCCTTCCACAGCTTTTACAATGCCTGCCGGATAAAGGGCGAGGAGGAAAACGTGATGCGCGGCAGACTCGCGCTGCTGCTCTGCGCGAAAACGGTAATTAAAAATTCGCTCAGCCTTATGAATATCGAAGCTCCCGAGCAGATGTAAAATTCATCCCGCGCAGAGCCTGCCGATATATTTGCACACAAAAAAAGCGTGTGCCTTACACACGCCTAAAAGATAATTTTCGCTATTTTTTAAAGCTTAAGGAGCTTTTCGGGCGCGGCGTTAAAAAGTACGCCGCGGAAAAGATCGCAAGGCTGGAAATAATCTCCGCGAAGGCTATCGCAAGCGCCATTATTACGGTGCCTAAAATCCTGCCGTGCGTGGAATAGAGCGCGGTAAACGCGCCGGTATACATGCTGTATCTTTTGGGCGGGGATACGTTTATAATAAAGATAATAAAATCGCCCAAGAAAGCGGCGAACGCTGCTGCAAATATCGTAACAATGTGACCTATCGGGCTGCCGAGCAGCTTCATTTTGCTTGCAGAGTAAACGACGGCGGCGGCAAATACCGCAGGCACAAGCAGCCACATTGCGGACTGACCGTCTATGAGTACCGTGAGCAAGACCGTGTGAAGCAAAATTGACACACCGCCTGCCGCCGGTCCGCCGAAAATCGTGATGTAAAAGCTCCCCGTGTAATCCAGCCACAGCGGAAAGCCGAGGTATTTTGACAGGCAGAACAAAGCGACGTTAATCGCGGAGCCTATGGCAAAATACGCCCACCGCTTTAATGCCTTGCTTTGCGCCATGCTATCACCTCCGAATGTCGTGATGCCCGCCGCCGGCGGACGCATCAGTATAAAGTAAGTATACAATAGGCTGTAAAATTTGTCAATATTTCACGATGAATTGTGATTATGCCGAAAGGTAACGGATATGTCAGAGTTTTTGTTTATACTTTTGGTGTTTGCTCTGTTTTTCACGTTGATGCTTGTGATTTACAACAGCAGGGTAAAGCTGAAAAACTATACCGTCAAAACGGATAAACGCATAGACGGTCTGAAAATCGCGCTTGTCAGCGACTTTCACAACAATAAAAGCCTGCTTAAAAAGGCGGCGGCGCGGGTTTGCGAGTGCGACCCCGACATTGTCGTAATAAGCGGCGACCTTGTTGACCGCCGCCGTCCCGATTTCAAGACTGCAAGGGCGATGCTTGAAAAGCTTTCCGCCATAGCCCCCGTTTTCTACGTGACGGGCAACCACGAGGGTACGCTCGGCGTCGACAAGGTTGTCGACGCGCTTGACTGCGGCGATATTCTGCTAAACGAGGAATATAAGATTTACCGCGACTATTCGCTGCTCGGGCTGTCCGACAGACCGGAGGGCATCGAGCGGCAGCGGCGCGACCTTGTCGAAGTTTTTTCAAGACTTGAAAATTTCAAGATAGCGGTCGTCCACCGCCCGGATGAGTTTGAAGGCGGGCTGTGTCTTGCCGACAGCGACGTTGACCTTGTACTGTGCGGGCATTACCACGGCGGCGTGGTGAGAATCCCGTTTTTCGGCGCGCTGATGACGCAGGACGACGGCTTTTTCCCGAAATATTCAAAAGGAAAGTATCAAAAAAACGGAGTAACGATGATAGTTTCGGGCGGCGCGGGAAACACTGTTTTCCCGCTTCGCATAAACAATTTTCCCGAGATTGTGTGTATCACGGTGGAAAATTGAAAAAAACTATTGCTTTTTTCAAACCGGTGTGTTATTATAATTCAGATTGTAAAACAAATCTCAGCAGGCAGTCCTCTGCATTTGCTCGCACGAATGTCTGTTCAGTCCTAAAATTCTAAGGAGGATATCGTTACATGGATTTATTGAAAGCTGTAACCAACGAGCAAATCAAGACCGATAAGTATGAGCTTAACATCGGCGACACGGTGCGCGTGAGCGTCAGGGTGACGGAGGGCAACCGTGAGAGAATACAGGTGTTTGAGGGTACGATAATCGCCAAGCATGGCGGCGGCATTTCCGAGACGTTCAAGGTTCGCCGCGTGGCGTACGGCGTCGGCGTCGAGCGTACTTTTCTTGTAAACTCGCCCAAGGTCGAAAAGGTGGAGATTGTCCGCCGCGGTAAAGTAAGACGCGCCAAGCTCTACTATATCCGCGACAGAGTCGGTAAAGCCGCAAAGGTCAAACAGAAAATATAACGAAAAAAGGCAAAGCGTGAGCTTTGCCTTTTTTATAAAACAAACCCGCGAAAAAGCATTTCGCGGGTTATTTTACGTTGTGCGTCTTATGCCTTGCCTACCGAGCCGAAAAGCTCCATTTTTTCCTTAACGGTCGCCTTTATCGCCTCGACGCCGGGCGCGAGCAGCTTTCTCGGGTCAAAGCCCTTGCCCTCAAGGTCCTTGCCCGCCTCGACGTATTTTCTCACCGCTGCCGCAAACGCAAGCTGGCACTCGGTGTTGACGTTGATTTTCGCAACGCCCATCGAAATCGCCTTTGTTATCATATCCGCGGGGATGCCGGTGCCGCCGTGCAGAACAAGCGGCATACCGTTTGTCTTTTCGGATATGCGCTTTAAGGCTTCAAAATCCAGCCCCGCCCAGTTTGCGGGATATTTCCCGTGTATGTTGCCGATGCCGGCAGCAAGCATTGTAACGCCGAGATCCGCTATCAGCTTGCACTCGTCCGCGTCTGCGACCTCGCCTCTGCCGATAACTCCGTCTTCCTCGCCGCCGATAGCGCCGACCTCCGCCTCAACAGAAAGCCCTTTTTCATTTGCAAGGGCGATTATCTCCTTTGTCTTTTCTATGTTCTCGTCGATGCCGTAGTGCGAACCGTCGAACATAACCGACGAAAACCCGTCTCTGATAACCGCCTTTGCAGCCTCATAAGAGCCGTGGTCAAGGTGCAGAGCGACGGGAACCGTTATTCCCAGCGTCTCAATCATGCCCTTTACCATGCCGACTATGGTGTTGAATCCGCACATATACTTTCCCGCGCCCTCGGAAACACCGAGGATAACGGGCGAGTTGTTCTCCTGCGCCGTCTGCAATATCGCCTTTGTCCACTCCAAGTTGTTGATGTTGAACTGACCTACCGCATAGTGCCCCTCGTATGCCTTTTTCATCATTTCATTAGCAGAAACTAACATGATAAAATTTCCTCCATATGTTAATTTAATATAATTATAACTCCAATTTTATATAAATGTCAATTATCATTTAACTTTATTTCTTGACAACGGTATCATTATTGTATAAAATTATATTGGAATACGGCAGAACGTTAAAACGGAGATAGAGAATGTCAGTAAAGATAACGGTTGACAGCACCTGCGACCTGTCGCGGGAGCTTATTGAAAAGCACGACCTGTCGGTAATACCGCTGTATACCGTGCTTGGCGATAAGTCGTTTGCGGACGGGTTTGAGATACAGCCCGACGATATCTATGATTTTGTGAGCAAAAACGGAGCGCTTCCCAAGACCTCCGCCGGCTCGGTCGAGGAGTACAGGGCAAGGTTTAAGGAATACGTCGACGCGGGGGATAAGGTCGTTCATTTTAATATATCGTCCGATATGTCCTCCAGCTTCCAGAACGCGACTATCGCCGCGGGCGAGGTGGGCGGCGTCCACGTCGTTGACAGCAGAAATCTGTCGACGGGCTCGGGGCTTTTGGTAATGGACGCTGTGGAGCTTCGTCAAAAGGGTATGTCGGCTGAAGAAATCGCCGAAACGCTGCGGAAAAAGACGCATCTCGTCCGCGCCAGCTTTGTGGTGGACAATCTTGAATATCTGCGTATGGGCGGTCGTTGCTCGGCGGTTGCAATGCTCGGGGCAAACCTTCTTAAAATAAAGCCGCGCATCGAGGTTAATGACGGCGTTATGGGTATGGGCGGCAAATACCGCGGCTCGTATGATAAAGTATTGATTAAATATGTGGACGACGTCCTCTCCGCGACGGATATTGACAGGCGCCGGGTGTTTGTGACGCATACAAGGTGTGACAGCGGCGTTGTAGAGAGCGTTGTGGATTATGTCAATAAAAAAGGTATGTTTAATGAGGTTATCGAGACGACGGCAGGCTGCGTTATCACCAGTCACTGCGGACCGAACACCCTCGGCGTGCTTTTTGAGGTGACAAAATAGTGGCATTTTCACCAAATTTGCGGTGACAAAAATGTTTAATATGAATAAAAAGACTAAATTGTTTTATTTTTTTTAGAAAAAAACGAAATTTACTATTGAACTTTTGTTTGGAATAGTATAGTATATTATATATACAGCGTTCAAGGAGGATTTTTCATGAGCGAAAACTTAGAAAAAACTGTATCTGCCGAGGAAAACTCTGCGGCTGAAAGCTTCAGCGACGCGACGGCGGAGGTTGAACTTGAACTCAGCGATATCGCGGGGGAAGAGGAAGATCCCGAGGCGGGGATGACGACAGGCGAAAAAATAAAGCTATTGCTTATGAAACCGCTTGTAACCTCCATAATAAAATGGGTGTTTATCGGGCTCGGTCTTGTCGGTCTTGTGCTTTATCTTCTCAGGAGCGAGGGACTTGCGAAGGCGTTCAGCGGTATTTCCGGTGCAATCGCTTCGTTTTTCAGCCTTATCCCGATATCAGTGTTCGAGATATTGATATGCGCGGCGGTTCTCGGCATTCTCGCATATCTTGTGTTTATCATAGTCCGTACCTTCCAGGTCAAGGGTAAGTTTCGCCGCGGCGGGCTTTGGGTACAGTTCGGCTATTCGCTGCTTGCCGTTTGCGGCGCGTTTGCCATTCTGCTTTCAATGTGCTATGGCGTGTTCACCTATCGCGACCCCCTGTCCAAATCGACGGAGTATACAAGCGAAAAGGTTACAAACTACGATTTCAGCAAAACGATGCTGTATCTTATAGACGGGGTTAACAATTCGCTGTATAACGGCAGAGAGTCGATATTCTTCAATAAATACGGTTCGTCCCAGTATGCCGGCAAGGGTCGCTCGACCGATGCCATTTCCA
>CANQVN010000106.1 GCA_947627315.1 uncultured Clostridia bacterium | reverse complement strand
CTGCCGTCCTTTACGTCTGCAAACCCCGTCTCACCGTAGACTGACGGCTCTCCCTCCAGCCTCCAGAGGACGGTCACCAGCATGGCGCGGTTCATATTGCTGTCCGGCGAAAATTTGTCGGCGTCCGTGCCGTTGAAAATGCCGTGGTGCAGGCAGTAGGCAACCTCGTCGTAATACCAGCTTTTCGGCGAAACGTCGCTCATTTTGGACACAAACGTGCTGATTTTACCGTCCGAATCAACAAAAATACCGTACGTCCGCGTTATGCTCTCGCCGCGGCAGACCACGTCGACTTTCAGTGTGTGTATGCCCTCCGTAAGAGCGGATTTGGATATGCTGTAATTGTAGGGATATTCGGCTGTGCTGACCTGCGCGCCGCCGTCAAGCGAGTAGCTTACTGTCGCCCTGTCGCCCGCGGGGAAGCGTATGTACGCCGTTATATTCGTGTCGGCAGCGTCGCCGCTCAAGCTGTCAAGCGGGACGTAGCTTTTGCCGTTTTCTCCAAGCAGCGCCTGCATCGGCGCATTTTGGCGTACCATCGACTTGTAAAGCTCCAGCATCTCATAGTCCCCGTCGTCTCCTGTCAGCTTGTACTTGTTGTCCGAATCCCTGTAGTTTGTGTTGAAGTAAAACACCGCCTTGACCTGCGGAAAAACCATATTGATATAGGTGTAAAAATAGCGCATCTGCTCCAGCGCGTGCCGGTGCGTCTGATTACTGCCCGCATAGGCAAACCCGCACTCGCTTATCATAATCGGCTTGCGGTCGCCGAAAGCGTCCGCTATCCTTTTTATTCTGAGCATCTGGTCGTCATACCTGCCTCGGCAGAATACGGCGTCCGCTCCGTCGCCGACGCTGCCCGTCGCGCCTGCGGCTATGTTGCCGTAGGAGGAAAGACCCACCCAGTCGACGTACTCGTCGCCGGGGTAAAAATCTGTCGCGTCAAAATACCAGTTTGAAATATCGTTCGGGGAGAAAACCATAGCACAGTTGGGCGCGATGCTGTGTGCAAGAGAAGCAATTTTCCGGAAAGCCGCCTTGAAGGATTTGCAATACTCATCTTTTTTCGCCGCCGCGTCGCCTGCCGTCTGCGGCAGGTCTTTCCATACGTTCACCTCCGCGCCGAAGCGAAGCAGCACCCTACAGCCCTTTTGCCTGAGATATTCAAGGTCGGCTTTGATATAGTCGTCCCACTCTCCGGCGGCAATTGTATCAAGCTCGCTTTTTGTCTCTTCCGGGACGTTCCACGCCACCTCGACCACATAGCTTTCGTCGGTGGGAAACAGATAGTCAAAGCCGCGTATCGTCTCGTTGAAAAAGTGAACGTATATCAGTTTTCCGTTCTGCTCGCCCTCAATCGTATCGTTGCCGCTCATACCGACGTATGTTCCGTACTCCGGCTCGTTTACAGCGCCGTAGTACGGCGCGTTTTTCACGTCCGCCTCGGCGTATAGCGTTACGGGGTTTTCCAGATATTCTATTATCGCCGCGGCGCCCCGTATCGCGTCCGACCTGTCGCTTTCATGCTCGTTTATCCACTTTATGCAGGACAGATATTTTTTATAATATGAAAGAGCGCTGCTGTACATTCCCTTGTATTCGTAAGCCGCCGCGCACTTTTTAAGCGGCGTTTCAAGCCGCGCGTACTGACTGCTGTCGGACGGGGCGGGGTATATATTCTCCAGCTCCTTCACAAGCGAAATTATCACGTCGTAATTGTCGGTGTTATACACCTCAAGCCAGCGCGGCTGCCACGACCAGTAGCTTTGAGTGTCGGCGCGGCAGAATACGGCGGCGCTTAAGCATACCGCGATGACGGTTATGACAGAAATAAATCTTTTTTTCATAATCTCCACCTCCTGAATACGAGCTTGCTCATTGCAAAGTAACATAAAATCTCGTTTATCGCGCCGCCCAGCAGCATGGCTGTCTGTATACTTGCAAAAGCGGCGTAAAACAGCGAAAACAGCAGCTGCCGCGTAAACCAAAGTGCCGATGCTGCCATAATGTAAATTATAATCTCTTTAAGCAGTGAAAAAACATCCCCGCGCCTTACGCGAAAGACAAACAGCTTGCAAAGCGGGTAAAAAACGCACCACGCCAAAATCTCGCCTAAAAGGGTAAAAGGCGATTTTGCCGCATATCTTATCAGCGAACACAAAAGCGCTGACAAAAGATAACGCAGAAAAAACCGCCTGTTATCATATATTCTGTCAAAAAGAGAATTAAAATTCACTTTATGTCCATTTCGTTGAGAATATCCCGCAGCGCGATAAGCTCGTCTGCCGTGAAGGAGACGCCTTTGTTCATCTTCGTTTTGTCCGGCGACCACTCGCGCAGATCATATTTGGGCTCCCGCCCCATCCAGCTCACCTTGTTCAGTGCCTTAGCCCAGCCGTTGGAGTTTTCGGGCAGCGTGCCGAAGTTTTCCGTGATTTCAAAGGTAAAATCCGCCATGATAAGACCTCCCTGAAACTATTGTTAATATAAGTATATATTAACAAAATATTAATGTCAAGAAAACGAAATTATTTTTTGAATAAAACTGTTGACAAAGCGGCAAAATAGTGCTAAATTATATGAGTTAGCACTCATAGCGAGCGAGTGCTAAAACGCGAAACGGGTGGAAAAGGATGAAAGAAAGGCTAAATCGCATACTCAGAGCGGTGATAGAGAGCTATATCGAAACGGGCGAGCCTGTGTCGAGCAAGAGCGTGCTGGAGCGGGAAAGCGATATTCGGGTGTCCTCCGCCACCGTGCGAAACGATTTGGCGGAGCTGGAGCGTCAGGGCTATCTCGAACAGCCGCACACCTCCGCCGGCAGAGTGCCGACCGAGAGCGGGTACAGGTACTATGTCGATAATCTCCTGCCGGCAAGGGAGCTTGACGATAAGCTTGCGCTCAGTCTTGAGAGCGTGGCGCAGCACGTCGAGATGAGCGTCGATGAGTTTTTTCAGACGGCGATATCCGCGTTTTCAAAGATAACGGGCTACACCAGCGCGGCTGTCATATCTCACAACAATTCCGACCGTATAATAAAGCTGGAGGTCGTAAAATCGGCGGACGATATGATAAACCTTATCGTCATAACCAAAAGCGGCGTTGTCCGCAACAGCTTTTGCAGGCTGTACTTTCTTGCGACAGACAAGGACGTCGAGATGCTGAATCGCACGCTTGACGAGTTTATCGGGGACAACAACGTCGGCTATCTTGACGACAGCCTGCTCGACGAGCTGGAAAAGGAGCTTGCAAAGCGCCAGCAAAAGTGGGATTTCATAGCGGGAGTTATCAAGAATATAGTTTCAAACATAAAAAAGCCGCACGTATTTGTAAGCGGTCAGGAAAAGATGCTGTCCTACCCCGAGTTTTACGAGGTGCATAAGGCGAAAAACGTGATGTCGTTTTTGAGCGAGGAGCAACAGGTGTACGACGTGCTGAGCAGCAGCGCGGAGGATAGGCTCAACGTCATAATCGGCAGCGAGATAGGCGGGGAGAGCTTAAACGATATGGGTCTTGTCGTCAGGCGGTATAACGGCGACGGCAGCGATTACACATTCAGCCTGTTCGGACCCAAGCGTATGGACTACGGCAAAACGGTGTCGCAGGTCGAGTATTTTATGAAATGTATAGAAAGATATCTTAAAGACAGGGGGAATACACATGGCGGAGAATAAAGAAGCGGAGGTCAAACAGCCGCAGGCTGATGAAAGCCTGCCGCCGAAAGAGGAAAAAGAGAAAAAAAGCGCCCCTAAAAAGAAAAAGGAAACGGAGCTTCAGCATAAGCTTGACACGCTGAACGACACCTATCTTCGTATGCTCGCCGAGTACGACAACTACCGCAAGCGAACGCAGAAGGAAAAAGAGGGTATGTTTGCCGACGGGATAATGAAGGTCGTGCAGACGGTTCTGCCGGTGCTGGATAACTTTGAGCGCGCGCTTTCGGCGGACTCGGCGGACGCCGAGTTTAAAAACGGGGTCGATATGATATATAAGCAGCTTGTCGCCGCGCTTGAAGGTCTGGGCGTCTGCGAGCTTGAATGTAAGGGTCAGCCGTTCGACCCGTCCCGTCACAATGCAATCCAGCATATTGAGGATGAAAATTACGGCGAAAACGAAGTAGTAGAAGTATTTCAGAAAGGATATATTTATAAAGAGACAGTAATACGCCACGCGATAGTCAAGGTGGCAAACTGATTTTCGGGAGGAAAAGACAATGAGCAAAATAATAGGTATTGATTTGGGAACGACTAATTCCTGCGTCGCGGTTATGGAGGGCGGCGAGCCCACCGTCATAGCAAACGCGGAGGGTATGCGTACAACGCCGTCTGTTGTCGGCTTTGCCAAGAACGGCGAGCGGCTTGTGGGTCAGAACGCCAAAAACCAGGCTATAACCAACCCCGACAGGACGGTAATATCCATAAAAAGGGATATGGGCAGCAGCAGAAGGATTGAAATCGACGGTAAAAAGTATTCGCCCGAGGAGATTTCGGCGTTTATTCTGATGAAGCTGAAAACGGACGCGGAGGCGTTTCTGGGCGAAAAGGTGACGCAGGCTGTCATCACCGTTCCGGCGTATTTCAGCGACTCGCAGCGTCAGGCGACAAAGGACGCGGGCAAGATAGCCGGTCTTGACGTTCTGCGTATAATCAACGAGCCGACGGCGGCTGCGCTTGCATACGGCGTCGATAAGGAAAACGAGCAGAAAATAATGATATACGACCTGGGCGGCGGCACGTTCGACGTGTCTATCCTCGAGATAGGCGACGGCGTGTGCGAGGTTCTTGCCACAAGCGGCAACAACCGCCTGGGCGGCGACGATTTTGACGACAAGATAATAAACTGGATGGCAGACCAGTTCAAAGCGTCAAACGGCATCGACCTGAAGCAGGACAGTATGGCGTACCAGCGCTTGAAGGAAGCGGCGGAAAAGGCGAAAAAAGACCTGTCCGGCGTTATGAGCACCAATATCAACCTGCCCTTTATCACGGCGGACGCGACAGGACCGAAGCATCTCGATCTCACGCTCACCCGCGCCGATTTCAACAAAATGACCGCCGACCTTGTCGAAAAGACGATGGAGCCGGTAAGACAGGCTCTGTCCGACGCGGGACTGAAGCCTGCGGATATAAACAAGGTGCTGCTTGTCGGCGGATCGACCCGTATTCCCGCCGTTGTCGAGGCGATAAACGGCTTTA
>CANQVN010000105.1 GCA_947627315.1 uncultured Clostridia bacterium | reverse complement strand
TGCCGTCCGCTATCTCCCGTTTTTGCCCGTAACCGCAGGGTGAAAAGAGCGACACCGTTTTCTCCGCGTCCTCTATCGTATAGGGCGGGACGTACTCGCCGCCGCCCGAGCGCTGCGCCTTACGGTTGCGCCACTCCGCCTCCGACTGCTGGATATACGCCGCGTCACGCAGCATTATGGCGCACAGCTTTGCCGTGGCGAGGGTGGTATAGATAGGGCGGTCGTACCCCTCTTTTACAAGCGCGGGCAGCTTGCCCGAATGGTCGATATGCGCGTGGGTGAGCAGCACGCAGTCGATATCGCCGCCCGAAAAAGGCAGCTCGCAGTTTTCGTATATGTCGCGTCCCTGCTCCATACCGCAGTCTATGAGAATTTTACGTCCGCACGCTTCAAGCAGCGTGCAGGAGCCGGTGACCTCGTGCGCCGCTCCCAAAAAAGTAAGCTTCATACAAGTAACCTCGTTTCGTCATTATGTATTATTACCCGAAAACCTTCGCGTAATAGTTTTTATCCAGTATCTGCGGCGAATATTTTTCCATACCGTTTACCTTTCCGGTCATATCGTCCACATAGCTTTGAAGCGCGTCCCCCGATATCGGGCAGTCGGCGGAGGGCTGAAACCCGCCCGTGCGCGCGTTATAGCTGCCATACGCCGTTATCCAATGCCCCGAGCCTATCGTGCCGACACAGTTGAGTATCACGGGGCTGTCGGCGGAGGACAGAACGTCCGAGCCGGTGATGAGCCGGCTGTCGTACTCCAGCCCGAAAAGGTTAGACAGCGTCGGCAGTATGTCTATCGCGGAGCAGGGCTTTGAGATATGCGCAGGGCGGCTCATTGACGGCGTCCAGAGTATAAACGCGTTTCGGTACAGGTCGAAATTGTTGCGAATGCCCTGCCGCTCCAGTCCGTACAGCTCGGCAAGCACATCGTCGTCCATAGAATACGGAAAATGGTCGGCCGTCATGGCAAAAACGGTGTCCTCCAGCTTTCCCGCCGCCTCCAGCTTATCGCAGAGAGATTTAAGCGCGCGGTCAAGCTCAATCTGACAGGCGTAATACGCCCGCACCTGCTCGCTTTTATCCATTCCGGCGGTAAGCTCGCGGTTTTTATAGCTCATCATATTATCGTTAAACGTGTAGTCGCAATGTCCGGACACCGTCATATAATACACGTGAAAGGGCGTGGACGAATTTACAAACTCGGGCGCCGTAATCTCCGCCATTTCAAGGTCGCTTTCAGGCCACACCTTGGAAATGCCCTCCAGCCCCTTGCCGACCGCCTTGTAATCGTAGCCCATCGCGGCGTGGGCGACGTCGCGATGGTAGTAGTTATAGGTGTGATTATGGTAGGACTTTACGGTGTAGCCCGCCTTGCCCAGCTGGTTTCCCAGCGCGAAGGGCAGCGCGCAGGAGCCCGCCTGCTCAAGAGCCGTCGCCGCGGGGTAGAAATTGCCGGTCGTTACGGCATACTCGCCCGTTGCGGTCGACCCGCCCCAAAGCGAATTGTAAAAGTTATCGAAAACAAAGCCGCCGTTTGCCATTTTATAAAGGGTGGGCGTAAGCTCGGGATCGATACACTTGTATGAAAACCCCTCCAGTGTGAGCAAAATCAGGTTTTTACCCTTAAAAAAGCCGGTGTACTCGTTTTTCTCGGTCGGGGTCCGGCTTGAAAAGTATTTATGCATCTCGATTATGCCGCTGTCCGTCTCCCCCGCGATAAGCCCGTCAAAATCAATATCCATTATATTATAGCCCGTTTCCCGCTCGGTATCGGTCACGGTATCGGTATCGGTATCGGAAGCCTGCTCCGGCTCGGGCCGGGGCTTTTCCGCGGCGGCAGATTTGCCGCGGCTTACGATATGGCGAAGCTCAAGGCAGGTGTTTTGCAGCAGCCCGAAATTGTAAATCGCGCTGTCGGCGGAATATTCGCCAAGATAGCCGCGCGGCAGCGTCAGCCCAAAGGCGGTAAAATACAGCGCGAGCGAAACGCCAATGGAGATAAGCCCCGCAAGCGGACGCCTGTGAAACGGCTCAATCCTGCCGCCGAAAACGCAGACAAGCAGCAGCGGCAGCATAAGCGCGAGCAGCAGATACCATTGCCCGAGCGCCGCCATAAGCGCCGACTTCCAAAACTGGGTCAGCCCCGCGGCAAGCCCTACCGTCTGCCAGAGAAAAAAGCTGTGGAAAAATTTATAATAAACAAGCTGAAAGCCGTAAAACACAAGCATCAGCGCCGAAAGAACAATAGCGGCGACGCGGCAGGCGCGATAAGGCAAAAACGCCAGAAAGCCGGTGAAAAGCGCGCCCGCCGAAAGGGAGAAAAAGATAAGCCACAGGGTCGATATATCGACCCCTGCCCCGAAAACGGACAGTTTTATAACAAGCTCGCAGAACAAAAAGGACAGCGGAAAAAAGAGGCACTGTACCGTCTTTTTCAGCGTACCTTTCTTTTCTTTGACGAAAATTGTCTCCATAATCTCCTCCGCTCTGCTCCCCTTTTCATTATAATACCGAAAAAAACAAAATACAACCTTTTGCGGCAGGATAATACATTTTTTACGGCAGGGCGGCGGTAAAAGCCCCGCGCGGCTTACGCTGCGCGGGGTCGGAGGTTTTATTCTTTATTTTCGCTTTTCAGCACGTGCGCCGTTACCAGAACGCAGGCGGTAAGCGCCGCCGCCGTCGCCGCGTTGCGGATTATCTCACAGCGTATTTTATCACGCCTTAGCTTTTTTGCGACCGCACTGTAATCCGGCTCGCTTATGCGCGGGGTGTGCGCCGTGTGGCGGCGCGAAACAAGCAGGCGGCGCATCTCGTCGTAATACCCGCGGCAGTCGGCGCATTCTTTAAGATGCTCGTTTACCTCGTCGCGCGTTTTGTTCGACAGCGCGTTGTCGTTATACAGAACATATATATCTTTCATCACGTTACAGCTAAGGCTCATTTCATCATACGCTCCTTCAACATTTTTTTCGCACGGTAATATATGACCTTGGCGGAATTTTCGGTTATGCCCACCGTCTCTGCGACCTGGGCAAACGACATATCCGCGTAAATACGCATAAGCACGACGTCCCTGTATTTTTCGGGAAGCTCATACATCAGCTTTTCGACCTGCTCCCGCACGTCCTTCATTATGACGCTGTCCTCGACGGCAGTCGAGTTTGAATACGCCTCGACGGCGATGCGAAGGTCTATCCCCATCGCGCTCTGCCGGTTTTTTTTGACATACTGGTAATAGGTGCGCTTGGCGATGGCGGCAAGCCAGGTGAAAACGCCGCTGTCACCCCTGAACCTGTCAAACCCGCGAAACGCCCTGCAAAAGGTCTCCTGAGTAAGCTCCTCCGCTATATCCTCGCTGCCGCTGAGCTTATACAGAAAGCTGTATATCTGCCGCCAGTAGCGCATATAGATTGTCTCAAAAGTATCCAAGTCTGTTTCTCCGCAACGTTAGTGTCAAAACCCGATGAAAAAGTTACAAAAATATTTTGTAACTTTTTACCGTTAAAGTAAACTAATATTATGAAGTGCTTTTTATCGGCACAAATATATTATATCATATCCGCTTTGCGGAGAAAAGGAGTTTTTTCATGGAACTGGAAAAAATCAAGGAAATAATTGCGGACAGCGTTGATTTTGACGTGGAGTCGATAACGGAGGACACGCGGTTTGACAGCATGGGGCTGGACAGCCTTGACATCGTTGAGCTGCTCATGCAGATAGACGAGGAGTTTGGCACGGAGACGGAGCCCAACGCGTCGCTTGTGACCGTCGGCGACCTTATCGCTCACATCAGAGAGTCGAAATAATGAGAGATAATGAGCTTTGCCGCCTTCTCGGCATAGAAAAGCCGATAATACAGGGCGGAATGGCGTGGATAGCCGATGCAAAGCTTGCCGCCGCCGTTTCCGAGGCGGGAGGACTGGGCATAATCTCCGCTATGAACGCGGGGGCGGACTACGTCGCAGACCAGATTGACAAAATCCGCACGCTCACGGATAAGCCGTTTGGCGTAAACGTGATGCTGATGAGTCCGCACGCGGATGAGGTGGCTCGGATTTTGGTACATAAAAAAGTACCCGTTGTCACAACGGGCGCGGGCAGTCCGTCAAAATATATGCCCGAGTGGCTTGCCGCCGGCATTACGGTAATGCCGGTTGTCGCCTCTGTCGCCATGGCGAAAAACGCCGAGCGGTGCGGCGCCGCCGCAGTTATAGCGGAGGGGCAGGAATCGGGCGGTCACATAGGCGAGCTTACCACCTTGACGCTTGTGCCGCAGGTGTGCGACGCGGTGAATATCCCTGTTGTCGCCGCGGGCGGCATAGCGGACGGGCGCGGTATGGCGGCGGCGTTTATGTTGGGCGCCGTCGGCGTTCAGATGGGTACGCGCTTTCTTGTCGCAAAGGAGTGCGGCGTTCATCAGACCTATAAGGATATGGTTCTCAAAGCCTCCGACATTTCGACGGTCGTCACAGGGCGCAGGTTTCAGGCGAGCAGCTGCCGCTGTATCAAAAACAAGTTCAGCCGCGGCTTTCTCAAAACGGAATATCTGCCCGAAACGACGGCGGAGGACATAGCGGAGCTTGGCGTCGGCGCGCTGAGGCTCGCCGCTGTCGAGGGCGACCGCGACAGGGGCTGTTTTCTTGCCGGACAGATATCCGGCATGGTAAACCGCGAGATGACGGCGCGCGAGATAGTAGACGAGGTCTACAACGGCTGTATAAGCCTTCTGAAAGGAGCAAACTGATGGCAAAAACGGCTTTTCTTTTTTCAGGTCAGGGCGCGCAGCACGCCGGAATGGGAATGGAGTTTTACTCATCCGACGACTTGATAAAACAGTTGTTTGACAGTGCCGAGAGCATACGCCCCGGCACTCTTTCACAGATATCGGGCGGAAGCGACGAGGAGCTGAAGCGGACGGAAAACACCCAGCCCTGCCTTTTCCTTGCGGACATTGCCGCAGCGCTCTATCTTAAAAACCGCGGGCTCTCCCCCGCCGCCGTCGCGGGCTTCAGCCTGGGCGAGCTGCCCGCGCTTGCTTTTGCGGGCGCGTTTTCGCCGGAGGACGGCTTTAGGCTCGTATGCCGCCGCGGCAAGCTTATGGGAGAGGCGGCAAAGGCGACAGACGCCGGAATGGCGGCTGCCGTCAAGCTTGAAAACAGGGTCGTCGAGCAGATATGTCTTGAAATAGGCGACCTGTACCCCGTAAACTACAACTGCCCGGGTCAGCTTGTGATATCGGGCAAAAAAGAG
>CANQVN010000104.1 GCA_947627315.1 uncultured Clostridia bacterium | reverse complement strand
CTGTCACAGCGGGTATGAGCTGCTGTATGTGGTTTGCGGCAGGGGCGAGTTTATCATCGAGGGCAGCCGCTATCCGATGGAGGATAACACCCTTGTTCTGCTGCGGCCGTGGGAGTATCATTACGTCTGCCCGCAAAGCCGCGCGCCTTACGAGAGGATAGTCATAAGCTTTGACGCGTCGGTGCCGATAGACGCCGCGGCGAGAACCGCGATTTTGGGAGGCTCCGGCACAGGTCGCCGCGGGGTGTACTTTTCGGCGGAGACGATGCCGGATATGCTGCCCGCCGTTTTCAAGCTTGCCGAGCAGCCCTGCGGCACGCCCGCCGAGCGGGAGACGCTGCTGCGCACCTCCATTACTCAGGCGCTGCTGCTGCTTTCCGCCGCCGACAGCGCGGAGGGCGCGGCGGTCTCAAACAGCCTTGTTTTGGAGGTTATCGACTATATCAACAAAAACCTCAAGCAAAATATGACGCTGGAGGGGCTGTCCCGCCGCTTTTTTGTCAGCAAATACTATCTCTGCCGCCTTTTCAGGCGGTATACGGGAATGTCCGTTTTTACATATATAAATACAAAGCGGGTAGCGCTGGCGCGGCAGCTTCAGAGCGGCGGCATGTCGTCGGAGAGCGCGGCGACCGCCGCGGGCTTTCGGGAATACTCGTCATTTTACCGCGCCTGTAAAAAGCAGACGGGGCTTTCCCCGTCAGAGGCGCGCACAAGGGACGGAAAATGATTTTTTTACGTTTGTTATTGCTTTTATATTTTATTTTGTATATAATGAGCAAAAAGGTCAAGTCGAAAAAGGAGAACCGCTATGAAAAACGTGAAATGGCAAAGACAAAAATATATGCCCTGCCTTCCTTTGGGAAACCGCCAGACCCGCATTACGGAATGCGAGGAGCATATTCAGCTTTCGAGACGCGCCGCGGCGGAGGGCGCCGTTTTGCTGAAAAACGAGGGCGAGCTGCTTCCGCTTGACAAAGGGGTCGGCGTCGCGATTTTCGGCAAGGCTCAGATAGACTATGTAAAAGGCGGCGGCGGCTCGGGAAACACCAACGTCTCTTATGTGCGCAATATCTATCAGGGAATTTGCGCCAAGGGGGATAAGCTGCGGGTTTTCGAGCCGCTTTCTTTCTATTATCGGGAATACGTAAAGGCGCAGTATGCCGCAGGCGCGGAAAACGGCATATTTGACGAGGCGGAGGTGCCGGCGGATTTACTTGAAAAAGCCCGCGCTTTTACCGATACCGCCATAATCACTCTCTGCCGTTACTCCTCGGAGGGGAAAGACCGGAAAGGGGACAAGACCGACCCGTATTTTTATCTGAGCGGGGCGGAGCGGCAGATGGTGGAGGCGGTCACAGACAGGTTCTCCAAGGTCGTTATTCTTCTGAACGTGGGAGCTATGATTGACACCTCCTGGTTTGCATACAATCCGAAAATTTCCGCCGCGCTTATGCTGTGGCAGGGCGGTATGGAAGGCGGGCTTGCCGCAGCGGATCTGCTGACGGGGGATGTCACCCCATCCGGAAAGCTTGTCGATACCTGCGCTGTCTCGCTTGAGGATTATCCGTCAACAAGCGGCTTTTACGAATCGGACGACTATGTGAAATATACTGAGGATATTTTTGTAGGCTATCGGTATTTTGAGACGGTTCCGGGCAAGAAGGAGCGCGTCGTTTATCCGTTTGGATACGGTCTTTCCTACACCACGTTTTCCATCGAAAATCCCGCCGTTTTCCGCACCGACGGACGTATAACCGTCGCCTTTTCGGTAACCAACACCGGAAAAAGAGCCGGCAGGGAGGTGGTTCAGCTCTATTACAGCGCGCCGAGAGGTCTGATTACAAAGCCGGCAAGGGAGCTTTGCGGCTTTGCCAAGACCGGGCTTTTGGAACCGGGGCAGCGGCAGGAGCTTTCTGTCAGCTTTGCGATTTCGGATATGGCCTCCTACGATGAATACGGAGCCGTCGCGAAATCCTGCTACGTTCTGGAAAAGGGAACGTATCGGTTCTATCTGGGAACGGACGTGCGGACGTGTGAAAAGCTGCCCTATACCTATGAGCTGTCGGAGCATACCGTCACCGAACGCCTTCGGTCGCTGTGCGCGCCGGAAAAGCTTGACAGGGTACTGCTGGAGGACGGAAGCTATAGCACGCCGGAATGCGGTCCGGTTGCAAGAAAGACGTTTCCCTGCACCTACCGGATGGCGGAGGCGCCGGGCGAGCCGCATTCTCTTTTGGACGTTTACAATAAAAGCGTAAGCCTTGACAGCTTTGTCGCACAGCTCACCGACGACGAGCTGTGTCATCTTGCGGGCGGTCAGCCGGGCTGCGGCGTTTCCAACACGAGCGGCATGGGACAGCTTCCGGGCTATGACATACCGCTGTTTATGACCGCCGACGGTCCTGCGGGACTTCGCACCTTTTCGGGAAGCCGCCTTTCCACCACGGCGTTTCCCGTCGCCACCGCGCTTGCCTGCACCTGGGACACGGAGCTTATGGAAAAAATTGGACGGGCGGGCGCTATGGAGGTAAAGGAAAACAACGTTGCCATCTGGCTCACTCCGGCTTTGAATATCCACCGCAGTCCGCTGTGCGGGAGAAACTTTGAATATTTCTCGGAGGATCCGTTTCTTACCGGGAAAATGGCGGCGGCCAAGATTCGCGGGATACAGTCCCAACACATAGCCGCCACTCCCAAGCACCTTGCGGTAAACAACAAGGAGACCAACCGCAAGTTCAGCGATTCCATCGTATCGGAGCGGGCTTTACGCGAGATTTATCTGAGGGCGTTTGAAATCTGCGTCAAGGAGGCAAATCCGAAGGCTATTATGACATCCTACAATCTGATTAACGGCGTACCCGCCTCCGAAAACGCGGAGCTTATTTATGGCATTTTGCGGGGAGAATGGGGATACCGCGGCATGATAACCACCGATTGGGATAACAATAAGAGCCACGTTAAGGAAGTGAAAGCCGGAAACGACGTGAAAATGTCCCACGGAGAACCGGAAAAATTAAAAGAGGCGCTTTCAAACGGCGAGCTTTCAAGAGAGGAGCTTGCGGTCTGCGTAAAGCGGATTCTGGAATTGTTTTTGTGGATTGAATAATATCCCGTAACAAACGGTTTTTCAAATCACGTTATAATAAAAGGTGCGGTATGAGTAAAACATACACTGTAAAAAGGCGCGGTAAGACGCCGCAGACGGCGGATATAGACACGCCGCTTTGGGGCGGCTCGTTCGGAATATCTGGCAAGGCGGAGCTTAGCTACGACGATAAGGCGCTGTATGTGCGTCTGTCGGCGACCGAGCGCGACATACGGGCGGAGCTTAAAGAGCCGCTTGACCAGCCGTGCAGAGACAGCTGTCTTGAATTTTTCTTTTCGCCCGTCGACGGCGACTCGCGCTATTTCAACGTCGAGTTCAATCCCAACGCGCTTATGTTCCTCGGCTTCGGCGCCGGCAGGGACACGCTTATTCGGCTTATGCCGATGAGCGACAGCCTATTCTCCGCCGAGAGCAGAAAAACGGGTGACGGCTGGGAGATAGAGTATGCGATACCGCATGCGTTCGTGCGGCTGTTTTTCCCGACCTATGCGCCCGCGCGCGGATACAAAATGCACGGCAATTTCTACAAATGCGGGGACGAGACGAAAAACGAACATTATCTTTCGTGGAATCCCGTACGCTCCGACCTGCCGGACTTTCACCGCCAGTCCGATTTCGGGACGATAATTTTTGACTGACGGAGGCTTTGATGTAAATGAATGTAATCGTAACGGGCGCGCGCGGCTTTGTCGGCTCGCGGGTATGCGACCGTCTGACAGCCGCGGGACACGCGTTGCGCGCGATCGGCGGCGAGCTGCTTCGCGGGAAAATGACGGACGGGCGGCGGCGCGAGCTTGAGCGGATATTCGACAGCTTCCGTCCCGACGCTGTCGTTCACACCGCCGCAATATCGGATATGGCGCAGGCTCAAAACGACGAGAGCGCGTCTTACCTTGCAAACGTACAGCTTGCGGAGACGATGGCGCTTTTCGCGTCAAAATACGACTGCAAGCTTATAATATGCAGCTCGGATCAGGTGTATAACGGCGGCGGGGACGGTCCCCACACCGAAGACGAGCGCTGTGCGCCGTCCAACGTATACGGCAGGCACAAATTGGAGGCGGAGGCGCGGGTGGCGCACGTCTGCCCGAGCGCCGTCATGCTTCGGCTGACGTGGATGTACGACCTGCCGATGTACGGATATCACACCAACGTCGGACTGCCGCTGAGGCTTATCATCGCCGCGGCAAACGACACGCCGGTTGAGTTTAACAGAAACTTGTTCAGGGGCGTAACTTACGTGCGCTCGGTCGCCGAAAACATCGAAAAGGCGATAACGCTGCCCGGCGGGGTGTATAATTTCGGAAGCGAAAACGACGGCGACATGTATGCGACGGCTCTTTCTTTTATGAGCGCGATGGGGCTTGAAAAGCGCGCGGAGCGCCTGATACTGCCGACCGACGGCGAGCAAAAGAGCATCGCGATGGACTGCTCGAAGCTGAAAAGTCACGGCATATCGTTTGAAACGACGGCGGACGGCATAAAAAAGATGATAGCCGATTACAGGATATAAAACAAAAAGAGAACGCAGCGCGGCGTTCTCTTTTTATATGAAAGATTATCGGCGCGGCTTTGCGCCTGATTAAAAATAACGGGGCAACGTCCCTTTTTGCCGCACTCAGACGGCGTCAAGCGCCTGCTTTACATCGGCGATAAGGTCGGCGGCGTCCTCCAGACCGCAGGACATTCGCACAAGTCCCGCGGGTACGCCCGCCGCGGCAAGCTCCGCCTCGGTCATCTGCCTGTGGGTGGAGGTCGCGGGATTGAGGCAGCAGGTGCGCGCGTCGGCAACGTGCGTCTCTATCGCGGCAAGCTTCAGCCTTGACATAAATATCTCTGCGGCGGCGCGCCCGCCCTTCAGCTCAAACGAAACGACGCCGCAGGAGCCGTTTGGCAGATATTTCTCCGCAAGCGCGTGGTACGGGTCGCCCGGCAGGTCGCAATAGTGAACGGTCTCCACCTTGGGGTGGTCGGCAAGAAACTGCGCGACCGCCTTTCCGTTTTCGCAGTGGCGCGCCATTCGAACGTGCAGGCTCTCCAGCCCCAGGTTCAGGTAAAACGCGTTCTGCGGGGACTGTATCGAGCCGAAATCACGCATAAGCTGGGCGGTACACTTGGTTATAAACGCACCGCCGAGACCGAACCGCTCGGCGTAGGTTATGCCGTGGAAGCTGACGTCGGGGGTGGT
>CANQVN010000103.1 GCA_947627315.1 uncultured Clostridia bacterium | reverse complement strand
GCTCACCGAGCGCACGGTGATGATTGCAAACACCTCCAATATGCCGGTCGCGGCGCGCGAGGCTTCCATCTACACCGGCGTGACGCTTGCGGAATATTACCGCGACATGGGATACCACGTCGCCATAATGGCGGACTCGACCTCGCGCTGGGCGGAGGCGCTGCGCGAGATTTCGGGCAGGCTTGAGGAGATGCCAGCCGAGGAGGGCTTTCCGTCCTACCTGCCATCCAGGCTTTCGCAGTTTTACGAGCGCGCGGGATATGTCAAAACGCTGGACGGCAAGCACGGCAGCGTTACCATCATCGGCGCGGTCTCGCCGCAGGGCGGCGATTTTTCGGAGCCGGTGACGCAGAACACCAAGCGGTTTATCCGCACCTTCTGGGCGCTGGACAGAGAGCTTGCCTACTCCCGCCACTATCCCGCGATAAACTGGATAACAAGCTACACCGAGTATTTCGACGAGCTTCGTGACTGGTACGGCAAGGCGGTATGCCCCGAGTTTGAGGCGGCGCGCGGCAGGCTTATCGGCATTCTTTTGGAAGAAAACAGGCTGAACGAAATAGTAAAGCTCATAGGGCAGGACGTTCTGCCGGAGGAGCAAAAGCTGATAATGGCGGCGGCGGGAGCGATACGCCGCGGGTTTTTGCAGCAGGACGCGCTGCACGATATCGACACCTACGTCCCGCTCGAAAAGCAGTACGCCATGATGAAAATGATGCTCGACGTGTACGATGCGGCGGCAAGGCTGATAAAGCAGGGCATTCCGCTGTCGCAGGTCAACAAGACAGAGGTGTTCGAGAAAATCTCGCGCGCCAAATTCGAGTTTAAGAATAACGAGCTTCAAAAGTTTTCGCAGCTTACCGAACAGCTTATCGGCAAGCTCAACAGTCTTGAGGAGAGCTACAAATAACAGATGAGAATACAATATCTCGGTATAAACGAAATAAACGGACCTCTAATCGTGCTGGAAGGCGTCAAGGGCGTGAGCTTTGACGAGATGGCGGAAATCGAGCTTGCAAACGGGCAGGTGCGCCACGGCAGGATTATCCGGCTCGAGGGAGACCGTGCCGTTATACAGATGTTCGAGGGTACAAACGAAATGTCGCTCACCGGCAGCAGGACGTCGTTTACCGGAAAGCCGATGACGCTCGACCTGTCGGAGGAAATTTTAGGACGGGTGTTTGACGGCGCGGGAAGACCGACAGACGGGCTGGGACCTGTCTACAGCGAGACGCGGCGGGACGTAAACGGCGCGGCTATCAACCCCGTCGCCCGAAAGTACCCGAGCGACTATATCTGCACCGGCATCTCGTCGATTGATATGCTGATGACGCTTATTCGCGGGCAGAAGCTGCCCATTTTCAGCGGCTCGGGCATGCCGCACGACAGGCTTGCCGTTCAGATAGCCGCGGGCGCCGGGATTGAAAACGGCGACGGCGACTTTGCCATCGTCTTTGCCGCGATGGGCGTTAAAAACGACGTTGCGGACTTTTTCAGGCGTGAGTTCAAAAAATCGGGCGTGGCACAGAGCCTTGTTATGTTCTTAAACCTTGCAAACGACCCCATAATAGAGCGTATCGTAACGCCGCGCTGCGCGCTGACGGCGGCGGAATATCTCGCCTTTGAGCTGGGCAAGCAGGTGCTTGTCATTATGACAGACATCTCGGCTTATGCCGAGGCGCTGCGCGAGCTGTCCGCTTCAAAGGGGGAAATCCCCGCAAGAAAGGGCTACCCCGGATATCTCTATTCCGACTTTGCGTCGCTCTATGAAAGAGCGGGCATGATAAAGGGCAAAAAGGGCTCGGTCACGCTGATACCTATTCTCACCATGCCCAACGACGACATAACCCACCCGATACCCGATCTTACGGGCTATATCACCGAGGGGCAGATAGTTCTTGACAGAACGCTGTCACAGAGCGGGATTTACCCGCCCGTGTCGGTTCTGCCCTCGCTGTCGCGGCTTATGAAGGACGGCATAGGCGAAGGCTTTACGCGGGAGGATCACGCCGCGCTTTCAAACCAGCTTTTTGCCGCCTACGCGCGGGTGACAGACGCCCGCTCGCTCGCCTCTGTCATCGGCGAGGAGGAGCTGTCCAACGCCGACAAGGCGTATATCCGCTTCGGGCGGGAATTTGAGGCGCGTTTTATAAACCAGCCCGCCGGCGAGCGGCGTTCAATTGAACAGACGCTTGACCTTGGCTGGCAGCTTTTGACGCTGCTGCCCCGCACCGAGCTTTCACGCGTGAGCGACGAGCTTATAAAGAAATATCTGCCGAAGGACGGCGCGGAAAAATGATAAATCCGACAAAGGGAAATCTGCTGCGGGTCAAAAACTCACTGGAGCTTGCAACCGTCGGCTTTGAGCTGATGGATCGCAAGCGGAACATACTGATTCGCGAGATGATGGGGCTTATAGACCGCGCAAGAGAGGTTCAGGGCAAAATAAACAGCACCTTTTCAGAGGCTTACGACGCGCTGCTTAAAGCAAACGTCGCCGAGACGGACGTGCGCAGCATCGCCTACGCCGTACCTGTCGATGACTGCGTAACCATTCTCGAAAAGAGCGTTATGGGCGTGGAGATACCGACGGTGAAGTACGTCTCTCCCGTCGCCCGCCCCTACTACGGCGTACATTCGAGCGGCTGCGCGACAGACCGCGCCTACGCCTGCTTTCGCCGCGTCAAGGAGCTTTGCGCAGAGCTTGCGGAGATAGAGAGCTCCATCTACCGCCTCGCGGTCGCCATCAGCAAGACGCAAAAGCGCGCCAACGCGCTCAAGAACATCGTTATCCCCAATTACCGCGGCGAAATAGCGTATATAACCGACTTTCTTGAAGAAAAGGAAAGAGAGGAATTTATACGTATGAAGGTTATAAAAAAGCAAAAAGAAAAATAACGGACACCTTTCGGTGTCCGTTATTTTTACTGAGTTACAACCGTAATTTCGGGATTTGCAAACTGTATGCCGGTAAGGTCAACCTCCAGCGCGCGCAGGGTGAAAAGCCCGGGAAGTCCGGAAAGCACCGTGAGATCGTCTATCTTACAGCGGGAGATATCAAGATAATCCAGCTTTGACATATCCTTTATCGGCGCAAGGTCGGTGACGTTTGTTTCGGCGATTTCAAGCGAGATAAGCCCGCTCGACTGTGAAAGCGGCTCTATGCTCGAAATTCCGGTGTTGTTTGCCGAAAACGAGGTGAGCTTCAGCCCGCTCAGCACCCCCGCGCTGACAAACGAGGTGTCGTCCACGTCAAGAGCGGTAAGTCCCGTAAGCTGCTTTATAAAGTCAAAGTTTGCAATTTGGTTTGACGACAGAATGAGCGTCTGCAGCTTTGTGAGCGCGGACAGGTTTTTACCGTTTTTGATAAGGTTTCTCGATAAATCGAGGTATTTAAGAGAGGTCAGGCGGTGAACCGTCGATATATCCGAGATATAATTTCCGCCCAGCATCAGCGTCTCCAGCACGCCGCCCGCCTCAAAGTCGGGTATCGCCGAAATCCTGTTCTGCGACGCATCGACCAAAGCAAGCGATTTGGAGGAGGACAGCGCCGATATATCCCCTATCCTGTTGCGGGACAGATATACGTTTTTAAGGGTCGTCACCTTTGAGAGAAAGGTGATAGACGATATGTCGTTATTTGACAAATCGAGCGTTTCAAGCGCGGCAAGCCCGCCCAGCGCGTCGGTGTCGCTGTCGCTCAGCCCGCAGTCGGACAGGTACAGCTCGCGCAGCTTCGCCTTGCCGGAGAGCTGTGACACCGACAAAAGCTCGCTTTCGCCGTCAAGCGCCAGCATTTCAAGGTTGGGCATCATATCAAGGTCGGACAGCGTTTTGACCTTGCCCGCTACGCCCTCGTTGCTGAGCCTTGTGACGCCGGCAAGCTCCTTTACCCGAACGACGCCGTTTGGCTTTGAAAGGGAGATGCGAACCATTTTTTCTATTTTCGGGTCGTTAAAGACCACCGTCTCGTTTTCGTTTGTTATGGAGTAGGTCACGCTGAGCATGGGCGACACCAGCCCGTCGCTGTTTACCGCAACGGCGGTGACGGAGGTCGTTCCGTTTCCTATATTTATAGGCTCGACGTAGACGTTTGAAAACTTGGTGGGATAGGTGCCGTCCGTCGTGTAGTACACCGTCTCCCCCTCACGCACCGTTATGCTCATTTTCTGGGTTTTGTCATAGCTGCCCTGCGTCGGCGTGTATGAGATATCCCCCGGGCGCACCTCCTGAAGCTTGCGGCGGATATAATCGTCATTCACGCCGTCGATATACCCCACGGCGTCCTCCAGATTCCCGGCGGCGGAATAGATGGCGATGCGCTTGAGATAGAGCTGCTCCAGCCCCGTCTGCTCGGTGACTATCCGCTTTTTAACCGCCTCGTCGATAACTTCGCCCGCGCTGTCATAGTCCTCTAAGGCAAGGTAGCTGTCGGCAAGCGCGAGATAGGCGTGCTGCTTTTTGGGATTCCATCTTTTTGCCGCGGCATAGTCCTTTACCGCCTGCGCATACTCGCCCGCCTCGAATTTCGCGTCCCCGCGGGACGAATATATACCGTAAAACATATTCTTGAACACGACAAATACAAGCAGGCAGAGCACAAGCGCCGTGCCGGCAAACGACGCGGCGTAAATAAGCGCCGTCTTTTTCTTTATTTTAGCCATACGCTTCCCTCCGAAATATATTACGCCCGCGCGGGCGGGAAAATTATAATGTAAATACAGTATATCATATTTGATAACGTATTTCAATATTATTTAATACCGCATTTATTTGTATAAAACACTTGCGAAATGGCGATGAATAAGTTAAAATGATAAAGGAGAGAACGTATGAAACGCAGCTATCAGATGATGGACGCCAGAACAGAGCTTGTTTTTCTGAAAAAACAGATCGAGGTGGTTGAGACAAAGCTCGATTTTACAAATCACCCCCGCCTGCTCGACGCGCTGTCATACGAGCTTTTGGGACTCAAATCGAGAATGAGCTATCTCATCGAAAGCGAAAAGGCGGTTTAATTTAATGGTGATATCAGACAAATATCGGCATTTATTTTTATGAACTTTTACCAATTTTGATATTACTCTTGAAATAACAAATTATATATGGTATACTGTGCATATGATTATAAGTATATCTGCATAAGTACAGCAGTTTCTCGGGAGGTAATGCTATGAAGCATTCAAAATTCGCTAAATTTGCCGCGGTTTTGCTCATCTGTGTGATGTTATTTTCGCTTGCCGGCTGTAACTACATAAACAGACCGGACGGGGCGAAAAACAACAGCACCGATAACAACAACCGTCTTGCAGGACTTCTTGCAAAAGACAAAGAGGTGGTAACGCCCACCGAGCCGGAACCCTACGAGCCTGAGCCGGAGCCGGATTACGAGCCTGAGCCCGAACCCGAGCC
>CANQVN010000102.1 GCA_947627315.1 uncultured Clostridia bacterium | reverse complement strand
GCAGCGTGCAAGGCGAGCTTTTCGTGCCTTGCACGAAAACGAACTAAAAACGCTTGCGCCGACGAAGCAGACGCGGCAGGCGTTTTTCGCAAAACACGTTGTAGTATGATTGCATCGTCTATCGTCAACCGCGGCAATCTCTATAAATGCGCCGATTCTATTGAAAAAAGGGAGTCAATGTGATATACTTCAATTATTGCATCGGCTTTTTTAGAAGGAGATATAGATAAATATGAAACTCGGTATCGTCGGTCTGCCAAACGTCGGCAAAAGTACCCTTTTCAACGCAATTACAAATTCAAAGGCGCAGTCGGAAAACTATCCGTTTTGCACCATAGAACCCAATGTCGGCGTCGTCTGCGTACCCGATAAACGACTGGACGTTCTTGCAAAAATGAACAACTCAAAGAAAATTGTACCCGCCGTTATCGAATTTGTCGACATAGCGGGGCTTGTCAAGGGCGCGTCAAAGGGAGAAGGGCTTGGCAACAAGTTTTTGTCAAACATACGCGAGGTTGACGCGATTGTGCATGTCGTGCGCTGCTTTGAGGACAGCAACATCGTTCACGTCGACGGCTCGGTTGACCCCGCGCGCGATATTGACACTATAAATCTCGAGTTGATTTTTGCGGATATGGAGACGGTCGACAAGCATATCGACAGAGTGAAAAAACTGCTTAAAGGCGATAAAAAATATCAGACGGATCTTTCGCTGTTTGAAAAGCTGAAAGCCGCGTTGGAGCAGGGTAAGCTTGCAAACACGGTCGAGCTCAACGAGGACAAGGCGGAGATAATGCGCTCCGTCCAGCTTTTGACAAACAAGCCCGTTATCTACGCCTGCAACATAGGCGACGGCGACAGAGAAGAGGGGAATCCGTTTGTCGAGCAGGTGAAAAAGCATGTCGGCGGTGATAACTGTGAGGTGTTTACCATATGTGCTCAGATCGAGCAGGAGATAAGCGAGCTGGACGAGGAGGAAAAAAAGCTGTTTTTGGAGGAACTCGGCTTTGAAAGCAGCGGTTTGGACAGGCTTATCGGCAAATGCTACACGCTGCTCAATCTTATAAGCTTTATTACGTCGGGCGAGATGGAAACGAAAGCATGGACAATATTGAAAGGTACCCGTGCGCCGCAGGCTGCCGGCAAAATACACAGTGATTTTGAGCGCGGCTTTATCCGTGCCGAGGTCGTGTCATACGATGTTTTGGAAAAGCTCGGTTCGATGGCGGCGGCAAAAGAAAAAGGTCTTGTACGCAGCGAGGGCAAGGACTATGTGGTAAAAGACGGCGACGTTGTTCTTTTCCGCTTTAACGTCTAAAAATCCGAAAATAAAAAACAGGCTGAAAATCAGCCTGTTTTTTTGTCCTGTAAACGAACGGGACAATCAGTCGTTGCAGCAGCAGAGGATAAGAAGAGCGATAATGATTATCCAGCAGCAGCTATCATCACCAAACAGATTTTTGATGCACATTTTGTCTTTTCACCTCACTCATAGATTTCAATATATCCTATGTGAGGCGGTCTTTTTTTGTTACAGAAGGCTTATTATGAACGCGGTGATGCCAATCGCCGCAAGAACAGCCGCGCCGCAAAGCAGCATAATCGTGCGTCTTTTGCCGCCTACGCCGCGGTCATGCGAGGAGCCTTCTCTGATTATTCTTTCACATTCCGAAATCATATCGTCCCGGTTTGTCTTTTTTCCGTCGCGTATTATAAATATAGCTTCCTCGAAAATTTTGCTGTCGGTATTTTTTAAAACGACAACCTGTTTTCCGATACCTTTAAACATCTGCTTTTCCTCTGCGTTTTTTATTATATTATTAACGTGAAAAAGCGGATTATTCGTCTTTTTGACGACTTATTTTCGCAGTCAACACCGTCATGTCGTCATCGAGTTCGGGTGGGGTGCAGGCATAAGCGCTGTCGATAAGCCGCCGCGTTAAGACCTCCGCCTTGCCGCCGCTGTCAAGCAGCATTTCCGCCTGAAGCTTTTCATCCGCCGCCGAAACGCCGTCCGAACACATAACGATTATATCTCCGTCATCAAGCGCGGCGGTGGTAAAGGTGTATGAGATTTTATCCATAAGTCCCGCCGGATATCCGCCTCCGGATATCTTTGTCAGCTTTTTATCTTTTAATATATACCCGCAGTACGCGCCGCACTTGTAAAAGCTTGCAACTCCGCTTTCAAGCGAAATGCAGCATAAATCAATGGTTGAAAAGCCCACTTCGTCCCGCAGCATCCCCATAGAGCTGTTTACCGCGTCGATGGCCTTTTCGGGCGACACTCCCGATTTCAGGAGCTTTTTAAGCAGCGTTATCGTGTTGCTGCTTTTGATGTTTGCGTCTTTCCCGCTGCCCATTCCGTCCGCGAGAATGATGTTGTAAACCGAGTTTGACGACTTGAACGCGCATACGTTGTCGCCGCATACGTTTTCTCCGCGTTTTGATTTATAAAGCGCGTAGCAATCCACCTTAAACTTGTCCGCCTGCTCAAATTTCATAACGCGGTTTTTCCCGTCTTCGGAAACGGAGCTTACGATGAAATTCTTGCCGCTTATCCTGCATAGCTTGTCCTTTATCGCGGCGGGAGCGGGCGGGCTTTCGCTCTTAAAATAAAGTGAGATGATTTGTCTGCCGTCCGCCGTGAAAAAATTGGCGCAGGTTATATCCCTGCATTTGTTCAAAAAAAGGTACCGTTTTATATTTGTCTCTGTTTTTACATCTGCTATCGGGCGTATTTCCGCGGCGTTAAGCTCTTTTGCAAGCATATCCGCGCTTTTGCGGTAGCTGTCGCAAAGCTCGCCGTTGTTTTGTTCTCTGCCGCCTCGGTCGGGTGAAATTCGCACATACTCCGACAGCAGCGCGCCGATTTTGTTTTTGGGAAGAAGTCTGAAAATTATGGCGGCGGCAAGGGGCGCGAGCAGGCAATTGAGATCCAGTCCGAAAATGCCGTAAACAGACATTCGTATTGTGAAAAAAGCAAGATAGTATGACGTGTCTATATACCGCTTGTTGAATCGCGACACAAGCATGCAGATAAGCGTCGGAATGTAAAGCACAAGGAAAAACTGCTGGTCGTATGCCCCACAGCATACGTTTGCAAGACATATCGGCAGTAAAAAAACTGCCGCCAGCTTTTTATCAAAGTAATACACGCACATAAAAATCAGCAGAATAACGAATACGAGAGCCAAAGACACGCCGTAGATGTAAAAGCTGTTAAGCGCGCAGACAAGCACCAGAACCGTTATGTTTGCCGAAATAATGTCGCGCGTTTCAAGCATTACACCCCGCCGCGCGGCGCGTATGAAATAATTGCCGAAATATGCGCAGCAGCCGCACAGCAGCGTTTCGCATACCAAAAGCAAAACCGAAAAAAGGTCGGGCTGCTTGACAAACAGAAAAAGAATACCGCTTGCAAGGCATACCGCCGCGGGCAAAACGGGCGTGAAAACCTTTTTTATGTAAGTCTTTTTGCCAGATATAAGTATAATTGCCGCCATTATCGTATCCGCGCATATGTAGCGGAAATTTTGAACTGAAAACGCCTTTGTGATAAACCCCGCCGCGCTGCCGATATACGCACCCGATATGGCAAGTCCCGCTGTCGGACAGACAGACATAAACGCCACCGAAAACGGCGAGAAAAGACTGCGGATTTCCGCCCGTGCGATGAGCGCGCCGAGCAGCGCGGACAGAACCCAGTTAAGTAATTTCAAAGCGGCATTTTCCGCAGTTTTCAGCCTGCGCCGCACTCCTGCTTTTTCCATAAAGACCTCCGATTAAGTATTATGATTATAACAGCCTGTCCGAAAGTTTTATGTCGCATTATGAAGCCTTTTATATTCTATGGCTTAACGTAGCTGAAAAGATCCGCGCTTATCATTATGCAGAACGCCGCCGCAAACACAGCTTTTGCATTTTCTGCGCCGCCGTATGCGAATATAACGGGATTGAGGTATTTTATACAGACGGTTGCAATAACGCCCCATATCGCGCTGAAGCTAAGACAGATATATCCGTTAAGGTTTAGCCGCATCCCTGTGTAATCCCACAGCTTTTTACCCAGCAGCTTGTCAAATATCACGGCGGTCATCAGCTCAAATGCGGTGCAGACCGCGGCGTTTGCAAAAAAACACAAAACGGGCATATCCGTCACACCTTTTGTCAGAAGCGTGCATATCGCCATTGAAAAGCCGTAAAGCGGGCAGTATGCGCCGCGTAAAATTCCGCGTTTTTGCAGGTGTCCCGATTTTATATAGAAAAAAACAATTTCAAGCAGCCAGCCTAAAATGGAATAGACCGCAAAAATGTATAGTATGTCAATCAAAAAATCACCCTGTGCCGATATACTTTACGAATATTTTTAACAGCAAAGTTAAAAATATTAAAAACGGAGGATATATTATGGCGATAAATAAATCAAATTACGATGAATATGTAAAAAAGAAAACACCAAACTCGCCCATTTTTACAAACTGTATAAAAGCGTTTCTGGTAGGCGGCATAATCTGCATTATCGGCAAGTGTATAACGGATGTATGCACTATGCTCGGCGCGAGCAAGGAGAATGTAAAGATAATAACGCCGATAATATTGGTTTTTCTCGGCGGACTTTTGACCGCAATCGGCGTTTATGACAAGCTTGGCAAGTTTGCCGGCGGCGGCAGCATAATCCCGATAACGGGCTTTGCAAACTCCATCGTCTCGTCCGCAATGGAGTTTAAAAAAGATGAGAGTGATATAATATACCCAAGTCAGACAAGCCTACATAACTTTCAAGGTGAGTGTGATTTAGTCCAAAAATAATCGAAGGAAGGAGACGCGGGTATACTAGCGAATTGACGCTCAAGTTAAAACTGCCACAGGAGAGGTCGGATACAAGTTATTCGGCCTTTTCTTTATGCGTATCCATCTTATTTTACGAAATGAAGGCCGTTTTTGGATACGGAACATTTTATCATAATACAGCTATCGTTGCAAGAAAACAGTTAAAACACAACTACGAATATTACTTTTCGGGCGGTTTCTCTATAAAGGGACCGCCCTATTTTTATGCCAAGTTATCCATTTTAGGAGGTGAGTCCCGTGAAGTGTTTATTGCAGTATGAGTGGGTCAAACTGCTGCGCAGCCGATTGCCGGAAGGTAAAGGCATCCTCGGCGATTGGGCAAGGCTTGCATCGAGAGCGGCATTTCGCAAGGGACAAGCTCTCTATTGCGGCCACAGCAACGACGTGTGCCCCGGTATGTGGGCGGGCGGCGTCGTAGGGTTAAAGAGTATCCTCGGCAAAAAGAACCGCACACAGGCGCTGGAAACGCTTGAGCGGCTGTCGTCTTTTGGATATATAGAATATGACCTGAATGCCAAAACGAAGAAACTGACCTATCGAGTTAGCGACTGGGTCTTAAAATGCTCCGGCGAGGAATGCCTCGGGAAAGCGGTCTACACAACAGACGGATACGGATTT
>CANQVN010000101.1 GCA_947627315.1 uncultured Clostridia bacterium | reverse complement strand
GAGAAAGCCCATAAATCCAAGCTTTGCCGCCATTTGCCGAGTTACATAAGGATAATCTAAAAAATTGGTTGTCGTTTTATATAACATCTTACATATTAGTCATAAATATTGATTTTTGAACAAACGCGTGTTATAATCATATCGTTGCCTGACTGCAAAGCCGCGGCATTTTACCTATATAAACTTTTATGTTTCAAAAAACAGCTAAAAGCAAAGGTCTGAAGTTAAAATGAAAATAGTATCTTTCGTAATACCCTGTTACAATTCGCAGGATTATATGGAAAAATGTATAAATTCTCTTTTATCGGGTGGAGACAAGGACATTGAAATAATCATTGTAAACGATGGCTCGACCGATAAAACCGCCGAGATTGCAGACAGATATGCCGATATGTATCCCGATATAATCCGCGCGGTACATCAGCAAAACGGCGGTCACGGCGCGGGAGTCAATGCGGGGCTTAAAAACGCGACAGGTATGTATTTTAAGGTGATAGACTCGGACGACTGGGTGGATAAAAAGCGTTAAGCTCGATGCTTGCCACGCTGCGCACCTTTGCCGAGGGCGATATGGACGTCGATATGCTTATTACAAATTACGTCTATGAGCATGTTGAGGACGGCAAGCAGAATACTATAAACTATTCGGGCATATTCCCCGAAAACAAGGTGTTCGGCTGGAACGAGATGTACAGGCTCGACCCTGTTAAATATATAATTATGCACTCTGTTACATACCGCACCCAGCTGCTGCGCGACTGCGGTCTTAAACTGCCTGAGCATACTTTTTACGTCGACAATATGGTGCTTTACATTCCGCTGCCGAAAGTAAAAAAGATGTTTTATCTCAACGTCGATTTTTACCGCTATTATATAGGCAGAGTTGACCAGTCGGTAAACGAAAAGGTTATGATTGGGCGCGTCGACCAACAGATACGCGTGACAAACTTAATGCTCGATGCTTACGACCTGAACGAGATACGTGAAAAAGAGCCGAAGCTGTTTCGCTATATGGTTTACTATCTCTCTATTATGTATACCATAACGACGACTCTGCTTATGCTTGACAATTCGCCGGAGTCTATTAAAAAATTCTTTGATTTATGGAACAGACTCAAAGCCAAAGACCAGCGGCTTTATAGGAGAATACGCTATTTTTCAAAGGCGTTTTTTATGTCGCTGCCGGGCAGAGTCGGGAAAAAAGTCTCTAAAGCGCTATATAAAATAGCGAGAAAAATATATAAGTTTAACTGAAATGCTGAAATCTTTTATTAAAAAATATTCGCACGGCGTGCTGCTTGTCTACTTTTTATTTTACATGCCGTATTTTTCATTCTTGAATGTATATACCCCACAGCGCGCAAATGCAGCCGTGATATCCTGCCCGCTTGACAATATTATTCCGTTTTGGGAGATATTTGCAATACCCTATTTTTTATGGTTCGCATACATTGCCGCAGGCTACGTTTTCTTGATGTTTTCATCCAAAAGCGACTTTGTCAGAATGTGCATTTTTCTTTATTCCGGCATGACGATAAGCCTTATTATATACACGCTGTTTCCAAACTGTCAGCAGCTGCGTGTTAACTACGCCGAGCTCGGACGGCAGAATATTTTAACCGAAGCTATGCGTTACGTTCAGTCGATTGACACGCCGTACAACGTGTTTCCGAGCATACACTGCTTAAATTCAATCGGAATGCATATTGCCCTTTCAAAATCGGAGACTTTCAAAAAGCACCGTTTGCTCGTCATAGCATCGTTTATTTTAACAATACTTATTATTTTGTCAACGGTGTTTGTAAAACAGCACTCGGTTCTCGATATAATCGGCGCTGTCGCATTATCGGTACCACTTTACTTTTTGGCGTACAGGACAAAACTGAGCTTTTTGAAGGATGTAAAAGCAAATTAAAATGATAGGAGAAAATAAAAAATGTTATTTGCAATAATCCTGCTTTTAATAGTGGTTGTACTAATTATATTATATTTTTACTGCCTTATGCCCACGCTGCGCCGCCACCCTATTCGCAGCGATTGCAAAGAGCTTTTTGTGGCACACAGAGGGCTGCACTCGATAAATGACGGCGTGCCGGAAAACTCACTTTTGGCAATAGAGCGCGCCGTAGAAAAAGGCTATGGTGTAGAAATCGACATACGCATGACAAAAGACGACAGAGTTGTTATAATGCACGACAGCACGCTCAAGCGCGCCTGCGGGATAGAAGACTCCGTCGAGAAAAAAACATACGATGAAATACGCGAGCTTAAATTATTTAACACGGAGCAAAAAATACCCACGCTTGAGCAGGTTTTACAGGTTGTTGACGGAAAGACCACGCTTTTGATAGAGTTTAAGTGCGACGACGCAAGCTATGCAAGGCTGTGCATTGCCGCGAATAAAATACTTGAAAATTACAATGGAAAATATCTTGTACAGTCGTTTAACCCCTTGCCTATGCTGTGGTACAGGAAAAACAGACCGGACGTTTGCCGCGGTCAGCTGTCGTCAAATTTTTTCAAAAATCCTCGATTGAACATTTTGAAAGCGGCGAACAGCATACTTATGCTCAATGTAATTTCACGCCCCGATTTTATATCATATAACAGAAAATATCAGAATTTCCTGCCCCGAAGGTTATGCAGTATTTTCGGCGCACTGCACGCCGGCTGGACCTTCACAAGTATGGAGCAGGTGGAAAAGCAGCGCAAGCATTTCGATATATTCATATTTGAAAGCTTTCTGCCTTAAAAACAAAAACGACTCCCGAGTCCGGGAGTCGTTTTTTATTATTCCGGTGTGTTTTATTGAAGCTTTGCAGAGAAAAATTCGACGTATTTATCAATTTTATCACCGCAGTCTTTGCTGCTGTCACCTACGGCAAGCACATACAGCTTAACCTTGGGCTCTGTTCCGGACGGGCGGACAATAACCGAGCATCCGTCCTCCAGCTCATAATAGAGTACGTCGGACACAGGCAGACCTGTTTTGCTCTCCGTTCCTGTGACAAGGTCTTTAATGACAGAGCTTTTATAATCCCTCAAGGCTGAGATTTTGCTGCCGGCAACGTTGTCACCGCCGTCCTCGCGCAGCGATTTCATAATAACAGCCACCTGTTCCATCGGCTGTGCGCCGGATATCGAAAAGCTGACGGTACGCTCCGCATGCCATCCGTATCTTTCATAGAGCGCGTCTATCGCCTGCTTTAAGTTCATATTTTTGTTTTTATAGTACATCGCCATCTGAGCTATAAGCATGGCGGCGACGACCGCGTCTTTGTCTCTTGCATAGGTGCCTTTAAGATAGCCGTAGCTTTCCTCAAAGCCGAGCAGAAATGTGTTACTTCCCGTCCGCTCAAATTCCGCAATTCGCTCTCCGATATACTTAAACCCGGTCAGTACCTCGAAATATTTCAATCCGTTTTGCTCGCATATTTTCCGCGTCAGCAGTGTTGACACGATTGTAGAGATAACCGCACCGTTATCGGGCAGACTGCCGTTTTGACGAAGAACTTCTATTATAAAGTCGCAGAGCAGCACGCCGACCTGATTTCCGGTGAGCTGTTCAACAGAACCGTCCGGCATAATGGCGGCGCATGCACAGCGGTCGGCATCGGGGTCGGTCGCGATTACAAGGTCGGAGCCTATTTTCTTTGCAAGCTCGATAGACATTGTAAGCCCTTCGCGTTCCTCGGGGTTTGGCGACTTCAGCGTCGGAAACTCTCCGTCCGGCACCGACTGCTCGGGCTGAAGGGTCACGTTTGCGCCGATAGCCTCAAGCACGCGCGGAACAAGCTTGTAGCCCGCGCCGTGAAACGGAGAATATACGATGGATAGATTTTTCGCATCCTCCGAAATACCGCTGAGCGGAAGCTGTTCGGCAAGCACGCATTTTACATATGCGTCGTCCACATCTTTGCCTATCACATTGTAAAGCCCGGTCAAGACCGATTCTTCCATTGACGCTGTATTTACCGTGAGCGGGTCGGTACTCTGCATATGCCCGAGTATAACGTCCGCCTGCTCGCCCGCAATCTGCGCACCGTCTTCAAAATAAGCCTTGTAACCGTTGTATTCTTTCGGGTTATGTGACGCCGTGATGTTTATTCCGGCAATCGCCCCGAGATGTCTTATGGCAAACGAAAGCTCCGGCGTCGGGCGCAGAGAATCGAAAACAAACACGCGAATACCGAGTCCGCACAGCGTGAGCGCGGCGTTTTTGGCAAAACGCACGCCGTTGTTTCGCGAGTCAAACGCAATGACGACACCCCTGTTTTTCGCGTCGTCACCGAGCGAGCAGATGTATTTGCCAAAACCGTAAGACGCCTGCCTTACGGTATATATATTCATCCTGTTTGTTCCGGCGCCCATAAGTCCGCGCAGACCTGCCGTGCCGAAATTAAGCGAGGTGTAAAACCTCGAAAATATCTCGTCGTCGTTATCGCGGATTGAAATAAGCTCTGCTTTGCATCTCTCGTCTAAATCTGTAAAAGTGAGCCATCTGTCGTACTCTTCTTTGTAGTTCATATGTGCTCCTCCTTATTCTAATTCTTTTCTGTTTTCCATGGCCTGTGCAATGGTAATACTGTCCGAGTACTCAAGGCTTCCACCCACGGGAATGCCGAGAGCAAGACCCGTCACCTTCACCTCAAACGGCTTTAACAGCTTTGAAATATACATGGCTGTAGCCTGACCTTCGACGTTGGGGCTTGTCGCCATGATAACCTCTTTAACGTCGTTTTCGCTCACTCTGACAAGAAGCTCCGCTATCTTTATATCGTCGGGACCTACGTCGCTCATCGGCGAAATCAGCCCGTGCAGGACGTGATAAAGACCATTGTAGTCACGGGTGCGCTCGATAGCGTCTATATCCCCCGGCTTTTCAACGACACATATAACGGATGCATCGCGCTTTTCATTGGCGCAGATGGAGCAAAGCTCCTTATCCGTGAGGTTTTGACAAACGGAACAGCATTTTATTTTCTGCTTTGCCTCTATGATAGAGTCGGCAAAGGTCTTGGCAACAGACTTATCCGCCGCTATGATGTAGTACGCCATTTTCTGGGCGGATTTTGAGCCGACGCCGGGAAGCTTTTCAAATTCCTCGACAAGCTTTGAAAAAGCCGGTATATACTGCATAATATCTCACCGCTTACAGCATCGGGAAATTGAGGTTCAGCCCGCCGGTCGCGGCGTTCATTTTCTCCTCAAGCGCGGAGTCTACCTTCTTTACCGCCTCATTTACCGCGGCGACTATCATATCCTCCAGCATTTCAACGTCATCCGGATCGACAGCCTCTTTTTCAAGCTTTACCGAAACAAGCTCCTTTTTTCCGCTCATCTCAACGCTGACCATACCGCCGCCGGATTTCGCCTCAAAAACCGTCCCCTCCACTTCTTTCTGAGCGGCGGCGACGTCCTCCTGCATTTTCTGGACGCGGCGCATCATATCGCCCTGTTTCATATTGTAGCCCTCGGGCAGTCTTGCTTTCATAAGTAACTCCTTTATATTATATCATCGGCGCTGTCGAAAGCTATGAGGAGCATACATTCTATAAGGG
>CANQVN010000100.1 GCA_947627315.1 uncultured Clostridia bacterium | reverse complement strand
CCGGCACGGGCGACGTGCCGCTCACCGTGTTTTGCCTGCCGGTCGACGGTATTATCGTTGTCACCTCTCCGCAGCAGCTGGTGTCCATGATAGTTGAAAAAGCGGTGAAAATGGCAAAAATGATGAATATTCCGGTGTACGGGGTGGTGGAAAACTTCAGCTTTCTTCGCTGTCCCGACTGCGGGCGGGAGATAAAGCTTTTCGGCGACAGCCATATCGAAAAAATAACAGACGAGCAGGGCGTGCCGCTTTTGGCGCGTCTGCCGCTCGACCCTCAGCTTGCCTCGCTTTGCGACAAGGGTCTTATCGAGCTGTTTGAGGGCGACAGTTTCGATAAAGTCTGCGATAAAATAGAGGGTATCGGCATATAATGTAGCGGTGATGCTATGAAAATGTGCTGCCTTTCCGAGCTTTGTAAAAAAGAGATAATTTGCACAAGCGACGGCAGAAAGCTGGGCTATCCCACCGACGTGCAGATAGACTGCAAGTGCGGGCAGATATTAAGCCTTATCGTGCCTGTAAAAAGCGCGCTGTCGCTGCTGGGAGGAAAAAACTGCATAAACGTCCCATGGTGCGACGTGGAAAGGATAGGCTGCGACGTTATATGGGTGTGTGGACGTTATGACAGAAAGGACGGAAAATGTGACTGTGAATGTAACTGAGATAGAAAAGCAGGCGGCGTCTGCCGCCCGTGAGCTTTACGAGAGCTGTACGCTCAAGGCGGGCGATGTAGTGGTCGTCGGCTGTTCGTCAAGCGAGATTGCCGGCGGTATGATAGGCAAGGCGTCGTCGCCCGAGATAGGAAAAGCGGTGTTTGACGGGATAAACGGCTTTTTTAAGCCGCGCGGCATATACGTCGCCGCCCAGTGCTGCGAGCATTTAAACCGCGCGATAATCATAGAACGCGCGGCGGCGGAGCCGCGCGGGCTGGAGCAGGTAAACGTCCTGCCGTATCCCAAGGCGGGCGGTTCGTTTGCCACAGCGGCGTATCACGGCTTTGACGAGCCTGTCGCGGTGGAGAGCATACGCGCCGACGCGGGAATAGATATCGGCGGGACGCTTATCGGTATGCACCTGAAGGCGGTCGCCGTGCCGGTCAGGATTAAGCAAAGGACGATCGGCGGCGCAAACGTCGTCTGCGCGCGGACAAGACCCCGGCTTATCGGCGGCGAGCGGGCGCATTACGACGCGGAGCTTATGAAATGACGATAATCCGCGACAAGAGCTTTTATAAAATGATAGCGGGCATCGGCATACCGATTGCCTGCCAGAACCTCATAACCCACGCGACCGGAATTGCCGATTCTCTTATGCTCGGCAGGGCGGACGACACCGGCGTTTTGCTTTCGGCGTGTACCCTTGCAAACAACCCATTTTTTATACTGACGCTCGTCTGCTTCGGGCTGGCAAGCGGCTCGGCTATCCTCTCCGCCCAGTATTGGGGCAAGCAGGATATGCGCGCGATACGCGCCGTTGTTTCGATGGTGATAAAGGTGGGCGCTGCGGTAGGTCTGCTTTTCGGACTGTGCGTGCTGATATTCCCGGGTCAGGTTATGCGGCTGTTTTCGACAAACCCCGCCATTATCGAGGCGGGCGTGCAGTATCTTAAAATAATCGGCTTTGCATATTTGTTTTTTGCCGCCAACCACACCATGCTCTGCGCGGTGCGCGGCGTGGGGATAGTAAAGCTGTCGGTTGCCGTCAACCTGTCCGGCTTTTTTATCAACGTGTTTTTGAACTGGGTGCTGATATTCGGCAACCTCGGCGCGCCCGCGCTCGGCATTCGCGGCGCGGCGATAGCGACGCTTGCGGCAAGGCTTATAGAGTTTGTAATTGGCGTTACATACATTTTCTTTTTCGATAAAACGCTCGGTATGCGCCCGCGCCACTTAAAGCTGTTTAACGGTCAGCTTGCGCGCGACCTTGCGCGCTACTGCGCGCCGGTCGTTGTAAACGAGACGATGTGGTCGCTTGCGATAAGCGTCCAGTCGGCGATACTGGGGCATATAACCTACTCGGCGGGAGACCCGGTCGCGGCCAATTCGATTGCCACCATTATATTCCAGCTCGCGTCTGTCGCGACGTTCGGCGTTGCAAACGCCGCGGCGGTCATAGTCGGCAGGGCGATAGGCGAGGGGGACGAGCGGGAGGCGCGCCGCAAGGCGGAGGCGCTTATACCGATAAGCGTTTTGCTGGGGCTTGCCACCTTCGGGGTCATTATGCTTGCCCGTCCGTTTGTCCTCGGGATGTATAAGCTGCCCGAGGCGACGCTGTCGCTTTCGCACGATATGATTTTTGTCACCGCTCTGTCCACCGTGTTTGTCAGCATCTCGTCGGTGACGATAGTCGGCATTCTGCGCGGCGCGGGCGACACGACCTTCTGTCTTGTGACGGAAATGGTGATGCTGTGGTGCGTCGGCATACCGGCGGCGCTTGTCGCTGCGGTGCTGCACGCCCCCGTGCCGCTGGTGCTGGCGTTTATGAAAATGGACGAGGCGTTAAAGTCGGTATGCTGCCTTATAAGGCTAAGAGGTAAAAAATGGCTCAATTCGGTAACACGGGAAGGGCTTGAAATTGCGGAAGGAGAGACGGCGTGAGAGAAAAGGAGCTTGTGGCAAGGCTGAAGGAGCGCGGCTTTCGCATCTGCTGTGCGGAGTCCTGCACGGGCGGGATGCTGAACTCTATTATAGTTAACGTTCCCGGCGCGTCGGACGTTGTGGATATGGGGTTTGTCACCTATTCCAACGACAGCAAGGTAAAGCTTCTGGGGGTAGACCCTGAGACGATAGAAAAGTACGGCGTTGTCAGCGAGAGCGTCGCGGAGCAGATGGCAAAGGGCGCGGCGGTCGTATCCGGCGCCGCGGTTGCCGTCGGCATTTCGGGAATAGCGGGTCCTGGCGGCGGCAGTGAGCAAAAGCCGGAGGGCACCGTCTGCTTCGGGTTTTATATCGACGGCAAGACCCGCGCCGAGCGGATATGCTTTGGCGCCGTGGGAAGGCAGCGCGTGCGGGAGCTTTCCTGTGAGCACGCGATAGAAAGACTTCTCGGGATGCTGTAAATTATACCCCGCAAAACGCCTGCCGCAGGGGAATCTGAAATTCACCGCATCAAAAAACAGCTCCGATGCTTAGCATCGGAGCTGTTGATTTTGTACCTTGCACGCGGCGAGCGCACGCGTGGGTAAAAGTTACACCGCTCTTTGGACTTTGCCCGAACGGAGGCATCTTGTGCAAACGTAAATGTGCTTTGGGCTGCCGTTTACCACTGCCCGAACGCGCATGACGTTGGGCTTAAAGGGACGGTTGCTTCTTCTGTGCGAGTGGGACACGTTGTTGCCGAATGTAACGCCCTTGCCGCATATATCACACTTTGCCATAAGTGACGCACCTCCTAAATTTTTTCACGAGAACTATTTTAACATAGCGAAATAAAAAATGCAAGTGTTTTTTTATTTTAATGTTTTTTGTTGAATAACGCGATATAATCTGTTATAATTCTACGGAAAGGAAGTGTTTTGAGTGGATAAATGCGAGCTTGAGCTGGAAACGATGATAAGCGATCTTAAATTAGAGACGCTTTTTATGCCCCGCACCGAAAAAAAACAGGTTATCACATCTGCCGATATCAACCGCCCCGCGCTTCAGATTGCGGGCTATTTCAATCACTTTGACAGCAGCCGTATCCAGATTTTCGGGATGGTGGAGCACGATTATCTCGTTGAGATGGACCACGACACCCGCTGTAGGAATATCGACAGGTTTTTCTCCTACGGCTTTCCCTGCCTTATCGTCACCCGTGGGCTCTCGCTGCCGGACGACGTTATGAAGCTTGCAAGAAAGCACGGCGTCCCCGTGCTGCGCACCGAAAAACACACCTCGGCTTTTACAAGCCGGATAATATACTATATGAACGCAAAGCTCGGTCCGCAGATAACCCAGCACGGCGTGCTGGTGGAGGTCTACGGCGAGGGGATACTGCTTTTGGGCGAGAGCGGCGTCGGCAAGAGCGAGACGGCGATAGAGCTTATAAAACGCGGTCACCAGCTTGTCGCGGACGACGCGGTCATTATAAAGCGCGTAACCTCGACAAGGCTTATAGGCACCGCCCCCGAGCTTATCCGTTATTTCATAGAGCTTCGCGGCATCGGCATTATCAACGTCCGCCGCATTTTCGGCGTCGGCGCGGTGCTGGAGCAGGCGGATATAGATATGGTTGTAAACATTGAAAACTGGGACGTCACCAAGACCTACGACAGGCTGGGTATCGATACGCAGTATACGGATATACTGGGCGTGCGCCTGCCCTCCATAACGGTGCCGGTAAAGCCGGGGCGCAACCTTGCCGTTATACTGGAGGTCGCCGCGATGAACAACCGTCAGCGCAGAATGGGTTACAACGCGGCGGAGGAGCTTAACAAGAAAATACTTGACGATATGGAAAGTCGTCAGCAATAGCAAGGAGGAAAAAATGAACTATCTGGGGATTGATTTGGGCGGAACAAACGTTGCCGTGGGCGTCGTAAACGACAGGCACACGATTATAGGCAAATTTTCCGTTCCGACAGAGGCGGACAGAGGGGTGAACGCCATTGTGAAAAATATCGTCCGCGCTGTGGACGGCGCGCTTGAGCAGGCAAAGCTCGGAATAGACGATATAGCGGGCATCGGCATAGGCACGCCCGGCACCGTCGCGCCCGGCAGCGGCGTTGTCGATTTTGCGGCAAATCTCGGCTTTGACCATACGCCGATAGGTCAGCTTGTCGGAAAACACTTTCCCGGTAAGCGCATTAGCGTTGAAAACGATGCGAACGTCGCGGCGTATGCCGAACATATGGCGGGCGCGGCAAAGGGTACTCACAGCAGCGTCACGGTGACGCTTGGCACCGGCGTCGGCGGCGGTATGGTGATAGACGGTAAAATCTACTCCGGCTTTAACGGCAGGGGAGCGGAGTTCGGGCATATGGTGGTAGTTCAGGACGGCTGGCAGTGCAACTGCGGCAGAAACGGCTGCTGGGAGGCTTACGCCTCCGTTTCGGGACTTATAAAGCTCACCCGCAAGGAGATGGAAGGCGACCGGGACAGCATAATGTGGGAGCTTGCGGGCGGAAGTCTTGACAATGTAAACGGGCTCACGTCGTTTGATGCGATGCGCCGCGGCGACAGAACCGCGTGTTACGTCGTGCGCCGCTACCTGCGCTTTGTCGCGGTCGGTATAGTTAACGTTATAAACCTGCTCCAGCCGGAGGTGCTGTGTATCGGCGGCGGAATTTCCAAGGAGGGCGATTACCTCTTAGGTTCCGTCTGCGCGATGGCGGCGTCCGAGATGTTCACAAAGCACTCGGACTGCGGAACGGAAATCCGCATAGCAAAGCTCGGCAACGACGCGGGTATAATAGGCGCGGCGCTTTTGAATGCGTAGGCTTTCGTTTGCGGATTATATAATAAATAAGTCTCAGGCTTTGGAAAACGTCCGCCGCCGCCGTGTTTACTGCGGCGCTGCGGCGGGAATTTGCGGTATGGCGGTCAACCTGCTTTTTGCACTCTGCAAGTCGATGCTCGGCATACTGCTTCACAGCGTGTCGATGGTGGCGGACGGTGTTAACAACATAACGGACGCCTGCTCCGGCGCGATAACGCTGATAGGGTTCAGCCTGTCGGACAAAAAGCCGGACGGCGAGCATCCGTACGGTCACGGGCGCGCCGAGTATGT
>CANQVN010000099.1 GCA_947627315.1 uncultured Clostridia bacterium | reverse complement strand
GGATTACGCCCTCATCCACGCAGGTCGGCTCTTTTATGACAACGCCGCCGTCCCATTCGTGAAACGGATCGCTTGTCTCCTGCAAAGTATCGTGGCAAAACTTGCATTTGTAATACGGCGTTTCGTCCTTCTCCTCGACAAACTCCCACTCGTGACCGGCATCCCCCAGCGGATCTGGATACTTTGTGTCGAGCGTGGTCTCTCCGCACTTTTGGCAGGTGTAAAGCGTCTCTCCCGCTTCTACGCAGTTCGGCTCTTTTACAACCTCGCCTTCGTTCCACTCGTGATATCCGCCTTTAGGACAGCTTCCCTCCTCGGCAAAAGCCGCCGCCGCGGATACGACCATCGCCGCCGCCATGACAAGGGACAGTATATTTTTTATAATTTTCATATATCCTCCTCCGGTAATATACCGCTTACATTGCTTTTTATTATATAAATTATCTCATATTAAAAGCTTAAAATCAATCTTTTTTTGGCAAAAAGCATTTGACATAATTTAGAATTATTACTATAATTAAAAAGGAGGGGTGTGCATATGAAAAACGATGCTTTTGAAAAATATAATGACGAGCGGGACGAGATAATTGCCGAGTATAACAAAAACAAGGTCATGGGCGTTATGGCGTCGCTTATCACGGGCGTCGTTTTGCTCGTATTCGATATAGTGATGTACGTTCTGGATGTGTTTAATATCGCCGTCGCCCTTGTGCTTGGAGCCATGATAGTTATGATAGCGATAATTTTCTCGCGTATTCGCGCCGTCACGATCGAAAGTGCAAAACAGCAGCGGCTTCGCCTCTATGAGCAAAACGAGCCGGAGTTTCACGCAAATTTCAAATAAAAAGTCAGACGATTCAGGGCGGCTGCCGTATAAGAAATTAAATAAGCAACAGAAAACGCCGTAATCTTAGATTACAGCGTTTTTTATTTTTGAAGCGCAGTTACAGCTTGCTTGTCTTGTCGTAAGCGGCGCGCACAGCCCCGGCCGCCGCCGCGCGAAACGCGCTTTTTTCAAGCTCCATCACGCCCTCGATGGTAGTGCCGCCGGGCGAGCAGACCTCGTCCTTGAGCGCGCCCAAATGCCTGTCTGTGCCAAGCGCGAGCTTTGCCGCGCCGAACACCGTCTGCTTGGCGTAAAGCTCTGCCTGCCGGCGCGGCAGTCCGCAGCTCACCGCGCCGTCCGCCAGCGCTTCCATAAATATGTATACAAATGCAGGTCCGCAGCCGGAAAGCGCCGCGCCCGCATCGATAAGCTTTTCATCTATTCTGTCGAGCCGTCCCGCCTTTGACATAACGTCGCAAAAGCCGGAAATGTCGCGCTCCGAAACGCCGCCTGCCGCGCAGTATAAAATCATGCCCTCGCCGATGGCGGCGGGCGTGTTCGGCATTATTCTGATAACCCTGTCGCTTTTGCATGCGGCGGCGACCCTGTCAAGGGCGACGCCCGCCGCCATTGTCACTATAACGCAGCTGTCGCTCAGATTGCCGCAAATCTGCGCGCACACCTTTTCGATTATGTTTGGCTTGACCGCCAAAAACAGGTAGTCGCATTCGCCGGCAAGCTCCGCCGCGCTCTGCGCGCCATTCGCGCCGACGCTGTGAATAAGCCTGTCCGCCTTTTCTTTGTCAATGTCGAAAACCGCCGTGTTTTCCGCGCCGACGGCAGCCGCCGACGCGCGCAGCAGCGCGCCGCCCATATTGCCCGCGCCGATAAATCCCGCTTTGTATTTCATAGTCGCCTCCTAACGGATTTGTCCGTTTCCTCTGATGATGTATTTGTATGTCGTGAGCTCCCGCAGTCCCATAGGACCTCTCGCGTGCAGCTTTTGGGTGGAAATTCCCATCTCGCAGCCCAGCCCGAACTCGCCGCCGTCGGTAAACCGCGTCGATGCGTTGACGTACACCGCCGCGCTGTCTACGCTTTTGATAAAATAGTCCGCCGCCGCATCGTTTTCGGTTATTATCGCGTCGCTGTGACCTGTCGAGTGGCGGGCGATGTGTTCCGCCGCCTGCTCCACCGAGTCGACCGTCCCGACAGCGAGAATGTAGTCCAAAAACTCGGTGTCAAAGTCGTTTTCCCCGGCGGGCTTTGCCGTTTTGCAGTATTTCATCGCGCGCTTATCCGCGCGAAGCTCGACGGGCGGCGTGCAGTCAAACACCAGCGCGTTTTCCAGCATCGGCATAATTTCGGGCAGTATGTCCCTGTGTATCAGGCACACCTCCGCCGCGTTGCAGACGGACGGACGGCTGGTTTTCGCGTTTTTGACAATGCTCACCGCCTTTTGCTTGTCCGCCGCGCTGTCGATGTAGATGTGGCAAATCCCCGTTCCCGTCTCGATGCATGGCACCGTCGCGTTTTCGACGCATGCGCGGATAAGCCCCGCGCCGCCGCGCGGTATCAGAAGGTCGATGTATCCGTTCCCGCGCATAAGCTCCTGCGCGCCCGCGCGGCTTGTGTCCTCCACCAGCATTACAAGCTCCCGCGGCAGTCCCGCGCGTATGAGTCCGCGCCCCAGCGCGTCCGTTATCGCGGCGCAGCTTTCGTGCGCCTCCTTGCCGCAGCGCAGAATACAGCCGTTGCCGCTCTTTATCGCAAGCGCCGCCGCGTCGGAGGTGACGTTCGGTCTGCTCTCGTATATTATCGCGATAACGCCGAGCGGTACTGCCACCTTTTCTATTTTAAGCCCGTCGTCGCGGGTAAAGCTGTCCAAAACCCGTCCGACAGGGTCGGGGAGTGCTGCGACCTTGCGTATGCCGTCCGCCATCGCGGCAATCCGCGCCCGGTCAAGCGCGAGCCTGTCCAGCATAACCTCCGATACCGTCCCGCGCGCGCGGTCGACGTCGTTTTTGTTGGCGGCGATGATTTTGTCCGCCGCCGCCGCTATCTCGTCCGCCATAAAGTTCAGCGCGTCGTTTTTCCGTGCGCCGTCTATGCCGCGTCTTGCCGCGGCGCGAACGCTTTCCATTATCATTTTTGTAGTCATTTGTTTTCTCCCAAGAATATCGTGCCGACGGGCTTTCCGTCTAAAATGTCGTAAAGCACCGCCGGATTTTTACCGTTTGCGATTACCATGTCGCAGCCCGCGGCGGTTGCAATACTCGCGGCGCGCAGCTTGGTCACCATGCCGCCAGTACCCATTTTTGAGCCGTTTTCACTCGCCAGCGCCTCGATTTGCGGCGTGATTTTTTCCACCCGCGAGATAAGCTTCGCGTTCGGATCGCGGCGCGGGTCGGCGGTGTAAAGCCCGTCGATGTCTGACAGCAGTATCAAGAGCTTTGCCCCGAGGCTTTTGGCGACAATGGATGCAAGCGTGTCGTTGTCGCCGATGACAAGCTCGCTTGTCGCGACAGAGTCGTTCTCATTGATTATCGGCATCACGCCCAGCTCCAGCAGCTTGTGAACGGTGCCGATGAAGTTTTCGCTCCTGACGCTGTCGTTTATGTCCTCCGCCGTCAGCAATATCTGCGCGACGGTGTAATTGTATTCCGAAAACAGCTTGTCGTATGTATACATAAGCTCACACTGTCCGACCGCCGCCGCCGCCTGCTTTAGCGCAAGCTCCTGCGGGCGCGATTTAAGCGCAAGCTTGCCCATGCCCATACCGACCGCGCCGGATGATACCAGAATAACCTCGTAGCCCGCGTTTTTAACGTCGCTTAAAACCTTGCAAAGCTCCTCCATGTGTCGAATGTTCAGGTTTCCGGTGGAGTAGGTGAGGGTGGATGTGCCGACCTTAACTACTATTCTCATTTTTCTCTCCTTATATAAACTGCGAATTGTAAAGCGTGCTGTAAAATCCGCCTTTTTTGATAAGCTCGTCGTGACTGCCGCATTCGGTTATGCTTCCGTTTTGCAGCACGAGAATCTGGTCTGCGTTTTGTATTGTCGACAGCCTGTGCGCTATGATGAAGCAAGTTCTGCCGCGCATCAGCTTTGCCATCGCCTGCTGAATAAGCTGTTCGGTGCGCGAATCGACGTTGGACGTCGCCTCGTCCAGTATCAGCATCGGCGTTTTGGAAAGTATCGCCCGCGCTATGGTGATAAGCTGCCGCTGTCCCTTTGAGATGTTCGCTCCGCCGTCTGTCAGCACCGTGTCGTAGCCTTTTGGCAGGTGTTCGATGTAGGAGCTTATTCGCGCCGCCTTTGCCGCCGCCGTGACCTCGTCCCGCGTCGCGTCCTCTCTGCCGTAAACAATGTTGTCGTATATTGTTCCGTTAAACAGCCATGTGTCCTGTAACATCATGGTGTAAGCCAGCCTCAGCGACCTGCGCGTAAGCTCTTTTGTCTCATACCCGTCCACGCGGATTTGTCCCGCCGTCGGGTCGTAAAATCTCATCAGCAGGTTGATTATCGTCGTTTTGCCCGCGCCTGTCGGACCGACGATAGCTATCGTTCTGCCCGGCTGCGCCGCGACCGAGATCTTGTGTAAAATCTCCTGCTCCGGCGTGTAGCCGAAGCTTACGTTTTCCATTTCGACCTCGCCCTTGCAGCTTACAAGCTCCTGCGCGCCGACAGCGTCCGCGCTTTCCGGCTGTTCGTCTATTATGCGAAACACCCGCTCCGCCGCCGCAAAGGCGGACTGGAACTCGGTGATAATGTTGGCAAATTCGTTAATAGGACCTGCAAACTTGCGCGAATACTGTACAAACTGCGCCACTCCGCCCAGCGTTATGAAAAATATCGAACCCGCCTTCACAGCGCCGCTCTGCGAGTACATGTAAAGCACCCCGCCCAAAATCATCACGAGCGACAGCGACAGGTTGTTTATAAAGTTGACCGACGGTCCCATTGCCGCGCCGTAGTAGTCCGCCTTGTAGTAGGCGTCCATCGTCTCGGTGTTGCGCCTGTCAAACTCGGCGGTTATCTCCTTTTCGCGGCAGTATGCGCGGATTGTCGCCCCGCCCGACAGCATCTCCTCGGCGTACCCGTTAAGCTCGCCCAGCTTCCTTGAGCGGCGGCTGAACAGCGGACGCACCCGCTTTGCCCTGTACCGCGTGAACAAAATCGACGCCGGCACCGTCACGGCGAACACCGAAATCATCGGCTTTGAAATCTGCCACATGAATACGAGCGAGCCTATCACGGTGTACAGGCTTGTCATTACCTGCACCACGTCGTGCGACAGCGAGCTGTTGATGGTGTCGATGTCGTAAGAGATGCGGCTGATAATGTCGCCTGTCGCGTGTGTGTCAAAGTAGCCGACTGGCAGCGTCGTCAGCTTTTCAAACAGCTGCCGCCGCATGGTGTAAACCACCTTCTGGCTCAGCTTGATCATCACGACCGCCAGCGCGTATGAGAGTATTGCCGACGCGCCGTAGCACACCGCCATCCGCACGACGTTGTGATACACCGCCGCAAAGTCCACCCCGCCCGCGGCGGAAATCGCGTCTATCGCCTCGCCCGAATACCGCGGACCGAGCAGCGCAAGCTGGTTTGACAGCAGCGTCATCGCAACCGCCGCCAAAAGCAGCAGCGGGTGTCGCGAGACATACCCCGCAAGCCGTGGGATTACATGCCTTTTCTTGTTCTTAGTCAACGAAAGCGCCTCCCATCTGCGACATGCTTATCTCGCGGTACTCGGCGCAGCTTTGCATAAGCTCCTCGTGCCTGCCGCAGCCGATTATCCTGCCCTCGTCCAGCACAAGTATGAGGTCGCACCCCTTGACAGAGCTCACCCTCTGCGCGACGGTGATTACGGTCGTGTCCGCCAAATCCGCTTTCAGAGCGCGGCGCAGCATCGCGTCTGTTCTGTAATCGAGCGCGGACGAGCTGTCGTCCAGTATCAGTATCTCCG
>CANQVN010000098.1 GCA_947627315.1 uncultured Clostridia bacterium | reverse complement strand
CCCTTTGCGCCATCGCGGTGCAAAGGGTCTCCTTGTCGTCGCCGACGACCTCCACCACCGTCATTTTGTTTTGGGTGAGAGTACCCGTTTTATCGGAGCATATCACCTGCGCGCAGCCCAGCGTTTCCACCGCTGTGAGACGGCGGATAACCGCGTTTCTACGCGACATTTTGGTAACGCCAATCGAAAGCACTATCGTGACGACCGCCGCCAGCCCCTCCGGGATTGCCGCGACCGCAAGGCTGACCGCCAGCATAAACGAGTCGAGCGCGCCCTCCATTGTAAAGCTGCCGTTTTTGAATATGCCGACGGCAAAAATCACAATGCAGATGCCCAGCACCAGAAGCGTCAGCACCTTGGAAAGCCCGTTCAGCTTTTTCTGAAGCGGGGTCTCGCTGTCCTGTGCCTTTGAAAGCGCGTCGGCAATCTTGCCCATCTCGGTGTCCATGCCTGTGCCGCAGACAACGGCAACTCCCCTGCCGTACACCACGGTCGAGCCCATATATATCATATTTTTCCGGTCGGCGAGCGGCGTTTTCTCATCCGATACGGCGTCCGTCGTCTTTGTGACAGGCACGCTCTCGCCGGTCAGCGCCGACTCCTCGACCTGCATTGCCGCGCACTCTATTATCCGCGCGTCCGCCGGCACCGAGTCGCCCGCCACAAGCAGGATTATGTCGCCCGGCACGATAAGCTCGCTTTTTATATAGCACATCTTGCCGTCGCGCATCACCTTCGACTGCGCCGCCGTCATTGTTTTGAGCGCGGCTATCGCCTGCTCCGCCTTGCTCTCCTGTATCACGCCCAAAACGGAGTTCAGCACCACGACAAACAGGATTATAAACACGTCCGCAAACGACTCGCCGCTGTAAGCCGCGGTGATTCCGGACAGCAGCGCTGCGGCAAGCAGCACGATTATCATCGGGTCTGCAAGCTGCATCAAAAACCGCTTTATAACGCCGGGGCCTTTTTTCTCGGCAAGCAGATTTTTGCCATACCGCTCCATTCGCTCCTGCGCTTGTTTTTTGCTTAACCCCTGCCGCGACGATTTGAGCTTTTCCATCGCTTTTTCGGCTGACATTGTAAAGTAACTCAAAGCAATCCCTCCTTGCTCTAAAAAACAAAACCCATGTACAGTATCTGCAAAAAATGCGGAATATATTTTCCGCAAGCAAATTCCGCACATGAGTCTGGTTGATTAAGACGACGCCAGACCGACGCTGCGGTCTTGCTGTTGTCGGCGTCACACAATAGTGCCAACTACTCCCTCAGTAGCTATTTAATTACATTTTACGCCTGTTTTATCCGATTGTCAACACTATTTTTAACAAGTAATATATAGACAAGCGAAAAGGACGGTGATATAATTGTATTTGAGATAATATGCGCTGTAAGGAGATAAGATAATGCAAAAATACGACGTTGTCATTGTAGGCGCAGGTCCCGCCGGCATTTTCACCGCGCTGGAGATGCTAAGGCTCGACAGCAAAAAAAAGATACTTATGGTTGAAAAGGGCTGCGCGATAGAAAACCGCCGCTGTCCCAAGTCAAAAACGAGAAAATGTCTCGGCTGCAAGCCGTACTGCCATATAACGACGGGGTTTTCGGGCGCGGGCGCGTTTTCGGACGGCAAGCTGTCGCTCAACTATGAGGTGGGCGGCGACCTGCCCGAGCTTATCGGGGCGAACGTCGCGCAGGAGACGATAGACTACACCGATAAAATCTACCTCGAATTCGGCGCGACGGACAGGGTCGAGGGGGTAAGCGACCCCGAAAAGATAAAGCATATCCGCAAAAAGGCGATTCAGGCGGGGCTCAAGCTTGTCGACTGCCCCATCCGCCACCTCGGCACCGAAAAAACGCAGGAGATTTACGGCAGAATTGAAAAATTCCTGCTGGATAGCGGCGTTGAGAGTATGTTCAACTGCAACTGCACCGATATCCTGCTGGATGGCGATATCTGCACCGGCGTTAAGCTGGAGTGCGGCGGCGCAAAGCAGGAAGTACACGCAGAGCATGTGATAATAGCCACCGGGCGCAAGGGCGCGGACTGGCTTGAAAAGGTGTGCGAGCATCACAGCATCGCGCACAAGCCGGGGACTGTCGACATCGGCGTGCGGCTGGAGGTGCGAAACGAGGTTATGGAAGAGGTAAACGAGGTGCTTTACGAAAGCAAGCTCATCGGCTACCCCAACCCGTTCAGAAACAAGGTGCGCACCTTCTGCCAAAACCCGGGCGGCTTTGTAAGTCAGGAAAACTACGATAACGACCTTGCGGTCGTCAACGGTCACTCATACAAGGAGTTCAAGTCGTCCAACACCAACCTTGCGATACTGGTGTCCCACAACTTTACCCATCCGTTCAACCAGCCGATAGCGTATGCGCAGAAAATAGGCGAGCTTACCAATATGCTGGGCGACGGGCATATACTGGTGCAGCGGTACGGCGACATTCTCGACGGCAAGCGGACGTGGGACAAGGAGCTGAGCTTTTCTAACCTCAAGCCCACCCTGCCGGACGCTGTCGCGGGGGATATTACCGCCGCTATGCCCTACCGCGCGATGACGAATATAATCAATTTTATGCAGGCGGTCGACCACGTCGTACCCGGCTTTGCATCGAGCGAAACGCTGCTCTACTCGCCCGAGCTTAAATTTTACAGCAACAAGATAAAAATGGACAAGGATTTCAATACCAACGTGCGCGGGCTGCACTGCCTGGGCGACTCGTCCGGCTGGACGCGCGGGCTGATGATGGCGTCCATTATGGGCGTGCTTATGGGTCGCAGGCTAGCATAACGCAAAATACAAACCGAAACAGTCCGCCGGTTATATAATACATCATAATATCCCGCAGGGGTCGAAAGCCCCTGCGGGATATGTTTTTTGAGTAGTGAGAACCCGTCCCCGTGCAAACAGAACCGCGTGGTGCGCCTTTCATCAGGCAGCTTCGTCTGTTCTGTCGTATTTATCAAACTGAGTCTTAAAGCGCTTTTCCACCTGCTCAAGCCGCGTCGAATCTACTGTTTTAACCAGCCGTTCGTCCAGCCCGTCGGCACAGATTATCCCATTGTCGGCGTTTATGACATAACAATCCATGTCTTTATCATAGTTTACATAGTAAATATATTTTACATTTTGCTTCGCGATGGGTAAAAGGGCGCCCGCAATAATCGTTTCACCTTCCTTGTTTTTGCTGACGGTACCGCGTTCGGCTATCCGCACTGTATCGGTATTTGAGTCTCCCTTTAACATCTCAACGACCTGTATGTCTCTTACGGTGTAGCTTGAAAAGTACTTTTCGTCCTTTGTCACTTCATTTCCGTCCAAGTCAAAATACCTCGCCGTACCGTCCGTAAAGGTCGCCGTCGGCATTCCTATAAACACCATGTCGACGCTGTCAAACAATTCCTCTTCGGTTTCATATGATTTAATCTGTGCGGAAGCGTAAAGGACGTTCATATCCTCAAACGCTTCGTGCGTTACGGGCTTGTTGTATTCCTGCCGGTTCGGTTTTTTAGTGCAGCCGCTGCATAGCACAAGCGTGACGGCAATAATGACGGTAAGAATTTTTTTCATTTTTATGCACCCCACTTTATTCTAAGATGATCTCTGTCGGTTGTTGTTATCTCGGTTGTCGTATTTCCTATACCGCTATTCATTATCAGGTACACCTTCTCTTTGCCCGGATCGGTAAAATCGATTCTGTTGCCGTGAGGAGCGTTGGGAGTTGCGCCTTCGTCCTTTCCGTTTGTATGCGCCAAGGACAGTACATGACCTATTTCATGTTTTACCGTTTTCTCTAAATCAATCATGTCGACAGCGCCGCCTTGCTTTAGATTCTCACTATATATTACGACCTCGGTATAGCTTACTGTTCCATAAGCGTACGGATCAAAGGAAGAAGAATATCCGTCCGCTCCTCCGGGCATTGTTTCACCGCATAATCCGTCTGACGGTTTTTTTGATGATTCATAAATTCCGAGCTTCTTTTTATTGCTGCTGTAATCACGATACAAATGCACCTTGGACGATATATTGTTCCATGCCTGTATACTGTTTTGAATAACAGAATCAGTCGATGTTGAGTTGGCAGCAATAAAGTAATTTACAGAGCTGGCGTCTGTATATGATGTTTTCCAAAGGTGAGAATCCACCCCGTTAATTCCGCTTTCAATTTTAAATATATGCTCCGGCGAAAAAGTTCTATCTCCGGCGGCGTTATATGCACATAGAGACCATCTGTATCTTGCTCCGGGGGTGAGTTTGCTTATGGGTATAACATAATGATTGCTGTTTTGAGCAACATACTCGTTGCTTACAATCAGTGTGTTCGTGTCAAGATTTCTGACGCTCATGATATAATGATCTTCATCCGGACAGTCTACCCATCTCAGCCACACTTCATAATACGGTATAATTTGCCCATTCATAGGCTCTGTGATGTAAGCCTGAGATACTGCCTGTGCAGTTGGCAGTATCGGCAATGTTACAACCATGCACATAATAAAAGCAAACGCAACGGCTGAAGTTAAAAGACTCTTTAACACTTTTAAACGCATAGAATAATTCACCTTCCTTTCATTTTTTATAATCTGTGTTTTGCAAAACATCAATTAAATCATTTACATTTTATATAAAGATTATAATATATGATTTTTATTTTTACAAGTATTTTTATATTTTTCTCTGATATATACAAATATATATAATATAATTTATGAAAATTTATGCAATTTTCAGCATGTCGAAAATAAGTTTCATTTTAAGGTTAAAAATCGTCAGTTACACTCCGCCTTTACAGAAAATAAAAAGCACATCCTTTCGGATGTGCTTTTTGAATTTTCCGCATACTTTCCGCGGGATTTGATTTATACGGCTTGCTGACCGAAAACCGTGCAGTAGAGCCAGAGCACGGTATAGCGGTCTTTGAGGTCCTTGGCGTAGTGGACGGCGTCGTTTATGACGTCCGCACCGTAAAACTTTTCAAAATAACCGAAATCCATACCGACCGACTTGAGTATTTCAAGCAGTCTGTCGGCGGAGGGAACCTCGCTCAAAATTTCGCGTATCTTGTCCCAGTTTTCGGCGTAAACCTTATCCGGCACGCCGCCGTACAAATTCATCTTGTCCTGAAGCGCGATAACTCCGTCGCCCGCGTAGCCGTAGCTTTCGCGGATATGCTTTTCCCACTCGGCGCGGTCGCGCACAAACGTCTTTTCGGGAAAGCTTTCAAGCTCCAAAAGCTGCTCGCGCAGCCGCTCGGTCACGACGGTGGAATACACAACGTCGATGCCGTGGGGCAGATAGCCGCGGTTTTTGACAATTCCCGTTATCTCAAAATAGTGGGACAGATGATGCTCGCTGCCGGAGGCGGGGCGGGAATTTCCGACGTATGCCATCGCGATGCCCGCGACGACAAGCGCCTCCATCAGCGTCTTTATCGTTTCGGGGTCGCGCTTTTCGATGCCGGCGGCAAGCTTTTCGGTGCGGCGCGCGGTGTCGTACATAAGGTCGTAGACATACTGGCAGAAATACTCGCCGTTTACAAGCGCGGACAGCTTCCAGTCGTTAAGCGCGGAGTATTTTCCGATAATATCGCCGAAGCCCGCGCGTATCATATCCATCGGCGCGTCCTTTAACACGTCGACGTCGCCCACGATAACGGAGGGAACGTGCGCCTTGAAGGTGGTTTTCATATTGTCTGTTATCATCGCCGCGCCGTCCGACGCATAGCCGTCCATCGAGGGGGCGGTCGCCACTATATAATAAGGCAGTCCCTTTTTAAAGCTGACGTATTTGCAAAGGTCGTTTATAACGCCGCCGCCTGCCACCTCCTT
>CANQVN010000097.1 GCA_947627315.1 uncultured Clostridia bacterium | reverse complement strand
GTTTTCCAGCCCTTCAAGCTGTGTCTCGGTAACGCCGCTCTGGGTGTCGCTCTGGGTGTCGCTCTGAGTGTCGCTTTGGGTGTCGCTCTGGGCGTCGTTCTGGGTGTCGTTTTGGGCGTCGTTCTGGGCGCCGCCTTGCAGGTCTGCAACCTGCTGCTGCAGGTCGGCAATCTGTTGTTTGAGCGCGGCGGAATCGTCCGAGCAACCGGAAACGACCAGCGCAAGAGCTAAAACCATCGCCGCAATTACAGTCTTTTTCATAAAAACCGTCTCCTTTTCTATTTTGCCGCGTCTGAACCGCGGTATGTAACCGGTTTTCCCTCCTAAATCAACTGCTGCTCGTTTATAATAAGCGAAAACGTGGCGGAAAGCCTGCTTGCCGCCTTGCGGCAGAGAATCATCCGCGCCGAATAAATCTCAAAATAGTCTATCACGGGACACTGGTGAGTGTCGATAGTGAGGCTGAGCCGTATCTGCCGCTGTCCCGCGTCGACGAAAATCTGCGAGCTTTTGACAGAGTAGTTCACTCTGTCGTGAATGTCAAAGCTGGACACGTCGCTCACGTTTCGCACGCGGTTTGCCCGCACGTCCGTCTTGTCCGCAAGAATGAGCGCGGCGGCAATGTCGCTGACAGGCGCCGCAGTCCTCTCGTCGTGGTGACCGATAGCCGTCATTATGTCCGCCATCTCGTCGATATCGCACCCCATACGGCGCAGTATCGAATAGGCTATCATCGCGCCGGACTGCGCGTGGTCGTCGCGGTTTACGACGTTGCCTATGTCGTGCAGATAGCCCGCGATTTTCGCCTTTTCACATTCCCGCTCGGGGTAGCCGAGCGTCGACAGTATGTTGCAGGCGGTGTGCGCCACCTTGTCGACGTGGGCAAAGCAGTGCTCGGTGTAGCCGATAGCCGTCATCACGTCGTCCGCCTTTTTTATAAGCGCGTGTACCTCTGGGTCGTTTTTGACCTGTTCGTATGTTACCATTTTTACTCCTTCAACAAATTTACCGCCCGCTCGACAGCGTCCTTCGAGTCCTTCCAGTCGGCGTCCTTGTATCTGTAATCGAATTTTTTACAAAACCAGTCGATATCGCCCGAAAGCTTTTGCATATATTTGCCCGTAACGGCGTTCAGCGTGTCGGCAAAGGCGCGATACGCGTCCTTTGAAAGCTCGCTTTGCCCCGCTTCAAGCAGCATATGCAGATGCTTCAGGCAAAAACAGGGCTGCTCCTTTATCTTGCCCTCAAAGTCGGGCATAGATTTATACATATACGCGAAGGCGGCGCACGCGGCTGTCATAAACCGGTTTATCCGCCCGCAGAGATAGCAGCTTTTCTCCCTTTTTTCCATAAGCTGTATCTGCTTTTTGGGGTCCGGCGTTTTTTTGAACGGGGCGGGGGAAAACAGCTTTTTTGAAAGCTCGTCTGTGTGCGTTTGCAGAATAAGCGCGAGCGACAGGCGGGAGGGCTTTGCCAAAAGGCTTTCAAGATGGCGCGTGCAGAAGCCCTGCTCGTTTGTGGCTTTTCTCACGTCCGGCTCCATCATCGACGCGCCGAGAATACGCTCCGTCTCGTCCTTTTCAAGCTCTTTTTGCATCTCGCAGAGCGGACAGCCGCACTTTTTTTCCATCGCCTCGCTTATGCGGATGGTATAAATTTTTTCGTTCGACATCTTTTTTTTATCCTTTACCTGTGCTATACTTGATTTATGAAAACCGGATTTTCGGAAAATAAAATAACGCTTTGCGGCATATACGACTTTGATTTGAAAAAGACCTTCGAGTGCGGGCAGTGCTTTCGCTTTAACGAGGCGGGCGGCGGCTATGAGGGCGTCGCGCACGGCAAGCTTCTGCGGCTGCGGCAGACGGGCGACAAAATCGAGATTTCCGGCATCGGCAGGCGCGACTTCGAGCTTTTTTTCAAATCGTTTTTCGACCTGGAGCGCGACTATGAAAAAATAGACAGGGAGCTTTCGGACGACCCTGTGCTTTTGCCGATAATCCCGCAGTCCCGCGGCATCCGGATTTTGCGGCAGGAGCCGTTTGAAGCGCTTGTGTCATTTATCATTTCCGCATCCAACAACATCCCGCGGATAAAAAAGATAGTAGAGCTGCTCTGTGAAAGCTTCGGCGAGCGGAACGTTTCGGCAAACGGGCGGGAGTATTTTGCTTTCCCCACGCCCGACAGGCTTGCGGCGCTCGAGCCGGAGGATCTGTCCGTAATCCGCGCCGGCTTTCGCGACAGGTACATAATCGACTGTGCGAGAAAGGTGGCCTCCGGCAGGGTAAGTCTTGAAAAAGTGGCGAAAATGAGCTGTGAGGACGGGGCGCGCGAGCTTATGAAAATAGACGGCGTCGGGCGCAAGGTCGCCGACTGCGCGCTGCTCTACGGCTTCGGCAATTTCTCCTGCTTTCCCAAAGACGTGTGGATAAAGCGGGTGCTTAAAAGCCTGTACGGCAGAGAGGACAACGCGGGGCTTGACTTTCACGGGTACGACGGGGTCGCCCAGCAGTATCTCTACTATTATGCACGCCTGAACTCAATAAGATAATAACACTTTTCGGAGAAAATTTCAATATGCTGTTCGGGAAAAAGAAAAATAAGGAAAATCCTTCCACCGCCCTGCTTGCGGCAAGGGACGGCAGGGAGATAAGCTATATCGTCGAGCGGCTGGGCGCGGCGGACGAGACGGTCATCGGCAAAAAGGGCGTTTTGAACGTCGTTGAGGGCGAATTTGTGATAAGCTGTGAAAACTCAGTCGTTTTCCGCGCGCCGATAACGGAAATACGCGCCTTTGAGCTTATGAACCTGTCGGGGATAAACCTTGTTTTCGGCGGCAGGACCTACGTTGCATATTACACCAAGGGGATAGAAAACAAATGAAGGACAACACCTTTTTCGCGCTGATTTCGCGGATGAAGCATATAAACCGCTGGGGGCTGATGCACAACACGAGGTACGAAAGTCTGATGGAGCACAGCTTCGAGACGGCGTATATCGCAAACGCGCTTGCCAACATCGAAAACAGTATGTTCGGCGGCAGGTACGACGCCGAGCGGATAGCGGCGCGCGCCCTGTTCCACGACAGCGCGGAGATAATAACGGGGGATATGCCAACCCCCGTCAAGTACGAAAACGACAGGATAAACGGCGCTTACGCGCAGGCGGAAGGTCGCGCCCGCGAGCGGCTTCTGGCGGCGCTGCCCGAGAATATGCGTGAGGTCTACCGCGGCTATCTCGACGAGGGCGGGGACTATCCCGTAATCAAGGCGGCGGACAAGCTTTCCGCGCTTATAAAGTGCATGGAGGAGAAAAACGGCGGCAACCGCGACTTTATCGCGGCGGAGGCGGCGGCGCGGGACTGGCTTGAAAAGTGCGAGCTTAAAAGCGTGCGCTACTTTATGGAAAATATGCTTCCCGCCTATTCGCAGACGTTGGACGAGTTGACAAAATGAAAAACGCCCCGCTCAACTCTTGTTGAGCGGGGCGCGGCTTACAGCTTTTTAACCGTTTTATCGAGCAGTATCGCTATCGGCGGGACGACAGCGATGTGCAGTATCAGCGCGGGAACGGCGTTTGCAAAGCCCTTTGCCCAGAACATACCGAGGGTAAAGGGATTTGCGGTGATGCCCGATATAACCAGCCTCGCCAGCCCCCAGACCAGCCTGCCGCAGAGCATGGCGGTTATAAGGGAGAGGTAGTAAAAAGGCACTTTGCGGGGTAAAACGCGGCTCATAAGTCCGCAGACGACGCCGTAGGTCAGCATCTCAAACGCCATACCGACAGCGTCGGGAAACAGCGCGGGAGAGCCGAAAATCATACTGCGCATAAGCGGGCTTACAAACCCTACGACCCCGCCCCAGACCGGTCCGCAGAGAAAGCCGCAGAGAAAGGTCGGTATGTGCAGAGGGCTTAGCGCCTTGCCGATTTGGGGTATCTGCCCCGTTAAAAAGGGCAGTACCATCGCCAGCGCCAGAAACACCGCCGAGTATACGATTTTGAGAGTGATTTGTCTGTTTTCCGTCTTTGTCATAATCTGCTCCTTATTTTTAAACATAAAAAGGCACTCCGCTTGTGCGGGCGTGCCTTGTGGCTTATTGACAGTCTTGTGACTTTATACAGTTATTATCTCATACCTTTATGCTTTTGTCAACAAAAACCTTTTCGGGTGCGGGAAAGCTTTCCGCAAGCTCCTTTTCGGTGAGCCTTTTCGGCAGTCTGCCGTCCAGCATCATTGACGCTACCGGGTTTGAAACGTACTTTACGATGAGCCGTGAAATGTTGCGCGCGCCCGCCTCGGCGCTGCCGGACAGCCTGCAGATAAGCTCCGACACGCTGTCGTCAAACTCAACGTCCGCCCCGCGCTCGCGCAGGCGGGCTTTCAGCCTATCCAGCATCATTTCGGTTATGGCGCGGATATCGCTGTCGGTCAGCCTTTCAAAAACCGCCACCTCGTCTATTCTGCCCAAAAGCTCGGGACGCAGCGTTTTCCGCAGCGCGGACAGCACCGACAGCCGCAGTCCGTCACCCGCGCCGCCCGCAAAGCCGAGCGGCAGACTGCCCGCCCTCATCGTGCCGAGGTTTGTGGTGAGGATGATTATGGTGTTTCTGAAGCTTGCGGCACGTCCGTGGCAGTCGGTAAGCGCGCCGTCGTCCAGCAGTCCCAAAAGGATGTTGAGCACCTCGGGATGCGCCTTTTCAATCTCGTCGAAAAGGACGATGCTGTAAGGGCGGGTGCGCACTTTTTCACACAGCGCGCCGCCCTCGTCGTGACCGATGTAGCCGGGCGGCGAGCCGATGAGCTTCGCTATGCTGTGCTGTTCCATAAACTCCGCCATATCAAGCTTGATAAGAGCCGTGGGCGAGCCGAAAAGCTCGTCTGCCAGCACGCGGCACAGCTCCGTTTTGCCGACGCCGGTCGTGCCGCAGAACAGAAATGAGGCGAGCGGGCGGGTCGGCTCGCACAGCCCCGCCCCCGCGCGAATAAGCGTGTCGCAGACGCATTTCACGGCGGCGCGCTGACCGATTATCCGCCTGTTTATCCGCGCCTCCATACCGCGCAGCCTTAAAGCCCCCTCCGGCTCGAGCGTTCCGACAGGCACGCCCGTCCAGCGTGAAACGGTGTTACAGATATCCGCTTCGGTGACAGAAAGCTGCTTACCGCTGTCGATTTTGAGCTTGAGTCGCGCTATTTTATCCCGCAAAACCGCCGCCTGCGCGTAATTTCCCGCGCGTATCAGCCGCTCCAGCTCGGCGCGGCTTTTTTCAAGCCCGCCGTCCGCCGCCTTTGCCGCCGTTATCCTTTTTACCGAGGCGGACTCGTCCACAAGGTCTATCGCCTTGTCGGGCAGACAGCGCTCGCCGATATACCGCATCGAGAGCTTTACGGCGGCGTCAAGCGCGCTGTCCTCTATCCGCACGCCGTGGTGGGCTTCAAGCCTTCCCCGCAGTCCGCGCAGTATTTCAAGGGTGGTCTGCTCGCTCGGCTCGTTTACCATAATGGGCGCAAACCGCCGCTCCAGCGCGCGGTCCTTTTCGATGTGGCGGCGGTACTCCTCGACGGTCGTCGCTCCTATCAGCTTGACTCTGCCCCGCGCAAGCGCCGGCTTTAGGATGTTGCAGGCGTCTATCGCCCCCTCCGCCGCGCCCGCGCCGATTATGATGTGAAGCTCGTCGATAAACAGTATAACGTCGGGGTTTTTCTCCGCCTCGTCCAAAACGGCGCGCAGCCGCTCCTCAAACTCGCCGCGGTATTTCGAGCCGGCTATCATTGACGTTAAATCCAGCATATAAACCTGTTTTTCCGCAAGCGCGGGCGGCACCTCGCCCCTGCTTATGCGCAGCGCGAGTCCCTCGGCAATGCAGGTCTTTCCCACCCCCGGCTCGCCGATAAGGCAGGGGTTGTTTTTACTGTGGCGGGAGAGTATGCTCATCAGCCTGTCAAG
>CANQVN010000096.1 GCA_947627315.1 uncultured Clostridia bacterium | reverse complement strand
CTACCTTCATCAGTCCAAGTATCACTTCCAGCTTGAACTGTAAAGTTTGGAACGGCTGAATTTTTAGAAGCTAAAGTACTTTCATCTAAAGTAAAATACCAATTAATCAAACGATTTATTCTATTTCCAACTAAAGTTGTAGCATTATTAGCTTTATAACTTCCAGCACTTGCTGCAAATCCCAAGCCCCTTTCCCGTACCCGGCATAAAGCTCGGGCTTGCAAATATCATCACGGTGTTTCTTGTTTTTTCATACCGCCCGCGTGAGGCGGCGCTGTCCGTGGCGGCGCGGGTGACGCTGGGCAGCTTTTTCGGCGGGCTGTCGACGCTTGCTTACAGCGCGGCGGGCGCGGCGGCAAGCCTCGCTTCAATGCTTTTGATAAAGCGGTTTGTAAACGACCGCCATATCTGGACGGTGAGCGTTATCGGCGCGGTTTTTCACAATATGGCTCAGCTTTTCACGGCTTTCTTTATAATGGGGGCGGGCATTTTGCCGTATACGCCGTTTTTGCTGCTCTCCGGCTGTCTTGCGGGCGGCTTTTGCGGCGTCTGCGCCCAGCTTGTGGTATTAAAATTCCGTCATTTTGATTGACAGTCGTTTCTGTTGACGATACTTTGCAGGGAGGGATGGTTATGACTTTTTTTGAGTATATTCAATATCTTTTTCAGCTTGCGTGCAGCGCGTGGGTGTTTTTGCTCGCCGCGGCGGCGTTTTTTGCGGGCGCGATAGTTTTGCGTATAAAAAAGCCGCTCTGGGGCAAAATCGCGCTTGCGCTCATAACCGCCCTGTTTTTAACGCCGGCGCTTATTTTTATGTCGCTTCCGCTTATTATGTCTTCCTCGCGGTATATCGACCGGTATGCCGTGCTTGCCGCGGCGGTAATTTTGCTTGCCGCCGCAAGCCTTGCCGTGTGCGGGCTTATCCGCAAAAAAGCGGTGTGGATAAGCCTTGTGTCGGCGGCGACGGCGCTTGCCGTAACTGTGGGCTGTTTTCACGGCTACTATGCCTATATCGACAGTATCGAGATGACCGAGGGGTACGACGTCACGGCGGAATTTTCGCCAAACGGCGACAGGGTGGCGCGCCTTGCCGAGCCGTGTACCCTTGAGCTTTCGGGAGATATGCCGCGTCTTTCGGCGGCGACCGCGCTCTATCCCATCGCCTCCGCCGCGGCGACCGCCGCCTATCCCGCGGAGCTTTTGACGAGCGACAGATACGTCTGTGCCGCCGGTACCGACGGCGCGTACCGCGATATACTCACAGGCGAGGCGGACATTATCCTTGTCGGCACGCCGTCCGAAAGTCAGCTTGAGGACGCCGAGCGGGCGGGCATCGAGCTTGAATTTACGCCGATAGGCAAAGAGGCGTTTGTTTTTTTCGTAAACTCCAAAAACCCGCTTGATAACGTTACGCTGGACGAGGTGCGCGGCATTTACGGCGGCAAAATAACCGAGTGGTCGCAGCTTGGTGTAAACGGACTCGGTAAAATCCGCGCGTTTCAGCGAAACGAGGGCAGCGGCAGTCAAAACCGGTTTGAAAAGCTGATGGAGGGCGTCGAGATTATGAAGCCGCCGACAGAGCAGGTGGTGGGCGCCATGGAGGGCATCGTCACGCGCGTGTCCGACTATCAAAACCATAAAAACGCGATAGGCTACACCTTTCGCTTTTACGCCGCCGAGATGCTTAAAAACGACAAGGTGAAGCTGCTTTCTCTTGACGGCGTGTATCCTTCGACGGAGACGATAGAAGACGGCAGCTATCCTGTTTCAAACGAGTTTTACGCCGTCACCCGCAAGGGCGACGTGAATCCCAACGTCCGCCTTATGACGCAATGGCTTGCCGGCGTGCAAGGACAGTATCTCATTGAAAAAACGGGCTACACGCCGATAAAAAAATAGTGTCATAAACCGATGCTCCCGCACATAAGCATGTACAAAAGAAAGTGTACGGAGGAGCATAAGATGGCGACGCAAACAGACATATACCGCGATATCGCTACCCGCACGGGCGGGGATATCTATATCGGTGTGGTGGGTCCTGTGCGCACAGGCAAGTCCACCTTCATCAAAAAGTTCATGGAGACGCTGGTAATACCGAATATCCCCAACGAGTTTAAGCGTGAACGCGCGGTAGACGAGCTGCCGCAGTCCGCCGCAGGAAAGACAATAATGACGACCGAGCCGAAGTTTATCCCCGACGAGGCGGTGGAGATTGTCATGGAGGACAACGCCCGCTTCAACGTGCGGATGATAGACTGTGTCGGCTATGTGGTGGACAGCGCCCTCGGCTATATTGAAAACGAGCAGCCGCGGCGGGTGATGACCCCGTGGGACGAAAACGAGATGGAGTTTCAGCAGGCGGCGGAGGTCGGCACCCGCAAGGTGATTTGCGAGCATTCGACGATAGGGCTTGTTATAACGACCGACGGCAGTATCGGCGAGATACCGCGCGCCGACTACGAGCCTGTCGAAAAGCGGATAATAGACGAGCTTAAAGCGATAAACAAGCCGTTTGTGCTTCTTATAAATTCAATGTTTCCCGAAAGCGGTCCGGCGCAGGATCTGCGTGAAAAGCTGGAGCGGGAGTACGACGTGCCGGTGATGTGCGTCAACTGTTTGGAGCTTACCGAGCAGGAGATAGTGGATATAATAAAAACGGTGCTTTTGGAGTTTCCGCTCAGGCAGATTGAGGTGGATATCCCCGAATGGATAAACAGCCTTGACAGCGGGCATTGGTTAAAGCGCAGCCTTTATGCCGCGCTGAGCGACGGCGCGCGGGAGCTTCACAGCATCCGCGAGGTGAAAAAGCTTGTAGGCACGCTGTCCGAAATGGAAAAGCTGGACAGCTGCCGCCTGTCCGGCATGGATCTTGGCGTCGGCAGCGCGGGCATCCGCATGGACTTTGACAAGGAGCTGTATTATAAAATACTCAGCGAGACTGCGGGGGTAGATATTAAAAACGACGGTGAGCTGATAAAATTCATCACCGAGATGTCCGCCGTTAAAACGCAGTATGAAAAAATACGCCCCGCCTTTGAGGAGGCGCAGGCGACAGGCTACGGCATCGTAAACCCCGGTATGGAGGATTTGACGCTCGACGAGCCGGAGATATTCAAGCAGGGCGGGCGCTTCGGCGTCAAGCTCAAGGCGGGCGCGCCGAGCTATCACATAATCCAGGCGAATATCAAGGCGGAGGTAAGCCCGATTGTCGGCAGCGAACGGCAGAGCGAGGAGCTTATCATGTACCTTATGGAGGATTTTGAGGAAAACCCGCAGAAGATATGGGAGTCAAACATATTCGGGAAATCGGTGCATGAGCTTGTAAACGAGGGACTCCAGAACAAGCTTTCAAAAATGCCGGAGGATGCGCGCTACAAGCTTCAGGAGACGCTGTCCCGCATAATCAACGAGGGCAGCGGAGGGCTCATCTGCATAATTCTGTAACGACCGCCGATACTAACATCGGAGGTGGCAAAATGACCGAAAGTGAAAGAATGAACCAGTACGTCTCGGCTCTGCCCGCGTATATCCGCGAAAATTTGGAGCAGAGCGGAGTTCATCCTCAGAGTATGGAGCAGTTAAAGCAGATAGTAGAAAATATGCAGAAAAACTAAAAGCGGGCAAAGCCCGCTTTTTATAAAGGTTGACTTTTCACGCCCGCCGTAATATCATTATAAAAAAGGAGAGATTTTATGGCGACGTTTGATGATTTTATGAAGCTTGATATAAGAGTCGGCACAGTAATTTGCGCCGAGCCGTTTGAAAAGGCGAAAAAGCCGGCGTATAAGCTGAAAATTGATTTTGGGGATGAGATAGGCATAAAAAAATCGTCCGCGCAGATAACGGACAAATACGAGCCGCAGGAGCTTGCGGGAAGGCAGGTGCTGGCTGTCATAAACTTCCCGCCGCGGCAGGTGGCGGACTTTATGTCGGAGGTTTTGGTGCTCGGCACATACAGCGAGGGCGGCGTCGTGCTGATAACGCCGGACAGTCCTGTGAAAAACGGAGATAAGCTCGGATAGAACACACCCGCGCAGTAATCACTGCGCGGGTGTGCTTTATTTTTTCTTAAACGTCAGGCGGTGTTCCTCGCCTTTTACAATTCTCACTATGTTTTTACGGTGCAGGATTATGATGATACCCGCCGTCAGGATTGACATAATATACGTCGCAATCCCCTGCGCCGTTCCGAAATCGGTGAAAAAGGGGAGCGATGCGGGAAAGGCGAGCGCGCCCATCACCGAGCCGAGCGACACATACTTTGAAATCGCTGTGAACACCAAAAAGGTGATAACAATAATGACAAAACAGCGCCAGTCGACCATAAGCGACGTTATGCCGCCCACGGCGACCCCTTTTCCGCCCTTGAACTTGAAAAATACTGGAAAGCAGTGTCCCAGCACACAGCACAGTCCGCACAGTGCGACCCCCGTCTGCCGCCAGTCGGGACAGACGAATGAAAAGAGCGCCCATATGGCGAAGGTGGCGACAAACGTCTTCAGAAAATCGACGATAAGCGTCGACACGCCGACGCCCCAGCCGAAGCTTCGCATCATATTGGTACTGCCCGCGTTGCCGCTGCCCTTCGTGCGCACGTCGGAGTGCATCACGAGCTTTGAAAAAATAATCGAGTAGTTGAGACTGCCGACAAAGTAACCGACAGCCGCCGCTATTAAAAACCAAACAAAAATCACAGCTTATTCTCCTCTCCGCGCTCACGCACTATAAACCGCACCGGACTTCCCTCAAATCCGAAAACCTCTCTCAGCCTGTTTTCAAGATACCGCTTGTAGGAAAAGTGGAACAAATCCGCGCGGTTGACAAAAAAGATAAATGTAGGCGGCGCGGTCTGCGCCTGCGTCATATAGAAAATCTTGAGCCTGCGTCCCTTGTCGGACGGCGGCTGCACGCGCGCCGTCGCGTCCGACAGAAAGTCGTTCAGCATTCCGGTCGTTATCCTGCGCCTGTTTTGCTCGTTTGCCGCAACGACCGTTTCAAGCAGCTTGTCGACCCGCTGCCCCGTCTTGGCGGAGATAAACACCACCGGCGCGAAGTCCATAAACGCAAGGTCGCGCAGTATGTCCTTTTTAAGCGCGTCCATCGTACCCGTCTCCTTTTTGACGGTGTCCCACTTGTTGACGGCGACCACCAGCGCCTTGCCCTTGTCGTTTGCAAAGCCGGCGATTTTGGTATCCTGAAAGGTGACCCCGTCGTTCGCGTCCAGCATTATAACGCACACGTCGGCGCGCTCGACCGCGGCAAAGGAGCGCAGCACGCTGTACCGCTCCACCGTCTCATCCACCTTTTTCTTTTTGCGAATGCCCGCCGTGTCGATAAAGCAGAATTTACCGTATTTGTTTTCGGCGCGCACGTCCACCGCGTCCCGCGTCGTGCCGGGTATGTCCGACACTATCATTCTGTTCTCGCCGAGCAGGTAGTTTGTAAGCGAGCTTTTGCCGACGTTCGGCTTTCCGATAAACGCCACCTTCACGGTGTCGCTTTCATCCTGCTCGTATTCGGAAAAATCAATACGGGATAAGACCTCGTCCAAAAGGTCGCCCGTGCCGGTGCCGTGTACGGCGGAAACGGTTATGGGATCGCCCAGCCCCAGGCTGTAAAACTCGTAAAACTCGTCCGGCGGCTCGCCGATAGTATCCACCTTGTTTACGCACAGCACGATAGGCTTCGACGCGCGGCGGAGCATCGCCGCAATCTCGCGATCCGCCGCGGTGACTCCGGCTTTAACGTCTGTCAGCAGTATTATGGCGTCCGCCGCGTCGATGGCGACGTTTGCCTGCTCGCGCATCTGCTTTAGCAGTACGTCCTGCCCTGCGGGCTCGATACCGCCCGTGTCGATGAGCGTGAAGCTCTTGCCCGCCCATTCCGCCTCGGCGTATATCCTGTCGCGGGTGACCCCCGGCGTGTCCTCGACAATGGACAGCCGCTGCCCCGCAATCTTGTTAAAAAGTAAGCTTTTGCCGACGTTCGGT
>CANQVN010000095.1 GCA_947627315.1 uncultured Clostridia bacterium | reverse complement strand
ATAATAAAAGCCCGCTTCCGTCAGTCGAAATGGTCGATATGCGAGACGCGCTCCGCGAGGGCGAGCAGTCGTTTCTCAGCGACAGGCTGAAAGAGGCGATTGGCGAGGTTTTGGAAAAAAAAGAGCAGGCGATACTTTTTTTGAACAGGCGCGGCGCGAATACCGTCGTCGGCTGCCGAAGCTGCGGCTATGTGGCAAAATGTCCGAACTGCGGCGTCGCTCTTACATATCACACCGCAAACGGCAGGTGTATGTGCCACTACTGCGGATATAATATAAAGATGTTTGACAAATGCCCCGAGTGCAAAGGCGAGCATATTAAAAAGCTGGGCGTCGGCACACAGCTTGTTTACAGCGAGCTGGAGAGTATGTTCCCGTCGGCGCGGCTTTTGCGAATGGATTTTGACACGGTAAGCTCCTATGTCTCCTACGGCAGCAGTCTTACTGCATTCAAAAACGGCGACTACGACATAATGCTCGGTACGCAGATGGTGGCAAAAGGTCTTGATTTTCCAAACGTCACGCTTGTCGGCGTGATAAATGCCGATTTGTCGCTGTATGTTGACGACTACCGCGCAAACGAGCGAACCTTTTCACTGCTGACTCAGGTCTGCGGGCGTTCGGGCAGGGCGGGCAAAGAGGGAATAGCGGTGATACAGACCTATTCGCCTGACCATGAGATACTGAACTATGCAAAAAAACAGGATTACGACAGCTACTTTGATTTTGAGATAAGCTTTAGAAAGGCGATGAACTATCCGCCTTTCTGCGACCTTGTCCGCTTTACCGTGACAAACGTAAGCGAGGCGCAGGCGTACAGCGACGTGTCGCTTTTGTATAAGAAGGTAGACGGTATGAGCCGCGCGGAGTTTTCGGATATTCCGATACGTATGCTCTACCCGGTCGTGCCGCGCATAGCGCGTGTAAACGACAGGTACAGGTACAGTCTGATTATAAAAAGCAGGGTGTGCAACCGCCTGTATGAAATGCTAAATAATCTTTTGGAATACTTTGATAAAGAAATCTCCTCCGAGCTTTCTGTCAACGTGAACCCTATAAACAATTTATGAGGAAAAAATGGCGCTTAGAGAAATAATTACAAACGATGATGAGTTTTTATCCAAAAAATCCCGCCCTGTGGATAATATAGACAAACGTATAATCGACCTTGTCGACGATATGAAGCAAACGCTGATAAAGTCGGGCGGCGTCGGACTTGCCGCTCCGCAGGTCGGCGTGCTGCGCCGCGTCTTTATAATTGATATCGACGCGGAGGGCGATGGGGGCAGTCTCAAGGAGTTTATCAACCCCGAAATAATAAAGAAAAAGGGTAGAAACGACAAATATCTTGAAGGCTGTCTGTCTTACCCCGGCAGGAGCTTTAAGATTATAAGACCGAATAAGGTAAAGCTTCGCGCCCAGAACGTAAAAGGCGAGTGGTTTGAGTTTGAGGGTGAGGATTTTATCGCCCGGGCCATCATGCATGAAAACGACCATCTTGACGGTATCACGATACCGCAGATAGGCACAGAGGTCTTTGAATGACAGATATTGTATTTATGGGTACGCCCGACTTTGCGCTGCCGTCGCTTGAAGCGATGAATGAAAGGCACAATGTTAAAGCGGTATTCTGCCAGCCGGACAAGGCGAGCGGCAGGGGCAATAAAATAACGCCCTGCCCTGTAAAGAGCTATGCCGAAAAAAACGGTATTCCTGTTTTTCAGCCGCAAAGCTTTAAGGACGAAAGCACCCGAAAAACGCTTGAAAATCTCGCGCCCGACCTTATTGTCGTCGCGGCTTACGGCAAGCTTTTGCCGGAATATGTACTGGAGCTTCCGAAATACGGCTGTATAAACGTACACGGCTCGCTTTTGCCGAAATACCGCGGTGCGTCGCCAATCCAGCGCGCGGTTCTGAACGGCGATAAAACGACCGGAGTTACCGTTATGAAAATGGGCGTGGGCTTGGACACGGGCGACGTCATTTCGCAGACGGAGCTTGAAATAGGCGAGTACGAGACGGCGGGCGAGCTTTTTGACAGAATGAGCCGCGCGGGGGCGGACCTGCTTTCCGACACGGTTGAGGATATAATTTGCGGCAGGGCTGTTTTCTCCCCGCAAAACGATGCGGCGGCAAGCTTTGCTCCCATCATAACAAAGCAGATGGGAAAGCTTGATTTTTCAGCTCCCGCCCGATGTGTGAAAAACACGGTTTACGGCTACAACCCGTGGCCATCGGCATACGTCGAATGTAAAAGCGGTATGCTGAAAATCCACCGCGTTATAATGGGCGGCGTCACCGAAAGTCCGGCGGGCAGCATCATCTCCGTTTCAAAGCGGGGGATTGAAGTTGCCTGCGGCGACGGAAATTCGGTTGTCATAACAGAGCTGCAGCGCGTCGGAAAGAAGAAAATGGACGCATATTCGTTCAGCCTCGGTGCGAAAATAGAAAAAGGGGCTTCAATATATTCATTGTAGGAGGAAACAATGCTGTTTTACGACTATTATTCACTCCTGATACTTCTGCCGCTCATGGTGATTTCCCTCATAATCCAGGGCAATCTCAATTCCACCTACTCGAAGTATTCAAGAGTTCAAAATTCACGCAATACGACAGGAAGGGACGTCGCTTTGTCAATACTGCGTTCGGCGGGCGTAAACGACGTTTCGGTCGAGTGCGTCGCGGGCAGGCTTACAGACCATTACGACCCCGTGAAAAAGGTTATCCGCCTGTCGCAGGACGTCTATAACGGCACAAGCGTCGCCTCTATCGGCATCGCCGCTCACGAGACGGGTCACGCCCTGCAATACGCCGCAAACTATACGCCGGTACGGGTGCGCTCGTCGATAATCGGGATTACAAATTTCAGCTCAAACATACTTTATTTTCTGATAATTTTGAGCTTCATCTCCCGCTTGCCTGTCATCTGCGATATCGCGGTGCTCTGCTTTGCGGTTATATTCATTTTCCAGCTTGTAACGCTGCCGGTTGAGTTTAACGCAAGTGCGCGGGCGGTTGCAAATGTCGGAAATATGGGTTATAATGATAGTGACCTTTCCGGCGTTAAAAAAGTTCTGTCCGCCGCCGCGATGACCTATGTTGCGGCAACGCTCGTTTCGCTCGGTCAGCTTTTGAGCTTTTTCCTCAGGACGCGCAGAGAATGACAGACATTGCGAGAACCGCGGCTTTTGATACGCTGCTTATGTGCGAGCGGGAGGGAACGTACCCGAACCTTGCCTTAAAAAAGCGGCTTTCGAGCGTAAAGGATATGCGCGGCAGGCGTTTTGCCGCGGCGCTTACTTACGGCGTTATCGAAAAAAAGCTGCTGCTTGATTACTATATTTCAAAAGTATCCAGCGTCAGGCTTAAAAAGATAAATTGCTCGGTGCTGACCTCGCTCAGGATGGGTCTGTATCAGATTTTGTTTATGTCTGTCCCGGACAGCGCGGCGTGCGCAAGCTCGGTCGAGCTCACAAGGTACGCGGGTGTGCCGAAAAGCGCCGGCTTTGTAAACGCGGTGCTTCGCCGCCTTGCAAGAGAACACGCCGACATTCCGCTGCCGGAGGATAAGGCGGAGCGTATGAGCTTAGAGCTGTCTCTGCCTTCCGATACATTGGAGCTTCTTATCAGTTCTGTCGGTGAGGATGAGACGAGACTTTTGCTGTCCGGCGGAAAAAGCGAGCTTTACGCCGCCGTTAACACGCTGAAAACAGACGCAAACGGGCTCATTTTTGCCCTTGCCGAGTCAGGGATTTCGGCAAAAAAGACAGAGCTTTGCGGGCTTGTTTCAATCGACGAAGGGTTTGATATAGAAAACAGCGCGGCGTATAAAAACGGTCTTTTCCATATAGTCGGCAAGCCTTCGTACATAGCGGCCTGCGCCGTGAACCCACAGGCGGGAGACGTGATTTACGATATGTGCGCCGCTCCCGGCGGAAAGTCGTTTTGTATGTCCTTTTTAAGCAAAGGTATGGCAAACGTCACGGCGTTTGACATCCATCCGCACAAGGCGGAAATCATAAGAAGCGGAGCTGCAAGACTCGGACTTGAAAACATACGCGCCGTGACGGCGGACAGCGCCGTGTGCGACCCCGAAAGACGCGAAACAGCGGACAGGGTGCTGTGCGATTTGCCCTGCAGCGGACTTGGCGTTATACATAAAAAGCCCGATATAAAGTATAAAAAGCAGGACTATGCCGCTCTCTGCGCGCTCCAGCGCGATATTCTGAAAACCGGCGCATACTATCTCAAAAGCGGCGGGAGACTCGTCTATTCGACCTGCACGGTAAATCCCGCCGAAAACGGCGATATGGTGAATACTGTGTCCGATTTTGGGCTGGAGATAGACGATGCCGCCTGTATATACGGGGATTATTACGGACAAAAACAGTTTCTGCCGTCGTGCGGCGGCGAGGGGTTTTATATAGCTATTCTCAGGAAAAAGTGAGGTGCGGCAGATAAAAACGGATATACGTTCTTTAACATATGAGCAGCTCGAAGGCTTTGTTCAGAGCCAAAATCTGCCCGCCTTTCGCACAGAACAGATATTCAGATGGCTGCACTCGGGCGCGGAGAGCTTCGATGAGATGACAAATCTGCCCAAATCGCTGCGTAAGCTGCTTGACGAGCGCGCCTGTATACATAAAACCGCCGTTTATAAAAAGCTTGCTTCAAAGCAGGACGGCACCGTCAAATATGTTTTTGAGCTTTATGACGGAAGCTTTGTCGAGACGGTCGTTATGAAGTATGAACACGGCTATTCCGTCTGCCTTTCCACGCAGGTCGGCTGCCGTATGGGGTGCGGGTTCTGCCAGTCGACAAGGTCGGGGCTTATCCGCAACCTTGAGGCGGGCGAGATACTCGGTCAGCTGCTTGCGGCGCAAAGGGATATGTCGATTAGCATTTCAAATATAGTTTTAATGGGTATCGGCGAGCCGCTCGATAATTTTGACAACGTCGTCTCTTTTCTGAAAATTGTAAACCACCCAAAGGGAGTAAATATCGGATACAGACATATTTCTCTTTCCACCTGCGGGCTTGTTGACGGCATTGATAAGCTGGCTAAGCTTAATTTTCCGATAACGCTGTCAATATCGCTTCACGCGCCCACCGATGAAAAACGCTCGTCCATTATGCCGATAAATAAAAAATACAACGTAAATTCACTTATTTCCGCCTGCCGCAGATACCAGTCGAAAACGGGGCGGAGGATATCCTTTGAATATTCGGTAATAAACGGTGTAAACGACTCGCCGGACGATGCAAAGCGGCTCTTTTCGTTGCTTTCCGGTATAATGTATCATATAAATCTGATACCTGTGAATAAAATAGAAAACGGAAAATACACCGCACCCGTTATGAAAAGAATTGAAAGCTTTCGCAATCTTCTCTGCTCGATGGGCGCGGTATGTACGATACGCAGAACGCTGGGAGCGGACATTTCCGCCTCCTGCGGTCAACTCAGAAGTAAGTATGAAACGGAAAGAAGGGTTGGAAATTGATAATTTACGGTTCAAGCAGTATCGGAAAGGTACGCAAGGACAATCAGGACACGTATATGTTTGATACGCTTGAAAAGGATATCGGCTATGCCGTCGTCTGCGACGGTATGGGCGGTCCCGGCGGCGGCAAGATTGCAAGCAGCATTGCGGTCAGCGGAATTTCAAAGTCGCTGTCCGCTCTGTCGCACGAGTGTGACGAGCAAAAAATAAGGCAAACTTTTCAAAAAGCTATTGAATGTGTCAACAAAGAGATATATAATAAATCTTTGGCTGACAGTTCTCTTATGGGCATGGGAACGACGCTTGTCTGTATAGCAGTCATTGGTAATATATGCCATATTTTCAATGTCGGAGACAGCAGGGCGTATATCATAAAGGACGGCGGTATACGGCGGCTGACCCATGACCATTCGGCCGTGCAGGAGCTTGTCGACAGCGGTATGCTCACCGAGTCGCAGGCGAGAAACCACCCTAACAAAAATATAATAACCCGCGCCTTGGGGGTAGAAAAAGTCGTTTACTACGATTATTTTACAGAGCGGGTTGACAGCGGCGATATCCTGCTGCTTTGCTCCGACGGGATAACAAACTATGTCGATGACCTGGAGCTGTCATATGAGACGCTCA
>CANQVN010000094.1 GCA_947627315.1 uncultured Clostridia bacterium | reverse complement strand
GTCTCGGAAAGTACCTCGATATACACGGCTACAGAAACCGCTCGGACATTATGCTTGAGCATCTTGACAAGGTGTGTAAAATCGCAGAAAAATACGGCTTCCACCCGATGATATGGAGCGATATGTTTTTCCGCCTTGCCTTCGGTTGTTATTATGTAAAAGAGGGAGAGATTCCCAAGGAGGTTATAGACAGGGTTCCGGAAAACCTCACCCTGATATACTGGGACTATTACACGACCGACGCCGACATGGTCACGCACATGGTAAACTGTCACAAATCCTTCAATAATCCCGTTGCCTTTGCGGGCGGCTGTCACAAGTGGCTCGGCTTTATCGCAAACAATATTGTCACCTATGAGATAGAGAGTATGCACATAGACAAGTGTCTGGAAAACGGCATCAACTCAATTATAGCGACGGGCTGGGGCGACGACGGCGGCGAGGCGCCGCAGATGTCGATACTCCCGGGGCTTATGGTCTACGCCGAGAAATGCTATCGCGGGGATATCGACAGGGAGTATTACGACAGGCGCGTCGAACAGATGTTCAAAATACCGATGAGGGCGTTTGAGCTTATGGACGGGCTTGACTATCCGCCCGGAGTCAAATCACGCACCCGCGTATTCTTACATAAAAAGCTGCTCTACGCCGACATACTGACAGGGCTTATGAACAAGCACATCATTCCCGGAAAGACGAGCAAATTTTACGCGGATTCGGAAAAAGAGCTTGAAAATTACTGCGACTGCGGCGATTTTGCATACGTCGTGCGCGTCGGTCGCTCCGTCGCGGGGGTAATTTCGCTCACGACAGAGCTTGCGCCCGCACTCCGCGAGGCGTACAAGGCAAACGACAAGGCGGAGCTTAAACGGCTGGCAAACGACAGAATCCCGCTCCTTATCGCGAAAACAGACAGGCTTTTGCACGACCTGGAGCATTCGTGGCATCTTGAAAACAGAAGTCAGGGGCTTGAAACGCATCAGATACGTCTGGGCGGTATGAAGGAACGGCTGCGCGCCATAAAGGACGTGTTAAACGATTACTGCGACGGCAAAACGGACAAAATCGCCGAGCTGGAGCAAGACGTTCTTTATTACGACTGCCGCACGGAGGAAACGGATGAGCTGGCGACGCTGAGCGGCCGCAATTCGAGCTGGAGAAAAGTAGTCACGGTCAACATCATATAAAAACAAAAAAAATGTGCCAAGCGGTTTAACACCGCTTGGCATAATTTATTTTTATGACCGTTTTACTTTGCGGACTTTGCCGTTTCGACAAGCGCGGCAAACGCCGACATATCGGACACCGCTATCTCCGCGAGCATTTTCCTGTTGAGCGTAACGCCCGCCTTTTTAAGACCGTTCATAAACTGCGAATAGTTGATATCGTTCATGCGGCATGCGGCGGAAATGCGGGTTATCCACAGCGAGCGGAAATCGCGCTTTTTCTGCTTTCTGCCTATATATGCGTTGGTGAGCGAGCGCATTACCGCCTGGTTTGCCGTGCGGAACTGCTTGCTCTTTGCACCGTAATAACCACGGGCGAGCTTAAGTATCTTTTTTCTTCTCTTGCGGGTAGCGACCGCGCCTTTAATCCTTGCCATTTATCTAATCCTCCGAACTCTCTATTATTTATAAGGAATGAGCTTTTTGATTGCCTTGACGTTTGTCACATCGGCATAAGCCTCTTTGCGAAGACCTCTTTTACGCTTTGTCGACTTTTTATTGAGTATATGCGACCGAAACGCGTGCGATCTCTTTACCTTGCCGCCCTTTGTAATCTTAAATCTTTTCTTTGCGCCTGTATGAGTTTTGATTTTACCCATTGATTTTTGCCTCCCTTATTTCTTTTTCAGCGCCGCGCTCGGCGCCAAAATCAATGTCATGTTTCTGCCTTCGATTTTCGCGGGCTTTTCGATAACCGCATTGTCCTCAAGAAGCTCAACAAAACGATTGGCAATGTCAAAGCCAAGCTCGGTATGGGCAAGCTCCCTGCCCTTGTACTTGACAACAACCTTAACCTTGTCGCCGTTTTTAAGGAATTTCACCGCGTGAGACGCCTTTGTCTGCAAATCGTGTACGTCTATTTTCAGCGTGAGCTGAATTTCCTTGATTGAAATGACGTTTTGATTTTTCCTTGCCTCTTTCTCACGCTTGGACTGCTCGTAGCAATACTTGCCGTAGTCTATGATTTTACAGACAGGCGGCGTCGCCTTGGGCGCGATTTTAACCAAGTCAAGATTACGCGAAACGGCAATCTTTAGCGCCTCGGACGATTTCATAATGCCAAGCTGGGCGCCGTTTTCATCGACGACCCTGACTTCCTTGTCCTTTATTGCCTCATTGATAAGTAGATCCTTTGCGTTTATACCCGCACACCTCCAAAGCAAAATACAACAAAAAAACGAGCTGAACCAGCCCGCTCACAATACGCGCACAATACCATGCGCATTGATTATTAACCGTAAAAGCCCTTGCCATACGGTGAGAACGGGCAGCGTCCTACTTCTTTTTTGCCTATATATATTATCACCCTTTTTCCCGCTTGTCAACAAAAAAATTAAATTTTTCAGGGCGCATTGACAGAAAAATCTATATAAAGTATAATTCAGGTAAGAGCATATAGAGGAGGCAGTATTATGAAATCAAAAGTATATTTTACAAGAGAGATAACTCCGGAAAAAGTGCTTGAGGGCTATATGAAGCTCGGACGGAAGCTTTCCGGCAGCGTCGCCGTTAAGGTACATTCGGGAGAGGTCGGAAACCAGAATTTCCTGCGTCCGCCGTTCTGGAAGCCTGTGATAGACAAGGTCGGCGGCAGGGTCGTCGAGTGCAACACCGCCTACGACGGCGAGCGAAACACAACAAAAAAGCACGTTAAAACAATAGAGCTGCACGGGTGGAACCATTATTTTGATTTTGACCTGATGGACGCGGAGGGTCCCGACAGGGAGATTGAGATACCGAACGGAAGGGTTATAAAAAGAAACTACGTCGGCAAAACGCTTTTTAATTACGACTCGCTTTTGGTACTGTCCCACTTCAAGGGTCACCCGATGGGCGGCTACGGCGGCGCACTGAAGCAGCTTTCGATAGGCATAGCCTCGTCATACGGCAAGGCGTACATTCACGGCGCGGGCGTACCGGAGAATATCTGGACTGCCGACCACGACTCGTTTTTGGAGTCGATGGCGGACGCGGCAAAGTCGATAATCGATATGTTCGGCGACAATACGGCGTATATCAACGTTATGAAAAATATGTCGGTCGACTGCGACTGCTGCGCCGTTGCGGAAGACCCGTGTATGAAGGACATCGGCATTCTTGCGTCGACCGACCCTGTCGCTATAGACAGGGCGTGTCTTGACCTTGTTTACGCCGCGACGGACGACCCCGGGCAAAAGCATCTGCTGGAGAGGATTGAGAGCAGAAACGGCGCGCACACGATAGACGCGGCGGCGGCTATCGGCTGCGGCAGCAAGGAATACGAGCTTATAGAGTTCTGAAAGCTACGGACAGCCCCGTGCGGTATACCGCACGGGGCTGATTTTAATCTTTTTTACCGAATTTCACTTTGGCGCGCTGCGAATTTGAAAGAATTACCTTTCTAAGCCGCAGGCTTTTGGGCGTGACCTCGATAAGCTCGTCGTCCGCGATAAATTCAATGCAGGCATCAAGGCTCATAATGCGCGGCGGAACAAGCCGCAGCGCCTCGTCCGAGCCGGAAGCGCGCATATTGGTGACGTGCTTTTTCTTGCAGACGTTTACGTTTATATCCTCCGCCTTGGGCGACACGCCCACTATCATGCCCTCGTATACCTGCGTGCCGGGGGTGATGAACATAACGCCGCGCTCCTGCGCGTTAAACAGCCCGTAGGTCACAGCCTCGCCTGTTTCAAAGGCGACAAGCGAGCCTGTGGCGCGGCTTACGATATCGCCCTTGTAGGGCGCGTAGCCGTCGAACACGGTACTCATAACGCCCTGCCCGCGGGTGTCGGTCAAAAACTCGTTTTTGTAGCCGAAAAGCCCGCGCGCGGGAACAAGATATTCAAGCCGCATACGGTCGCCCGACTGCGTCATCTGAACAAGCTCGCCGCGGCGCGCGCCTAACTTTTCCATCACCGCGCCCATATAGTCGGACGGCACGTCGCACACAAACCGCTCGACAGGCTCAAGCTTCTTTCCGTTTTCTTCCTTATACAGCACCTTCGGCGCGCCGACCATAAACTCATAGCCCTCGCGGCGCATCGTCTCTATAAGAATAGACAGGTGCATCTCTCCCCTGCCCGCGACGCGGAAGCTGTCCGCGCTGTCGGTGTCGTACACCCGCAGCGACACGTCTTTTAAAAGCTCGCGTTCCAGCCTGTCGCGCAGGTGGCGGGAGGTGACAAACTTGCCCTCCTTGCCCGCAAACGGGCTGTTGTTTACAGAAAAGGTCATCTCGACCGTCGGCTCTGAAATTTTTACAAACGGAAGCGGCTCGACGCATTCGGGCGAGCAGACGGTGTCGCCAATCGTGATGTCCGCGACGCCGGACAGGCAGACGATATCGCCAGCGCGTGCGGAGTCGACCGGCACCCGCTCAAGCCCCTGTATCTGATAGAGATTTACGATTTTCGCGCTGTAGGGCGGGTGTGAATCGTGATACTCGCATATCCGCACCTCCTGGTTTTTGACCATTGTCCCCCGCTCGATTTTGCCTATGCAGACGCGCCCGACGTACTCGTTATAGTCAATGGACGAGACGAGCATCTGCGTGGGACCGTCCTCTGTTATGTCCGGCGGGTCGATATGCTCCAAAATCGCATCGAGCAGCGGGACAAGGTTCTGCCCCGGCTCGTCCTGCGACAGCGAGGCGGTGCCGTCTCTGCCCGAGCAGAAAAGCACGGGGCTGTCAAGCTGCTCGTCTGTCGCGTCAAGGCTTATAAGCAGGTCGAGTATTTCGTCCACCACCTCGTCTATACGGCGGTCGGGGCGGTCTATCTTATTGATGGCGACTATCACCTTATGCCCCATTTTAAGCGATTTTTGCAGGACGAAACGGGTCTGCGGCATAGGTCCCTCCGCCGCGTCGACAAGCAAAATGACGCCGTCCACCATCTTGAGCACACGCTCCACCTCGCCGCCGAAATCGGCATGCCCCGGAGTGTCGATAACGTTGATTTTAACGCCTTTGTAAAAAATGGCGGTGTTTTTTGCAAGTATCGTTATCCCACGCTCCCGCTCAAGGTCGTTATTATCCATAACCCGCTCGGCGACGACCTGATTTTCCCTGAATGTGCCGCTCTGCTTCAACATCTCGTCGACAAGGGTGGTTTTGCCGTGGTCGACGTGCGCCACAATGGCGATATTTCTTAAATCCTCTCTTTTTGACATTTCAGTTACTTCCTTATTTCATCTAGACGATGCAATCAGACTACAACGTGTTTTGCGAAAAACGCCCGCCGCGTCTGCTTCGTCGGCGCAAGCGTTTTTAGTTCGTTTTCGTGCAAGGCACGAAAAGCTCGCCTTGCACGCTGCGCCTCCTCTCCCCACAAAAACTATGTTTTTGTGGGCCCCCTGCATTGCTCGGGCTTACCATACGACAGTATGCTCTCACCCTCGCGCCTTGCATCCATCGACGGGCGATTTCCCGCAAAATCTTCGACCGCAACCGAAGCGGATTTTTTCGAGGACAAGGCGGCAGACCGCAGGCGGGCTGGCGCCCGGCAAGGTCGACAACGCAGTCATCGGGAAAATGCGCCCGGCTGCGGCGCATTGTAGTCTGATTGTATCGTCTAACCGAATATTTTACTATCAAATATCGTTTTTGTCAACATCCGACTTAATTAAACGGCGGGGTTATTAAAAAATTTCGGTTAAATGAAAAGTTTTAGTTGACAAGTTCCGCTTTGGTAATTATAATATATATTGCTATTTTGTGACCGCCGCCGGCGATACAGAGGGGTTTATGAAAATTTGTGTGAAAGACGCCTTTGTCAGTCAGGCTTACAGCAAAAAGTACAGCCTTGATATTGATGAGGACGAGATTTTGCCGCTGCCCGCCTATACGAGCGGAGTACACGCCGAAATTACGGTCACCGCGAAGGACGGCAGGGTCTTTTGCGAAACGGAGATTAAGGCGCGGTTTGAGACGCTGTGCAGC
>CANQVN010000093.1 GCA_947627315.1 uncultured Clostridia bacterium | reverse complement strand
TGTGCTGCTGTCAGGCGCGGTATACGCGATTTTCGGCGTTGATGCGGACGGCTGGGCGGGGCTTGCCGTTTCGGTGTTTGTTCTGATATCGGGCATTCGCCTTGTGCGTGACACGATAGACCCGCTGCTCGGCTCTCCGCCGGACGGCGGGCTTGTCGAGCAGATTTATTCAATCGCCCTTTCGCATAACGGGGTTTACGGCGTACACGACCTTGCCGTTCACAATTACGGACCGGGCAGGCTGTTTGCCACCCTTCACGTCGAGATGTCTGAAAAGACGGGACTTACCGAAAGCCATGAGCTTGCCGACGCAATAGAGCGTCAGATGCGGCAAGACCTCGGTCTTGATATGGTGATACACGTCGATCCGACGGTGACGGACGACAACAGGGTCGTTTTGCTCAAGATGGAGATTTTGTCGCTGCTGACGGACATCGACTGCCGCTTCACGCTGCACGATTTTCGGGCTGTGTTTTCAAACGAGCGGATAAAGCTGATTTTCGACGTCGTCGTGCCGGACGATATCGGGCTTGACGATATAACCCTGCGCGATATTATAAACGAGCGTTTTTGCGCCGAAAAACGCGGCTGTGAGCTTGTCATCACCTTTGACAGAAGCTATTCAAAAAAGCGCGGCGCCGAAAAAAACAAATAAAAATATCCGAAAGCATGCTTTCGGATATTTTTTAAGTCTCCCTGAATATTCAGCGGAATTTGTCTTAGCGATTTATGTAGCTTACTCCGCCTCGATTGCCTCTGTCGGGCAGGCGGCAGCGCACGCGCCGCAGTCGATGCACTCATCGGGATTGATGACGTATTTGTCATCGCCCTGAGAGATAGCGCCGACGGGGCATTCCCCCTCGCAGGTGCCGCATGAGATACAGGTATCTGTTATAACGTGAGCCATTAAAAAACACCTCCTTATTTAGATTTTATATTATCAGATGTTGCTGTATAATGCAAGAGCTTTTTTAATTTATTATTAAATTTTCAGTCCGTCTCCGGCAAAGCCTGCTGTTCCTGAAGCTGCTCCCTGCCGCCCCTGCCGTTTTTCAGCACCTTCACGTCCTCCGCGCTGTAAAGGTCGCTTGTCACCGTCCCGTCCTTTTGGGTGATTGTTGCCCGCACCGTCTGCTTTAGGGTGTTGACCTCGGTCACGACCGCATTTCCGTTCGGCGTTTTTATGAGCGCGCCGACCCGCGGCAGCCTGCGGTTTAACGCCTCGTAACACTCCTGCTCGTAGCTGAGACAGCACATCAGCCTGCCGCACGCGCCAGAAATCTTGACGGGGTTGAGCGACAGCCCCTGCTCCTTTGCCATTTTGATGGAGACGGGGTGAAAGTCGCTCATAAAGCTGTGACAGCAGAACGGTCTGCCGCACATACCCATGCCGCCCTTCATCTTGCACTCGTCGCGAACGCCTATCTGACGCAGCTCGATGCGGGTGTGGAGCATCGTCGCAAGCTCCTTTACAAGCTCGCGAAAGTCCACCCTGCCGTCCGCCGTGAAGTAAAACAAAATCTTGCTTTCGTCAAAGGTGTATTCCACCTCGACTACCGTCATCTCCAGCCCTAACTTCTCTATTTTCCTGTTGCATATGTCAAACGCGCGCTGTTCCTTTTGCTGAAGCGTCTGCATCTTTTTTATATCCGCCGAGTCCGCGACCCTGATAACAGGCTTTAACGGGGTCACAACCTCGCTGTCGTTTACGGCGTGGTTGCCGTAAACCACCTCTCCGCATTCCTTTCCCCGCGCCGTCTCGACGATGCACCACTGCCCCTCTTTAAGCGTGAGCTTTCCGGGATCGAAATAATACATTTTTCCGCCGTTTTTAAAACGTATTCCCACTATATCAGTCAAGTTTTTTTCCTCCGCAAAGACAAGCGACCGCATTTTCCGCCGCAAGAGCCGGACTGACAAACGCATTTATAAGCGCCTCAGCCTGCTCGCACGCGCAAATGCTGTCGTAAAGTGTATTCAGATTTATTTTATCAAATTGCTTTGAATTTTTCAATATGCTGTCTGTAAAAACGGTCATATTTGCGTCTTTTGTCCCGCGGTAAGCCAAAATATCTCTGAGATATGCCGCAAGCGACGACATAACCTCCGCCGCCCGCCCGCGCGGCAGCCCCGATACTGCGGCAAGCGCGGCATATTCGTCGCCGTTTGCCGCGGCAAGCGCGATTTTTTCGCAAAGAGCCATGTCTCCGCCCGTCTGAAGCAGCCGCAGCGCCTCGCCTACGTTTCCCTGCGCGGCAAGCATCGCGTCCTCAAGCTCCTTTTCGGAAAGCTGCGGCAGCCGCTTTTTCAAAAGCGCCGCGCCGTCCTTCGGCGGCACGTATTCCATATCGTAAACGGCGCAGCGGGAAATGACCGTCGGCAAAACGCAGCCCCGGCTCTCGCTCAGCAGAATGAAAACCGCGTGGGAGGGCGGCTGCTCCAAAATGGTGAGCAGCGCGTTTTGCCCCGCCTCGTTCATAAGCTGAACGCCGTCGATAATGTAAATTTTCCGCGTCCCCTCGCTCGGATTTATAAAAGCGTCCGCCCGCATGCTGCGGATTTGGGCGACCGTTATGAGCTTTTTCCCGTCCGCAGGACTCAGCGTTATAACGTCGGGGTGAACGCCCCGCTCCGCCTTGTCGCCGTTTTTGCCGACAAGGTATGAAGCAAGCAAAACAGCCGCCGTCTTTTTGCCCGAGCCTTCCGCCCCGCAAAAGAGGTACGCCCCGCCGACGCGTCCTGTTTTTATTTGAGATATCAGCTGCGCTTTCATCGCGCTGTTTGATAAAAGCTTTTCAAACATTCAGATATACTCCCTCGGCACGCGCGGGCTGACGTACAGCGGGGATATGTCGATAACCGCCCTGTCCCCGCATTTGCACTCGATTTGCGTAACGTCCGCAAAGCTGTGCGACAGCGCGACTCTGCCCACCGTCACGGTGCGCGCACCGTTTATTTCAACGCTCGGTCTGTTGTCGTGAAAAAGCATTTTGAACACGTTAAAGCCGTAGCGCAGAATGTCGCAGAACCGATATGCGTCGTACCCCTTGCCGATAAGTACGCCGTCCGCGCTGCCCGCGCCCAAAACCGCCACGCGGGCGTCCTTTTTCAGCTTGAATACGCCGCCGTAGCCTATGTTCGAGCCTTTTTTCAGAGTGCGGATGTCAATTATTTCCGTTTCAAACCTGCCCACCCGTTTAAGCGGAAGGTCCGTTTTCATCGGCAGTCTTCCCAGCAGGGCGGAGCCCGGCCTTACCGCGTCGAGGTGGTATTTTCCGTCCCGCAGGGCGGCGCAGGAATTTGCAATGTGACAAAGCCCGGGATCAAGCCCCATCTCCCTCAGCTTGTCCGTTACCGACAAAAACAGCTCGAACTGCCTGTCGGTAACGGGGGATGAGCTGTTAAACGACTGTGAAAAATGGGAGAATATGCCTGAAACCTCCAGCCCATCCGTTTGATAAACCTGCGCTATTTCCGATATTTTTCCGGGTAAAAAGCCGAACCTGCCAAAGCCGGTGTCCACCTTGACCTGTACCTCGGCGGCGGTGCCAAGCTCCGCGGCGCACGCCGCGATTCGCCGCGCCTGCCCCAATGAATCCACCGCCATAATCGCGCCCGCTTTGAGCGCGGCTTTAATCGAAGACTCGTCGTGATAGCAGGACAAAAGCAGTATCCGCGCGCCGGTATCCGCAAGCTCCAGCGCCTCCTCGAGGCGGGACACGGCAAACATCGACACTCCGCATTCGCTTACAAGAAGCTGCGCCACCCTGCGCGCGCCCAGCCCGTAGCAGTCCGCCTTCAGGGTGGGTATCACAAGCGCGTGGGTGCGATGGGAAAGCTCGTTGAAATTAAACACTATGTCCTTTGTATCTATTATAAACCTGTTCATTTTCTGTTTTTCAGCTTAAATTTTACCATATTGAGGCGGCGGTAGCTCTTTTCCGCAAGCTTCAAAAACCCGTTGAGCGCGGGGCGGAAAACAATGTGCATCTCGCCTATAAACTCGGTAAACTCACCGTTGAACCCCTTTTTGAAGCGGTACAGTCCGTAAAGCGGGTTGTCCTCGCTGACGTCGCCCGAAACACCGCGAAAATCGTAAACCCTGCTGCCCTTTTCGACCGCCCACTTTATCATTTCAAACTGTAAAAGATAGTTGGGCATAACGTTTCTGTACGAGTCGCTCGACGCGCCGTAGAGATACCACACCTTGTCGCCGTACCAAATCGCAATCGTACCCGCTATCGGCTTTCCGTCAAGATACGCCATATAAAGGCGCGCATGCTCGCCCAGCTCCGAAAGCAGCCGCTTAAAGTACGCGGCGTTTCGGATAACAAAGTTGTCCCGCAGCCCCGTCTCCAGCATTATCTTGTAAAAATCGTCCACCTTGGAGCTGTCCTCGATTTTCACCTCGACGCCCTTTTTGAGCGCGACGCGGATGTTGTACCGCGTTTTCTGGTGGAAGGACATAAGCAGCTGCTCCTCATTTCTGCCCTCAAGGTACAGCCTGAACACGTAGCGCGGCTGTATTCCCTCAAAGTTTTTGGTCTGCTCGGGCAGGGTAAGCCCCGCCTCCTTGCAGATATCCGCGAATTCTTTGTCGTCGCTTTTAATATCGGGGTCGATTTTGAAAATATACGCGCCGTGTTTTTTTGCAAGCGCGCGCACTCCGTCCATAAGCTCGTTTATAACCCTTTTGTTGTGCGGGTCGCAGACAGGTCCGCGCGGCGAATACATCATTTTCGCGCGAAAGACGGGAACGCTGCGTATAAGCACGCCCAGCGTGCCTGCGATCTCGCCCGCGTCGTTTCGCACGATGACCGCCTCGAAATCCCACTCCGTTTTAAGCCTTGCCCACATTATCGACTGAGCAAAGTTGCCTTTGGGGCAGCTTTGAACAAAGCTCTCGTACTCCGCCGCCTGCGTGCTGTTGTTTATATCTAAAAACTCCAATTTATTCTCCTTGCCGCTTTTTTACTTATTATAACCAAAAATAAGCTGTTTGTAAATAAAGTATTTGATTTTCCCGAAAAATAGTGTATACTGTAATTAGATACTACAGAAAGGAAGTAATGGCAATGGTAACAAAAGACGCTGTTATCGGCGACGTTTTGGATAAATATCCCGAAACGGCACAGTTCTTTCTTGAAATAGGGATGCACTGCCTCGGCTGCCCGTCCGCGCGCGGAGAGACGATTGAGCAGGCTTGCGCCGTCCATGGTGAGGACTGTGATGCTCTTATCGAGAAAATAAACCAGGCAATCGCGTAAAAACGGTAACAAAAGCGCCCCGCAAAACAGTTGTTTTGCGGGGCTTGTTTGAGGATAGATATGTGTACTGTGCTTTTTGACCTTGACGATACTCTGCTCGATTTTAAAAAGTGCGAGCGGGACGCGCTTATGTCGACGCTTGATGAGCTCGGCGTTGCCGCGACCTCTCGCGACGCTGAGCGGTACAGCGAGATAAACGATATGATGTGGAAAATGTTAGAGCGCGGCGAAATCACACGCGACCGGCTTAAAACCGCGCGGTTCGAGCGCTTTTTTTCAGAGCTGGGCGTCAAAGCTTCCGCGCGGCGCGCCCGCGAAATTTATGAGGACAAGCTGTCGCGGCGCGCGTTTATGGTCCGCGGCGCGCGAAAGCTCATAAAACAGATTTATAATTTATACGACCTGTATATCGTGTCAAACGGCACGGCGGCGGTTCAGGACGGGCGGATAGCAAAAGCGGGGATAGGAAGGTATTTTAAGGGCATATTCATTTCGGAAAGACTGGGCTGCAACAAGCCGTCGCCCGAATTTTTCAGGTTGTGCTTTGAGAGAATACCCGGCTTTGACAAAAGGCGCGCGATAATTGTGGGGGACAGCCCCTCCTCCGATATCGCGGGCGGCAAAAACGCGGGGATTGCCACCTGCCGCTACAACCCGAAAAGGCTTGCCGATCCCGATGGGATTGAGCCGGATTTTACCGTTTTCACGTTGGGCGAGCTGCCCGCCGTTTTAAAAAACTTCTTTTCATAGGAGGCAAAAATGGTAACTGTATTATACGGACGCGCCGGCTGCGGCAAAACGCGGGAGCTTTTTTCACGGGCAAAAGCGCTTGATAAAAGCGGCGTTTCCGTCTGCCTTGTCGTGCCGGAACAGCTTTCCATCACGCGGGAGTGCGCCTTTTCGGCGGCGGGTCTTAAAAACGCGAATGTTTTCAGCTTCAGCCGGCTTGCGAACACCGTTTTCCGCGAGTGCGGCGGCACGGCA
>CANQVN010000092.1 GCA_947627315.1 uncultured Clostridia bacterium | reverse complement strand
CCGCCAGTTCCGGCGCGGGCAGCGCCCGGGGCCCGTCGGTGGTCAGGCAGATGAACTCCGACGCCAGCGGCTTGACCGCCGGCAGCTCGTTCGGTATTTTAATGGGCAATATGCTCACCTCCCGTAAAATGCTTACTACTTATTATATAAAATCAATACCCGTTTGTCAAATATAAAAAGCCTTTTGACACGCTGTGAGACGTGCGAAAAAGAGTGCAGAATTGGTGAAAACGTTCTCGTCGGCGTACAAAGGTACGGTAGAGAGCGTTTTCGCCGATAGCAAGAAAATTTGTGTCAGGCGGCTCGACGCCGCCTGACACAAAATAAAATCAGAAATCTTTTTTACTATCAGTAAACTATTGTTATTTTTTATAGTTTAATGCTTTTCTTGCGGTCTGTGCCTTTTTCGACAGTCTCCTGTTTTTTATCAGGCGGCAAGAATATAGATAAGAGCCATAACAAGCGGCAGGTCGGTGTCGTTTTTGTCGCTCAGAATCAAAAAAATTATGCTTAAAATAAGCAGCTCGTCCCGTCCGGCACGGCGCGGCTTTGTCTCTTTTATAAGCGATATTTCAGGTCCGGGCGGAGGCGCGGCGCATTCTCTCTGCCCGCGGTGCAAAACGCCGTAAAGCTGACCGTCCGTTTTCATATCCTGTCCTCACCTTCTCCCCGAAGTATGTCAAGCGCGCCCAAAAGCCGAAGCATCTGCGCCGCCTCGTCTATCCTCTGCGCGCGGGCGGGCGATATGTATGGCTTGAGGTCGTAAAGCAGCCGCGTGCGGCTGTCGGCGTGCTTTGAGTTAATGGCGTTCATCGCGCGAGTGAGCTTTTTCACCGTCTGCGGGTCGGGCATATCGCCCCCGCCGAGCATACCCGAAAGAGCGGACAGCGCGTCGTCCTTTTTTTCATCGGGCGGCGGAGCGGGCGCGCTTTTACCGTCGTTTCCCAACAGCGCGCGCAGCTTCTCTCCCGTTTTCGGGTCGGACAGGAGACTGCCCAGCATATCTGAAAGCTCCGCCATAATTTACCCCAACAGCTCTTTCAGCTTTTCGGCAATATAATCCCCATTGACCTTCCCGCCGTTTTTGATGCTTTTTATCGCCTTGTCGATATCGGCTTTTTCAAGCTCCCGTTCAAGCGCCGCTCTGCCCTCTTTGCCGCTCAGCAGCCGTTTCAGGTTTTCCTGCTGCTTTTCGCTTATCGAGCCTTCAAGCGTGCTTAAAAGCTCGTTTCTGCGGGCTTTATCCATGCTTTTTATCTCCTGCATTATCTTATCTATGTTATCCATACGCTCACCTCTTTTATTATTCATTACATTTTATGCCGCGCGCCGCCGCGCGATACCTTTTTTTGCGGCTTGACTTTTTTGCGGCGGGCGTTATAATGATACTATGAATATGAGAAAACAAGAGATAATATCCCGCTACGGCTCGCTTGCGCTTGCCTATATGGGCGACGCTGTGTTTGAGCTTGAGGTGCGGCTGCATCTTTTGGAAAACGGCGCGCTTAAAAACGGCGCGGCGCATATCGGCGCCAAGGGCTTTGTCAGCGCGCACGCGCAGAGCGGGTTTTTGGAGATTTTGGAGCCGCATCTTGAAAGCGACGAGCTTGCCGTCGTCCGCCGCGGCAGAAACGCCAAGCCGCACTCCCGCCCGCGCGGGGCGGACGCGTGCGAGTACAGCCGCGCCACCGCCTTCGAGGCGCTGTGGGGATACCTGTTTCTTGCCGGAGATTATGACAGACTTTCGGGATTATTTGAGATAATTATCAGCAAACTAATGCAGAGGTGAAAGCATTGGTTAAAGATTTTGTAAAGGACACCGCCGCCATTATCGCGGGCGGCGCGGTGTTTGCCGCGGGGCTGTGCATTTTTGCCGCGCCGAATAAAATACTGACGGGCGGCGCGTCCGGCATCGCGATTATATTTAACAGCCTGTGGGGACTCCCGCTCGGCACCGGCATCGCCGTTATCAACGTCCCGCTTGTCGTCGCGGCGTTTTTTGTCTGCGGTAAAAAATACACTCTGCGCACCGTCTATGCCATCGCGCTGTTTTCGGCGGTGACAGACCTGTTCGAGCTGCTTGTCCCCGCGCGGTACACCGAAAGTATGCTGCTTTCGGCGATATACGGCGGGCTGCTCACGGGAATCGGGCTTTTCATCGTGATGAGCCGCTCGATAGTCACCGGCGGCAGCGACCTTTTGGCGTATATAATACAGCGGCTTCGCCCCGGTCGGTCGATAAGCTCGCTGCTGCTGATAATAGACGGGGTGATTGTCGCCGCCGGCGCGATACTGTATAAAAGCCTTGACACCGCGCTTTATTCCATGACGCTGATAATGCTGACCTCGCTCACGCTTAACAACCGGCTGCGCGGCAGGGCGCAGGGCGCGCTGCTTTTCATCTTTTCGGATATGACGGAAAATATACGCGCCTGCATAGAAAGCGAGCTGGGGCGCGGCTGTACGGTGTTTTCCGCCCGCGGCGGGTTCAGCGGCAGTCCGCGGGAGGTCATAATGTGCGCTGTCAACCTGCGCGAGTCGACGGCGCTGCGCCGCCGCGTGTTTGAGATAGACGACGGCGCGTTTGTCGTTATAGCAAATGCTGACAGGGTGTGCGGAAACGGATTTCTGCGCCCAGACAAAGAGGAAATTTTCTAAGTGGAAATGACTGAGTTTTTGCGTGATATCTTTGATATCTCGCCCTATATAGGTTCAAAGCCGTTTTGCGGCGTAAGGTACAACCCCTTAAAGCTCTCGCGGGCGGAATTTGAAGCGCTTGCCCCGTTCAAGCTCACCCCCTGCCCTTTTCACCCCGACGGGTATGTGACGGATACCAAGCCCTCCGGCTTCGATATGCTCCACGTCGCGGGCGGGTTTTATTTGCAGGAGCCAAGCGCGATGAGCGCGGCTTTTGCGCTGAACACCGCGCCGGACGACAGGGTTCTTGATATGTGCGCCGCGCCCGGGTCGAAGGCGACGGCGATCGCGCCCTACTGCAAGCTTATTGTCGCAAACGAAATCGACCCGCGCCGCGCCGTGTCGCTTATAGGCAACGTCGAGCGGATGGGGATATCAAACGCCGCTGTGACAAGCGCCAAAAGCGAGGATATCGCCCGCGCGTTCGAGGGGTATTTTGACAAGGTGCTTGTCGACTCGCCCTGCTCGGGCGAAGGTATGTTTCGCAGCCACCCCGAAATTTTAAGCTCCTGGTCGCCCGAGCTTGTAAAAATGTGCGCCGCGCGCTCCTCTTCGATACTTCAAAACGCGGCGCGGGCGCTGCGCCCGGGCGGCAGGCTGATATATTCCACCTGCACCTACAACACCGAGGAAAACGAGCGGGTCGTGCTTGATTTTCTTAAAAACAATCCCGATTTTGAGCCGGCGGACACAGGGCTGTCGGTCGGACAGAGTGGGCTTATGGGCGCGGATTTTGCACGGCGGATAACCGTTAAAGACGGCGGCGAGGGTCAGTTTGTCTGCGCGCTTAAAAGAAAAGGCGATAATCGGTCAAAAAAGCTTTTTCTGCTCTCGGGCGCGGTAAAAGCCCAAAAGCGCATACCGGACGGCATTTTTTCGTCCCCGCTTCGCTTTCACAAGGATAACGGCTTTTTCATAACGGAGCGCGGCGGCGCGCTGTACGCCGTGCAGGACGACCTGCCGGCGGTAAAGGGCGTTCGCGTTATACGCGCGGGGGTAAAGCTCGGGGAATACAGAGGCAGAGTGTTTATCCCCGCCCACGCGCTGGCGCTTGCGGCAAAGGCGGGCTGTCTTGCGGCATACGAGCTGTCTTTTGCCGAGGCGGAGGCGTATATAAAAGGCGAGACGATACCGGCGGATATTTCGGGCTGGTGCGCCGTCACAAGAAACGGACTTGCCCTCGGGCTTGGCAAGGGCGACGGCAGAATTATAAAAAATCACTATCCCAAGGGGCTCAGGAGGACGGTATGAAAAAAAGACTTGTTATAATTTTGACGCTTATTTGCGTTATGCTGTCGCAGTCGGTTTTCTGCGCCGCCGCGTCAAACACGCAGACGGTGGATGACGCCGGCTCATACATAAACGGCAGGCTGAACGGCGGCTATCTTGATTTTGACAGCGTCGGTATCGCCTATCTTTTGACGGGCGGCGCGCTGAGCGCACTCTATTACGAGCCTTCGGTCAAATACTACCGCTTTATCGGCGACGGGGTGACGGTCACCGCCGATAAAAACGCGTTTTTCGACTTTAACCTGCAAAGCGCGCGCTTCGAGCTTGAAAAAAACGCGTTTAACGTTACTTATACTTATAACGACGGGCGGCGCGCGGCGCTGTCCCAAACGCGCATACCGATAAGCTATGCCGTTTCGGGAGCTGCGGGCGAGCTTAAAGCGGCGCGGTTTGGCGGCGTTTTCGTCCCCTCGTTTTCAAAGGACGGCGCCCTTTGCTTTGAAACGACGCTGCTCGGCGCGTTTGACACAGCTCCGTTTGAGTTTTCGGACGTGAAAAACCCCGCAAAGTGGTATTACCGCTATGTTAACGGCGCGGGCGCTTTGGGGATAATGAACGGTATGGGGGATAATATGTTTAAGCCTGAGGGCGGCGTGTCCCGGGCGCAGCTTGCCGCGATGATAGTAAAGGCGACGCAGGACGACGTCAGCTACCGCATCGACGACAGCCTGTCATTTACCGACGTTGCGCGCGGAAAGTGGTATTACGACTACATTATGAAGTGCGCGTCCCTTAAAATCGTGGAGGGGATAGGCGGCGGCAGGTTTGACCCCGAGGGCTTTGCCACCCGCGAGGAGATAGCGACGGTGATAGCGCGGCTGATACGGCTTATCGGCAGCTTTGACGGCGCGCCGCTGCCGGCTATAGATAAAAGCGGGGCGCGGACCGAGCTTTCGGCACGCTATCCCGACGAGGGCAGGATACACGACTTTTCGGCAGAGTCGGTGCTGCTTTGCGGGTATCTTGGGATAATGAACGGCGACAGCGTCGGCTTTCGCCCGCGCAGCGGCGCTACCCGCGCCGAATGTGCCAAAATTTTCGGCATAATTTACGAAAAAATGTTATGAAATTGTTGAAAACCGGAGTATAATGTGTTAATATAAATTTAATAAATGCAAAGGAGAATTACTATGGCTTTTTGCAGAAACTGCGGAAATCAGATGGACGATATGGCGGCGGTCTGTGTCAAATGCGGCGCCGCAAAGGGCAACGGCACGGCGTTCTGCCCGAACTGCGGTCAGCCGACCTCTCCGGGAGCTGCGGTCTGCACCTCCTGCGGCGTGGCGCTTGCTCAGCCGGTTCCCGAGGGCGCGCGGAAATCCAAGATGGCGGCAGGGCTTTTGGGGATTTTCCTCGGCGCGTTTGGCGTACATAATTTTTATCTCGGCTACACCGGCAAGGCGGTCGGTCAGCTGCTGCTCACGCTGCTGTCCTGCGGCTTCCTCTCCATAGCGTCGGAGATTTGGGGACTTGTCGAGGGGATTATGATTTTGACCGGCTCAATTTCAACGGACGGAAAGGGTGTCCCGCTTTCAGACTGACGTCAAACGGTTTCACCGCGGCTTTTGCCGCGGTGATTTTTTTATCGGCTTTTGCATAGTATTATTTCGGTGGTGCTATGATAGTTACGGTAAATATCAGGCGCGTTTTACGCGCCGCCTTATGCGCCGCGCTGGGGCTTTTGCTGGTTTTTGGCGCGTCGCGCGACCGCGTTAAAAGCGTGTCGGGGGACTATATAAAATGGGTCGATTTCACGCCCCGCGCGGGCGTTTTGAAGCAGGCGCTTGATATTGACGTAAGCTCGCACGACAGCGACACGCCGGTGAGCTGGATAGAGCTTTTGTCCTATGCCGCCTGTAAAAACGGCGGAAGGTTCGGTGAGTACGACAAAAACATCGACGCTCTGTATGAGCGGATACAAAACGCGGAGGATATCGAGACTATAACGGCAAATCTCAAATACTACGACTACTATTATGAGGCGTACAGCGCGGTGCTTTCGGGGTTTGTCGGCTACGACGACAAGGGAAACTACGGCGTGCTGGCGCGTTCGCCGTTCGCGGCGGGGTATTACTACTCCCACTACGACGACTTTGGCGCGTCCCGCTCCTACGGCTACAAGCGCCGCCACCTCGGTCACGATATGTTCGGCAGCGTCGGCACGCCCATTGTCGCGGTGGAGGGCGGGAAAATCGAGGCGCTGGGCTGGAACCAGTACGGCGGCTGGAGGATAGGCATACGCTCGGCAGACAACAGGCGGTACTATTATTACGCCC
>CANQVN010000091.1 GCA_947627315.1 uncultured Clostridia bacterium | reverse complement strand
AGTCCCGCCCGCATACTCTGCCATCAAGGTCGGCGGACAGCGGCTTTATAAACTTGCGCGCGAGGGGAAAACGGTAAACCCTCCTGCGCGGATGATAACGATTTATTCTATTGACGTTGTAAGCTTTGAGCAAAATGAGCTTGTGATGGATGTGTCCTGCTCAAAGGGCGCGTATATCCGCTCGCTGTGCCGCGATATCGCCCACGCGCTCGGCACAGTCGGAACAATGAGCGCCCTGCGCCGCACCGCCGCCTGCGGGTGGACGGTGGAAAATGCCGTTTTTCCGGACAGTGAGCGGCTTTCGGACAGCATAATTCCTATTGACAGTGTGCTTTGCGATATGCCGGAGTATCACCCCGAGCAGTTTTTTGAAACGCTTCTTTCAAACGGATGTGCCGTAGACACAAAAAAGCTGCGCGGACTGCCGCAGGAGACCTGTAAGGTGTATGGAAAAGCAGGACTTATCGGCATAGGAAAAACCGCCGATACGGCAGACGGAACGGTATTTAAGCTTGTGACACATTTGTGATTGGAGAAAAACTATGAGCCGAAAAATGTGCGTTGCGCTGGGCGATTTCGACGGTGTGCATATCGGTCACCGCGCCCTGCTTTCCGCAGTGGTCGAAAACAGCGTTGACTGTATGGCGACGGCGTACACTTTTTTTGAAAACTGCAAGGGCGCAAGGGTCATAACCGGAAACGCCGAAAAGCAGCTTTTGTTGACAGAAGCGGGCATTGATTTAGTTTATTTTGACAATTTTGAAAATATCAAAAGACTTACGCCCGAGAGATTTGTCAATGATATATTAAAAGAGCGGCTGAACACCCGCTGCGTTATCTGCGGAGACGATTTCAGGTTCGGCGCGGATGCGGCGGGGGATGTGAAAACGCTTGAAAGACTGTGTGCCTTTTGGGGAATAAAAACGGTGGTAGTTGACAGGGTGATTTGCGGCGGCAAAAAGCTGAGCTCGTCCGACATACGCCTGATGATAGAGTGCGGCGATATGGCGGCGGCATCAAAGGCGCTTGGCAGGCTATACTCTGTTACAGGCAGGGTGGAACACGGCAAAAGCTTAGGCGCTGCCCGCGGCATACCGACCGTAAACCTGCCGCTTTGCGAAAAAAAGGTTATTCCCGCTTACGGCGTGTATTTTACGCATATACTTATAGACGGAAAGAGATACAACGGCGTTTCCAACGTCGGCGTGCGACCGAGCGTGGAGGATACCGTGCGCCCGAATGTCGAGACAAATATTTTTGATTTCGACGGCGACCTGTACGACAGAGAAATCACCGTCGAGTTTATCTTAATGCACCGCAAAGAGACGAAATTTGACAGCACAGACGCACTTTATTCCCGCATATGTAAAGACGTTGCGGACGCCAAAACTTACTTTAACGGAGATGCGTGATGTTTAATTTGAAACGGCTGACCGCCGCCGTGCTTGCCGCGGCGGTACTGCTCAGCATAAGCTCCTGCAAAAAAGCAAATCCCGGACTCGGCTACCCAAAGGAGAGCGCGGGCGGGACAGGCTACGGCGCGGGCGTTAAAAGCTCGCTTTATATTGAGGATTTCTATTTTCTGAGCGTTGGTACAAAGCGCACAGATGTCGAGCTTATGCTCGGCAGTCCTCACTATACCGAGGAGGGCAACAGCCTTTACAGCCTGTATGAGCTTAATAACGGCGACAGCATAGCTTTAACGTATAAAAAGGATGAGCAAAGCGTAAGCAACGCCGTATATGAGTATGCCGACGGCAGTAAGCGCGGCTTTTTCGATATGCTTGTGGAGCTTGGGATACTGAAATCGTCCGGCTCTGCAACGCAGGATCCGACGGTGTCTATTCCCGACGGCAACACCGCGCCTTCCGAAAACGATAAACCGGGAGATACGACCGGAGACGCTTCCGACTCTCCCGAGCAAAACACGCCGACGCAGTCTGTAACTCAGGGCGACGTTTTTGCGACTGGTATGTATAACTTCGCGCTTATCGAGCCTGCGCTGTCGATTGGCGCACAGCGGGACGGCATTATCGCCTCTGTCGGCAAGCCGAGCTATTTTTCATCACACAGCTTTGCGGCAAAAACCTATATTTTTGACTGCTATAACTTAAACGACGGGTCAAAGCTCTATCTTGACTACGGCTTTGCGCGCGACAATCTGCGCTGCGCCGTAATATATAAAAACGGCGCGTATACAAGCTTGCTCGGTGCGCAGTGGTCGGAGCAGGCGCTGCCTGCGGGCTTTACCTATAAAACCGTCAGCAGGACAAGTGTCGGCAGACTGATAAAGAACCTGACGCCGGAGCGTGTCTATCGTTCGCTTGGCGAGCCGTCATGGTATGAGGGCAGCAGGGGAAGCTACACCGACGTTTACATTCTTGACGACGGGGCGCAGGCCTATCTGAATTTCGGCACGGCGCACAACCGTTTGACGTCGCTTTCAATAAAAGAAACGGACGGCACCAGCACTGTCGTCCGGCTGAACTGATGCGCAGGATACTGCCGATGCTCGCCGCGGTGCTTATAGCTTTATGCTCCTGCTCCGCGCCGCAAAGGCAGGATCTTAAAATCTACGTCGTAAGCCGCGCCGCGGTGTCCGGCACAATGTCGGATAAAGAGATTGTATCCGCCGCAAAAAGCGCGGGCAGGCTCGCCTTTGACGGTGATGATATTGAGGGCTACAACTGGCAAAGCCACACCGTTTTTATAAAGGAACAGTCCTCGCCATCTGTAGGCATCGTGACAGACGAGAGCGGCGGCAGCGCGATTTTCAAGACGGATGACACATATTGTTTTGTTATGACCCTTAAAAACGAGCTTGTTTATTTCGGCGGTTTTTCTCAGGGCTTGAAAAACACCGAAATCCCGCTTCAGCCTTATATCACAGATGCGGGAAGGTATAGCTTTACAATAGAGTTTGACGCGAAATACGCCGAAAACGGCGACTGCCGCGGCAACAAAAAGCTATACGGTTTTTTAAATAAGCTCGGGATGCTAAGCTCCAAAAAATAATTTAAAAAACACTTGCCAAATTATAAATTTATGTTATAATGGTAATGTTGTTTTACGGGGTGTAGCTCAGTTTGGTAGAGCGCTTGGTTCGGGACCAAGAGGCCGAGTGTTCAAGTCACTTCACTCCGACCACTTCGGAGCAAAGAACTCTTTGCTCCGATTTTTTATAGGTGATTTATGCTCTCAGATTATGAAAACATTGATATACTTATCGGCGCTGTAAGACATATCATTTTCGGCGGCGCTTTACCTGCTGATTTCGACAGTCGTTTAACGCCGGATGCGCTGAATAAGCTTTTGTTTACCGCAAAGCGGCACGGGCTTGCGCAGATTCTTGCCTGCGAGATGCTGGAGCGCGGGCTGCTTGCAAATTATAAGACTGACCCGCTTGAAAAAAGTCTGCGCGACGAGGTTGCAAAGGCGGTCGCCAAATGTGAAAAACAGCAGATAGAATTTGCAAGACAGCAAGACCTGTTTAATAAAGTAAAAATACCGTTTATTCCGTTAAAAGGCGCGTATATACGCTCTCTTTATCCCGAACCCTGGATGCGGACAAGCTGTGATATCGACATTCTTGTAAAAGAGAGCGATCTTGAGTATGCCGCACGCGAGCTTGAACAGAAGCTCGGCTACACAAACCGCGGACGTTCGGCACACGATATGCTTTTCGCATCGAAAAACGGAGTTTATCTTGAGCTTCATTACAATCTTTTTAACAGCGGCGGTGTGTTAAATTCAGACGGGGTACTTTCCGGCGTATGGGACAACGCGCACGATATCGGGCGTTATCGCTTTGAAATGAGTGAGGAACTTACCTATGTCTATCATATAGCGCATATGGTAAAGCATTTTGTCATAGGCGGCTGCGGCGTCCGCTCGTTTATCGATTTGAAGCTGCTCCAAAACAAGGGCGGGTTTGACAGAAAAAAGACAGACGCGCTGCTTGAAATCGGCGGGTTTTTAAAATTTGAAAAAGCAGTCACGGAGCTCGCCTCGGTGTGGTTTGATAGCGCGGAGCATACGGAACTTACACGCAGACTTGAACTGTATATAGTCGAAGGCGGAGTTATGGGCAACATAAAAAACAGGGTTGCCATAGGTCAGCAGCGAGAAAGGGGAAAGCTCAAATACATCCTTTCACGTCTGTTTGTCCCTTATGATGTGATGAAAAAAGAGCATCCCGAGCTTGAAAAACACAAATGGCTTCTTCCTGTGTTTGAGCTAAAGCGGATGTGGCGCGTCATATCAAGCGGCAGGGGACGCACCGCGGCGCTTGAATTGAAGCTGAATAATTCCGTCCCCGACGACCGGCGCGAAAACGTGGAGTATCTGCTAAAGCATCTTGAACTGAATAAAAAAATATGACCGTTTGAAAAACGGTCATATTTTTGGTATTGTTATTTCATTAAAACAGCGATGATATCCGCGCTGTAGCCGTCTCTTGTTTCCGAAAGAGAGGCGCGTTTTGTCGCGAGGTTGAATGTAAACTGCATTTCAAGGTTTATCTTTTCATCCTCGTCAAAGTCGGACTGGTCCTCGCCGTTATACAGCTTTAAGTAGATTTTGTCGCTGTCAAACTCGTATACCTCTCTGTTCAGTATCGCATAGTCCACAGCGTCCGGCGTTTCGGAAAAGCGGCGTGAGGATTTATAAGACGGCTTTAGTAAAGCTTCAAATGCGCAGATGAGGTTGTCGCTTTCTTCTCCTATCGAGGTTATTTTAGCTTGCCCGCGCGGCGGCACATATTTTATTGTTTTGAAAAGTGAACGCTTGACGGTAAGCGGTATTTCAAACCGCGCGCCTACAGTTTTACCGTCGTATTCCGCTTTGAATGTAAAGCTGCATTTTCCGTCGCCCTGCTCGATATCGTCGATATCGAAAAACATTTCACCCGAGTAATTGTCAAAAAATAAATCTGTCATTTTATGACCTCTCACTTTTTAAGAATTTTAATAACCTCGTCATAGAGCGAGTTGATATCCTTGAACTGACGGTGAACCGATGCAAATCGCACATATGCCACCTCGTCCAGCTCTTTGAGCTGCTCCATTACAAGCTCGCCGATATAGCCTGTCGTTATCTCTTTTTCAAGAGAGTTTGCGATTGTCGTTTCAATGTTGTCTGCGATTTTTTCCATGTCGTCAATGGAAACGGGGCGTTTTTCGCATGCGCGCATAAGCCCGCCCATGATTTTATCGCGGGAAAACCGCTCTCGCGTGCTGTCCTTTTTCACAACGTACAGCGGTATCGTTTCAATCGCTTCAAATGTGGTAAAACGCTTCTGACAGCCAATGCACTCCCGCCTGCGTCTTATTTTTTCTCCGTCGTCGGTCGGCCGCGAATCTATAACCTTGCTCTCAACGCAGCCGCAGAAAGGACATTTCATATCAAACACCCCCAACCGTTATAAAAGAATTATAACACAGCGCGGATGATATGTAAAGTAAATGTTTATCATAAAAATAATTTATAAGTCGCGCAGATGCGCGGCTCTGCTGTCAAAAGAAAAATTCCCGCAAGTGTGCTCACGCTTACGGGAATTTCGGGAAAAGAGAGCCTTGTTGAACAAGGCTACAGGATAATAATACCATATTATAATTCATTTTGCAATAGAAAAATACAAAAAAATTAAAATTTATTAAAAATTTCCAATTTGTCGTGCGCCTCGGCATTGAGTTTTTCTGTATTTTTTGATATAATATTATTATCTGAAAAAGGAGATGAGCTTATGGCATGTTTGACTGAGTCTGGACGGATAATAGATAATTCTGGGCTTTGGCCCAAAGAGCTAATCGATGGGGTTTGGGTTTCTCCTGTTAAACCGCTATATGGTGAAGAAGTAATGTCCGCCCGAGTGCTGTCAGACGAAGAACTTGCAGCATATATAGAAAAGTCCGGCAAGGCTAATTGAGCCCACATTTGTAAGGACTTCGCCCGGGGCGTCGTCCTCGTTCAGCAGATTGGGATTTACTTTTTTCGGCAGAAAATCTTTATCAAAAGTCTTGACAGGTGAATATAAATCTGATAGTAATATCGGAAGCAGTTCTGAGTACTGCAACGATGTTAGGTAATTTTTGTCTGATAAGATGCATCCGGCTGCTTCCTTTTTATTTTGTATTGCTTTCGCTTTTGATATTATAACTATTTCTATCTTCAGGACGGTGTATATTTAGTAAATTTAATTTTTTTTTGCATTTTTGTAGGTTTGTCAATGATGCGTTACAGTTGAGGGGCTAAAAAACTTCTCCGGCAGCAAGGAAGGCAGTCAGAACTTC
>CANQVN010000090.1 GCA_947627315.1 uncultured Clostridia bacterium | reverse complement strand
TCCTCTCCACGAAATACTCACTTCGTTCGAGTATTTCGTGGACAATCCCCCAGTCAGCTACGCTGACAGCCCCCTTTGCACAAGGGGGCCTTTAAAAGGAAGTCAAAACAAAAGCGCAATTTAAAGCCTCCCTTGTGTAAAGGGAGGTGTCAAAGCCGCAGGCTTTGACGGAGGGATTGTTGTGTGAACCGTTCGAGTAAGCTTGCACCGACGAGACGGAGGGATTGTTGTGTGAAAACCCGTGAAACGCTTGAACGAAGTGAGCGTTTCTCGGACAATCCCCCTGTCAGCTACGCTGACAGCCTCCTTTGCAAAAGGGGGCCTTTAAAAGGAGGTCAAAGCGAAATATGCAATTTAAATCCTACTGCAAAGCGCCAGCAGGGTGCAAGTCCTGCCGTTTTTGGCGCAAGGTAAATAAGTAAGAGTTTTTAATTGCGTCACTAAAAGAAATCTAATAACACGATTTTTGAGAAAAGTGGACAATTTTGTCATATAATATTGCATTTTTTACCATTTAATGTTATAATTATATAATAAATTAAATGTTTGGAATCAGGATAATTTCCCAGTTTTATCCTTGACGTTATGGGGGAAATGCAAAATGGAGGAACAAGCTTCAGACAAGATAACGGTGGTGTTAGCCTATTCAAATTACGACGACGCGATGTACGTTATGGATTTTCTGAACAGCTTTGAATACAACATCCTACAGCTCACGTCGTTTGGATACGACTGCGCCCGCGCCGTAAACGAAACCTCGCCCGACATTGTAATGTGCAACACACACCTTCCCGATATGAATCTGCAAAGCGTTGTGTCGCTTGTGAGAAAAGGCGGCAACGGCAAAACAAAATTCATCGCGGTCGAAAGCGCTCCGCCTGCCCGTCGGCAGGCGGAGCATTTGGCAGACGTGTCCTTTCACTCGGTTATCCCGTTTGACTATTTTGATATGCACGACAAAATCAAAAGCGTGCTGAGCGGCGGTCAAAGAGCGGATATAACCGACAAAAGTCACGAGATAGACAGCGCCGTATTACGTCTTTTGGGCGGAACGTACTCGGCGGGCTGCGAATACCTGCGCTGCGGCGCGGAGATAGCCGCCGACAGCCCCGACGCGCTGCAAGGGTTGTCAAAGCAGCTTTATCCCGCCATCGCGCGCAGGTTTGACATTTCATCCGCCTCTGTCGAACGGTCGATGCGAAGCGCAATAATGACGGCGTGGAAGGACGGCAGCGGTAAGCTTGCGGAGTATTTTCACGAAAAGCCGACAAGCGGAAAGCTTATAAAGCTGATATACGAGCAGACAAAAGGGAGATATGAAATCAAGTGACGACAAAGGTTTTCGATACGCTGCCGGACGACGCGAAAATGATACGCCGGCAGGTGTTTGTTGACGAGCAGGGGTTTTACGGCGAGTTTGACGACGCCGACGGCATATCCCTTCACATCGTGGCATACGACGGCGGCAAGCCTGTCGGCACGGCGCGGCTTTTTTACAATACGGAGCTTTCAGAATACGTCGCGGGACGGGTGGCGGTCGTTAAATCCCACCGCCGGCGCGGCGTCGGCAGAGCCGTGATGGAGCGGCTTGAAAAACAGGCGAAAGCCCTCGGCGCGGCGCGGTGCGTTCTGCACTCCCAGCTTCAGGCGGTCGCTTTTTACGAGAGCGTGGGATATACCCGATTCGGCGAAATCGGGTATGAACAGGACTGCCCGCACATCTGGATGAAAAAAGACTTCAATTAAAAATGCGTCCTGTAAAGGACGCATTTATTATTTGTATAGCTTTAACACCGATTTTACATGCTCGGCAAGCTCGTCGCGCACCGAGCGGGGGCGTATGACCTCAACGCCGTCCCCCAGCCCGCAAAGCCACCCGAAAAACTGGGGGCTTACCTTAACGCCCGCGGTGAATGTGAAATACTCGCCGTCCGGCACCGTCATTATATCCTGCCCGAAGCGGTCGATAATCGCGCCCGCAAGCGAGTTTTTACAGCGCAGCGTCACCTGCTCCTCCCTGCCGCCGAACATACCGAACACCTCTTTGGAATAACGCACGGGGTCAAAGCTTTCCGCCTGACGCCGCGCAAGCTCCGTTTTCCGGATGTCCAGCATTTTATCGACGCGGTAGTGGCGGATATTTTCGTTTTCCAGCGCGATGAGATAGTAGTTTTCGTTGTCCCAGTTGAGCATAAGCGGGCTTACGGTGTACCTGCCGCCGTCGCGGCGCAGCTTTTTCTCACGGCGCGCCGTCCACTCAAAATACTTAAATGAAATCTGTCTGTTTTCGGTTATCGCCTCGTTGACGGCATCGACGTTGTAATATATCGTCTCATTCATATTTTTTATTCTGCTGCTCACATACACCTGCCCCTGTAGGGCGCGTGCGCCGTGGCGGCTTGTCAGCGACTCCAGCTTGGAAATAAGCTCGTTTGTCTTGCGCTCGGTGATGAACCGGGAAGACTGGACGGCGTCCACCAGAAGGCGCAGCTCGGGCAGCTCAAAGGTGCGGCTGAGCAGGCGATATTCACTGTCGCCGCCCGCGCGGACAAGCTCGATATCCGCGCCGTATACGTCCCGCAAAAGCTCGATGTCGCTGTAAATCGCCTTCCGCTCCGCCTGCGCGTCGAGGCGGGACAGCTTTTGCATTATGCCGCTCAGCGTTATGCCGTGCGTATCGTCCGTATCACGGCAAAGTATATCGTAAATAAAAAGTATTCTCAGCTTTCGGTTTGCAGACTGTGACATTTTACCGCCTCCACCATAAAATTTTATACTCTATGTCGGTTTTTGTCAAATTTTAATTCAAAAAAATATTGAAATTGACAGTTATATATGATATAATCCAATATATTTTAGCTAAAAAGGGAGATGGTTAGTTAATGGACGACGGTCCTGTACGATTACTTTTGTTCGTATTTCTATTTTTTATGAGCGGGTACTTTGCGGGCGCGGAGATTTCGCTTGCCTCGGTGAACAAAATCAGGCTTGCAAATCACGCCGATGACGGAGATCGCGCGGCGGGGCGGGTTTTATACATACTCGACCACTTTGACAAGGCGCTGTCCACCCTGCTTATCGGCAACAACATCGCGCACACGGCGATAGCCACGCTTGCCACTGTCACAACCTACGATATTTTCAGCGGCATGGACGCTATCCCCGACCTTGCGGTGCCGATATGCACACTGCTCACCACCGTTTTGGTGTTCCTTTTGGGCGAGATGATACCAAAATGCTTTGCAAAGGCGTGCAACGAGAAATTTGCCAAGGCGATTTCACGCTCGCTGATTATAATGATGAAGGTGTTGACGCCGATAAGCGCGGTTTTTCTCGCTCTGAGCAGCCTCATCACCCGCCCGTTTTCCAAAAAGGTGAAAGACAAGCCCACCGTCACCGAGGATGAGCTTTACGGGCTTATCGAGACCTACGTCGAGGAAAACGACATCGACGAGGACACCGAGGAGCTGGTTCAAAACGCGATTGAGTTTTCCGAGTCGAACGCCAAGGACGTTATGACGCCCTGGGAAAAAGTAATCTGCATAGAGGCTGACACGCCGCCCGATAAAGCGGCGGAATTTATCAGAAAAAGCGCGCATTCCCGCCTGCCGGTCGTTGACAAAAAGGGTGACGTTATAGGCACGCTCGGCATACGCAGGTTTCTGCGCGGCTATCTCAAAAACCCGAAAACGACGGTGCGCGGGACGATGGCGGAGCCTGAATTTATACCGGTCGCCACGCCTGTGGACGAACTGCTCGGCGCGCTGTCGCAGAAGCGGACGCACATTGCATATGTAAAATCCGAAAACAAAATACTCGGCATTATCACCATAGAGGACATCCTCGAGGAGCTTGTCGGCGAGATAGACGACGAAAAGGACGCACCGGGAGGTGGTAAAGCTGTTTAACTATATCGCTATTATAATATTCGTAATATTCTCGGCGTTTTTCTCCGCGTCGGAGATAGCCTTTGCCTCCGCAAGCGAGATAAGGCTTAAACAGAACGCCGAAAAATCAAAGGCGCTTTCGTCCAAGCTTGCGTACAGGATTTTCAAAAACTATGAGAGCAATCTCGCCTCAATCCTGATAGGCAACAACCTTGTAAACATCGCGTCGTCGTCGGTGGCGACCATCATTGTCATCAGTCTTTTGGGCGAGAAAAACGCCTGGGTGTCCACCGTCGCTATGACAATAATCCTGCTCATTTTCGGCGAGATTACGCCCAAGGTCATCGCCAAGGCGATGCCGGACGAAACGGCAAAGCTGTTTTCACTGCCGCTGTACGCTTTCGCCATTATCACAAAGCCCGTCGTTTTTGTGGTGGATAAGATTGTGGCGCTGGTGTCGCGGCTGTGGAAGGGTCAGATTGAAAACACGCCGTCCGTCACAGACGACGATTTGGATTCGATTATGGACATCGTCGAGGACGAGGGGGTTATAGACGAGGACAAGAGCGAGCTTATTCAAAGCGTGCTCGACTTTGAGGACGTTCAGGCGTATGAGATAATCACGCCGCGGGTCGATATGTTCGCGATAGATGCGGACAGCCCGCGGGAGGAGATTTTGGACGCGGTGTTTTCCTCCAGCTATTCGAGAATACCCGTCTACCGCGGCACTATTGACAACATTGTCGGCATTTTACACGTCAACCGCGCGCTGCTCGCGCTGTCAAAGGACAGAGACTGTCCGCTCGACTCGGCGATACTGCCCGCGACGTTTGTGTATAAGACAATGCCGCTGGACGACGTTTTCAAGCTGATGCAGAAAAAGAGAAAGCATATGGCGATTGTCACCGACGAGTACGGCGGCGTTATGGGCATTTTGACCATGGAGGACGTGCTGGAACAGCTTGTCGGCGACATCTGGGACGAAAACGACGTTATCGAGCCGGAGATTGTCGAGCTGCCGGACGGCAGCTACGAGGTGGACGGCGATATGCGCATCGAGGACCTGTTTGACGAGCTGGGCTTTACCGACAAGGAGTTTGACGACGACAACGCTACCGTCGGCGGGTTTGTGGTGGAGCTTTTGGAGCGCTACGCGCGAAAAGGAGACGTGGCGTATTACAAAAACATAATGTTCACCGTTATGAAAACCAAAAAGCTGCGCGTGAAAAAGCTGCGCGTCGCCCTGCTTCCCGAAAGCTCGGACGAGGAACAGGATACATAAACCACACCCCGCGAAACACAGTTTCGCGGGGTGTTTTCCATACTTCTTTACTATTGCCTCTTTCTTTTTTACCTTAAGCTTGCGCCGACAATCCCTCCGTCAAAGCCTGCGGTTTTGCCACCTCCCTTTACACAAGGGAGGCTTATATTGTGCCTTTCGCTTTGACAAATGTTTCGCGGGGTGTGGTTTATTTTACTGCCACTTATCGGCGATATCGTTTAACATCCGGGTGAGCTTTTTGATATCCTTATTGGGTGCGCCGCGGGTGCGGGAAATAAGCTCCAAAATACGCTTTCCGGCTGCTTCAAGATACCCGTAGACCGCGCTCGGGGCTGCCGGCTTTTGCTTTTTGACACGGTTGCCCTCATATTCGCAGGCAAGCGTATCAAGGTTATACACCGCGCCGTTATAAGGTGCTGTTACAAGCTCAAAGCCGAGCTTTTCCTTCACCGTTTTTGCAAAGCTGTCGCACACCTCGTCCTCGCCGTGGTTTACAAACACAGCCTGCGGCTTATTCTCAAGAGCGGCAAGCCAGTCTGTCAGCATATCCCTGTCGGCGTGACCGCTGATGCCGTCCATCTGCTCGATATGCGCCTTTACCGCTATCTGCTCGCCGAACAGCTTGATACTGTCCGCGCCGGACAGCAGCTTTCTGCCAAGCGTACCCTCCGACTGGTAACCGACAAACAAAATCGTGCTCTGCTCCCGCCACAGGTTATGCTTTAAGTGGTGGCGTATTCTGCCCGCCTCGCACATACCGGATGCGGACAGAATGACCTTCGGTCTGTCGTCAAAGTTTATCTGCTTCGACTCGTCGCTTGTCACCGACAGGCAGAGGTCGTCAAACTCAATGGGGTCAGTTCCCTTTTTAAGCAGCTCCAGCGTCTGCTCGTCGTAAAAATCGGTCATCTCGTCGTCCGAGTAGATATGAGTCGCCTCGACCGCCATGGGGCTGTCCACCCAGACGGGAAAGCCGTCGTGTCCCTTTATCAGCCGCTGCTGCTTGATATGGCGCATAAGGTAGAGCAGCTCCTGCGTTCTGCCCACCGCAAAGGACGGAATGACGACGTTTCCGCCTCTGTCAAACGTCTCCTGAAGCACGCGGACAAGCTGGGCGACATAGTCGGGTCGCTCACCGTGCAGCCTGTCCCCGTAGGTGCTTTCGATAACGACAAAGTCCGCCTTATGCGGCTTTTGCGGGTCGCGTATCAGCGGGCGGGAGATATTGCCGATATCCCCCGAAAAGAGCAGCGTTTTCTCTAAGCCGTTTTCCGAAACGGTAAGCTCGATGCTCGCCGAGCCGAGCAGATGACCCGCGTCGATAAAG
>CANQVN010000089.1 GCA_947627315.1 uncultured Clostridia bacterium | reverse complement strand
TCCCGGCACGTCGTCGTTGTTTGCGTGGAATCTGTTTTCTCTTTCAAGCTCCGCGTCGTTTATTTTTTCAATAGCCACCGTTTTCGCCTCCGTATTCTGTATTTGCCATATTCACAAGCGCGTCAAGCTCGCCCGGCGAGCCGCCGCCATATTCGGCGTTTGCCTGCATTGCAAGCGCGTCCAGGTCGTTCATAGTGCCGGGCAGACCGGCAAGCCGTTGCTGTGCTTCAAGCTGCTGTTGCTGTGCCATAGCCTGTGCGCGCGCCGCAAGTATCTTTTCAAGCTTCGCCTTGGGGACTGCGCTGTCGTCGTCCAACGAATCGACGTATTCCTCAAACGTAAGCTGTCCCATACTGAACAGTCGTTCGATTGCCTGTTCTCGCGAGAACTTTGAAAATGGCGTCGTACTGGAGACGTCTATTCTCACAAGCATTTCATTCTCATTAAGCCCGGCAAGGCTTATCCGGCTTCCGCTGCCGTCGTCAATCCCGCTCGGATTATATACCCGCGCCGTTTCAAACCATATTCTTGCTACGTCCTCCACAAACTGCCTGAACGCCGCCATATGCGCGTTAAGCGGTATAGCCGCCTGGTCACGGACGGCGATTATTGCCGTCCCACTCGCCTGGGTCGGGTCGATGTTACCGAGCGCCGCGTCGCCCGCACCGGCAAGCTCCCGGGTCGTGCCTATCATCTCATTGGTGAGATTTACCGCCTCGCTTGACATCTGCGCAGGATGGATATAGTTTATATACTTGCTGACGTCCGACACGTCCGCGCCGTTGACCTCGATAGCCGTACCGACCTCCATCAGCGATTTGGGATTCACGACCTTTTCGCCCGAATAGACGAGCTTGGAATACGCCGTTAGCTTTGCGTTGAGTATTCTCCGTGCAAGGTTACGGTTGACCTCTATCTGGTTGCTGATAAGCGGCAGAACCTCACCGCGCCCGCGGCTCGAACCCTTTTTCGGGTTGATGACAAGCGACGCTATAGGATACACTTTATACCCCTTTATCTCCCGCTCGGGCTGGTATACAACGTTCTTGGTAAGCCGCGTATACCTTAAGTCGCCGTTCTTTTCGAGCTTTAGGTATAAAAGGCATGTGCATTTCCCGTCGCGGCTTTTCACCTCGTCCTTTTTCTCCTCGGTGGTGATTTCACCGTCCAAGTCGTTGTCCGGGATTATGTCCGATACCTTGTCCTCCGGTATTCCGTTTTCACGCGCGTCCGATTTCACATCGTCAACAGGACGGCGTTCGGAGATGAAAATATACGGCTGTTTTTGGATATCCTTTTGCTGCTCGTCGGCAAAGAAAATATCTGTGTTGTTTATGAGCTGACTGTGCAGCTCGCCGTCATAGAAGTATATATACGCGTCTCCCGCTATCGCCGCCGCGCGGATAACTTCCCAGCACTTGCTGTCCATTTTAAGCCGCTCCCAGTTTCGCAGCGCGAACAGATTAAGCGCGCGAAGCACGCTTTCCGTGCGCTCCGCGGCGACGCCGGGGGTCGAGTAGTCGATGGTCATTGTGTTCATGGCGGTCATGGCGACCTTGTAATCGACCGTCGGCTTTATAAAGTTATACATCGGCAGCGTCTCATCGTCGATGCCGTGCCACTGGTCGCCCTCGTAAAACCTGTACGCCCGCTCGGTGTTGTCATTGATTAGCAGCGCGTCGTGATATGTTACGCACTTCCGGAACTGCTCCCACAGTTCGCGGCATACGTCGTCGGTATTTGAGACGCGTTTTTTTGATATTCTCATTTTGCTCCTCCGTTGTACCGCTCGATTTTCTCGTTAAGGGTATGCAGCTTTTCAAGCTCCTTTATAAGCCCTTCGTCCGGCTTGTTTTTCTTTTCTTGCTTTTTCGGGTTATCGGGCGGATGCACCGCGTGTGTACACTCGGTCTTATAATTGCCCAGCGCATATCCCACGCAAAACGCGCCCAGTACAGCCGTAACAGCTAACAGCAATACTACGATGCACTCGTATAAGTTCATAATCTCTCACCTCATATAAGTTTTATTTTGTCGCCAAATCCGCCCGGGTCGGGCTTCGGACGCTCTATTTTGAAGTTGTAAACGGGCGGCTTTTGCACAGGCTTTGTCTTTTGCGGTCTGCCGCTGACAAAATACCGTATCGCGTCCGGCGCGTGGGTCAGCTCGTGCGGGTCGCGCATACAGTCGTCGGGGTTGTCGGGGTCGTATTGCAGCGCGGGCAGCGTGCGGATAAGGTTGATACAGTTGTCGAATATACGCAGGTCGGCACAGCTCTTACCCGTCTCATCGGGATAGACCTTCAGCCATTCTCTGAGATTGAGCCAGCCCGCCGTCCGCTCGTTTGATACGCGCGTGAGCTTTACACCGTTCTCGTAGAAAAGCTCCGCTATGCTCTTACCCGTGTCTTTTTGCTTGTTCCACAGGTCGGGCGGGGCGTATGTACTTTTAATTATGTCGCCGCCTATAAGCTTTTTTACAGCCGCCGCCGCTTCCGAGACGATAAGCCCCGTGCCGCCGTTGTCCTTGCCGGTATACAGCTCGCTTATTACATACGCGCGGTTTTTCTCGTCAACCGCTATCTTATACGCCGCCAGCATATCAAGACCGTAGTCGAGAGTTATATACCTGTTCCAGCTCGGTGGCAGGATAAACGGCTTTATAACGTGAACGGTCTTATCCCACTCGGTGAAGTATCTGCCTTCCGTCAAGTCCCAATCGCCGTAAAGAAGCGCTTTTTTATCCCGCTCGCCGAGGTTTTCGAGCCTCTTAATATAATCCGGGTCTTTTTCCATAAGAAACTTGTTATCGCTCACGACCGCCGGAATGAATATCCTGTCAGTCTCGCCGCAGTCGTGGACGGTGTCCGGCGCGCCAATATCTATAAACCGGCTCTTGACCCAGAAATGCCCTACCCCGCCCGGGTTGGTAGTGCTTTTTATCCTTTTCGGGTACCCGTTCGCGCCGCGGCAGCGGGATATAAGATACAAATACATCTCCTCGGTAAAATGAGTAAGCTCGTCAAAGCGTATAACGTCGTATTCCGCCGACTGATACTTGTATACGTCCGCCTCCCTGTCGCAGTATGCAAAGTCGATTATAGAGCCGTTTTTAAACGTGCCGGTGTGCATGCTTGTGTTGTATTTATATATCTTGCGCGGGTACAGCTCGCGCGACACTCTTATGATTGATTTTTCAAGCTCGGGAAAGGTACGGCGAAATATTATCTGCTTGGATTTCGGGTATTCCAGCGCGAAAAGCATTGCGTCGACAAGCTGACCGTAGCTTTTGCCGCCGCCTGCCGCGCCGCCGTAAAGCGTCTCAAACGCGGGCGAATTTATAAACGCCCGCTGACGCTTGGTAATGGATATCTCCATTACTCCACGACCTTTATGTTTACGCTGAAATCCCCGGCGTCAAGCTCTACCGCGCTCTTTTTAAGCCCGGCGACGTCCGCTATTATTTCAAGCGAGCGCGCCGCGCCCTTGGAATCAAACTTCCACTGTCCGCTTTCTACCCACTCCCGCGCATCGGCGTCATATATCATCACAGGCTCTGCCTGCATACAACGGCTGTATATCTCATAAGCGTGTAATATAAGGCTGTCCGGCGTTATACATAGCGCCTTACAGTCCTCCTCATACATGAGCTTGATAACCGCCTGTATATCCTCGCGCTGCATAAGCCGGCTTGCCGTCACGTCAGCGCTCTTTACGGGATAGCCCGCCGCACGCGCCGCCGCGCCCTGCTTTCCGTGCGCACGCATTTCAAGCACAAATTTCCGTTCGCGCGGCTTTAATCTTGCCAGTCTCTCCGTAAGCTCGTTCACATTGTCCAGCCTCCCTTCAACAACAAAAAAGACACAGGAACACGACGCGAAAAAACACGTTTTCGCGTAAGCTTAGCTCCTATGTCTTTGTTATTTTTTCTCGTCCCGCGCTTCGGGGCTTATACTTTGTTTATCTATCTATATCTTGTCACACTTATATTTTAAGCCACAATATGCAGTTTTTCAAGAGGCATTTTAAAAAACTATCACGACGCGCCAAAAACGCGGGCGGTATATATTTCGCGCACCCGCGTGTATTTTTTTAAGCGCGCCCGTCCGCGCGGCATTTTTTAGCTTTTTTTACGTCGCGGTCAGCCCCTCCGTCACCCAGATATCTGGCGGCAAGCCCCAGCGCGGCGGAATGCCGGCAGTCTTATACATAACGACTGAGATATACCAATAACCGTTATACTCGTTGTATCTCGGATAACACCTTACAAACCTATAGCCGGGGTAACGCTTTTCCCAGTACGCCGCGTCGTCCACACGCCTGCTTGCCATCCGCTCCATACCGGAGCTGCCGATGCGGCTTTTGCGGCGGCGCGTGTCCGGCGTGGTAAGATTGCGGGAATGGTGAATGGTTCTGCCGCCGCCCGTCTCCTTTGCGATATACGCCGCGGCGCGCTCCGGACCGAAAAGGTCCGGGCGGAAGTTCTTACAGTCGGCGTACATACCGTAATCCCACATATCCTCCATCTCGGAATTGTCAAGCCCGCCCGTGATGAACATATGGAAATGCCAGTTGGGCTTTCCTTTCATCGGTCCTTTTTTGTATTCGATGCGCTCGGTCGCGTAATAAAACTTAAACGGGCTTTCAAGCTTTGCAATTTGCTGTCTCAGCTTGTCCCGCATCCGGAGCAGAGCCTTGTTGTTCTGTGATGCCGCGGCGGTCGTCTCTGCTTCGGCAAGGTCAAGCTTCAGCTCACGGATACGGCTTTGTCTGCGGCGCTTCACCCGGCGCAGCCAGTTTGTTATATCCCGCTCCGCCTCCTCTTTTGTCGCCGGCGCCTTATCCGGGGAGTATGTAGGGTGCATATAGTAGTCGGTTACGTCAAAATTCGCGTTTACAAATCTAATGACCTTCTTGACGCGCATCGCGTGATTATATTTTTTCTGCGCTTCGGTCGATTTGCCGCCGCTTTTTGGACGACACGGAACGCGCCGACCGTCGCCGAACACGGGATAAAAATCAATATCGAGCAGCTTACCCGAATATGTCAGCTTCTCGCAATGCATTTTTCCTCTCCTCGGTTGAATTGTTACTATACATTACAAGCCCGCCAAAACGGCGTCCGCCGTTTTGTTTTTTCCGGGCTATATTATATAGGTAAAAGCTTATCCGCGGGCTGCAATTTCCCCGCCGCACGCGGCATAGCCCGCAATGTCTATAAAGCTGTCGTCCGCTGTCTGACTGCCCGCGATACGCGCTATCTTTAGCAGCGCCATCATCATTGAAACGTCCACTCCGTCAAGCTCGATTTTCACGATGATTATACCTTGCTCTTGTATTTTGCAGACGGGTCTAAAAGGGTATATAACGCTCGTCCGCTATTGAAAAAAGCCGTTTATTCCCCGCTCAAAAACCTTGCTTATTTCTTGGAAGCTAAGGCTGATTGTGGTACTGTTGTTTGGAATGACGATATTGACATAGCCCCGGAGCATTTATATGAATGTTCTAAGCCGGTAGGGGGGTGTTCTTGATGTCTGAAAATTGTTCTGTTATTATTGACAGTCTTATTGAACATAGACACAGTAAAGGAATGACACAGAAAGAATTAGCTGAAGCGTCTTGCCTAACGCAGTCCGTCATAGCTCGATTGGAAAGTAAAAAAAGTACGCCTCAGCTTGATACGCCGTTAAAGGTAGCTTCCGCGCTGGGCTGTGATATTGCCATTGTACCTGTTAATAGATAGGAAAATTTCCGCTTTGAGCGTTCCGGCTCTCAGCGGTTTTTTTCTGTCACTCCAAACATAGATAATATTTCTTTGCTCCTGCCCGTTTTATCTCGTCGTCGCCCAGCCCGTAGCTGTCGTAGTTTTTATCTCTGGTTTTCATTGCCGCCTCCTGTTGGTGTAGGTTTACTTGTCCGCGTCAATCAACCGCATTTTCATCACCCTCGCTTTCAAGCCATTTTTTCAGGTATAGAATACAATTATTGGAATATCCGTCACAGTCTTCGACTTTGCAATGTGTACAAGACGACATTCCCCACAGAAAATCTACCATTTCCTCAACGCTCATAGCTTTGATTTTCTCGAAGTTGGTCATTTGTCATAACCTCTTAAAAGTTCGGTGTTGTCGTAAATATTTCCGATAACTTCAATCTTGTCTATGCAGTAATAGTCAATGCTGTTAGCTAAACAGACGCCTATTTCCTTTGCTCTGAATTGCAAATAGTCCTCATCGAAATAGACAATCAGTTTCTTATCCCAAGCACCTGATAAAATATCCCCCTCGAAAATCCGCTTGCCGTTCTTGTCTTTCAGCCCGGTATACTGCCCGACGGTCTCGGGATAAACGTATACTTGCAATCCTTTGTTATTGATTATTTTTGTATTCTCATATAACAGCTCCACGGTAGAAATTAAGTCGCCATATGCCCACTCGTCATTGTCAGCCCGTTTCCCTCTGAATAAAATCTCTCTCATTTCTTTAGTTCTCCTCTCTCTTTCAGGTACGAATACCAGCCGTATGAATAGTG
>CANQVN010000088.1 GCA_947627315.1 uncultured Clostridia bacterium | reverse complement strand
TATCGCTTTCATGCTATACCTCCTCAATATTCGTCACAGTGCCAAGGGCGCACAGGCTGGGCATCTGGAGAGTAAAGCTCCTGCCGATACCTATTTTCACGCCGTTAATCTCGGTGGCGCGCTCCGAAACGGTAGCCTGCGCCTCAATATACACCGTGACGTCCTTGCGCGTTTCATCCACCGTGCGGACAACCTTTCCCGTTTCAAGGCTGTTGCCGTAGGTGACAGCCGGCTTTGACTCACTGCCGACCACCTTGCCGATTTCGTAGTTGGTGTTAAAGTCAAACACCCGCTCGCCCTCTTTTGACATGCCGTCGACAGCGTTTGAAATGCCGCTGAATACCACTTTATACCGCACCGTTTTTGTCTGTGAGTCAAGTACGACGTTGCCGGAGCGGCTGGACATAAATACGCTGAAAATCAGCACCGCGGCAATGACGATAATGGCGACAAGCACAATATCAAAAACGGGGATTTTGCCAAAAAGCTTGTATTTTTTCATAAACTGTTCTCCTTATCCGTTTAATTCTTCTTTGCGTTCCGCGCTTACTATATTAAGACCGCATACCGCAAGCGCGAGTACCGTCCAGAAAAACATATAGATAATGTTGTTGTAGAAAATATAGTCCACCATGCCCTCCAGCATAACGCCGAGAAGCGCAGCCATAAACGGAATTGTAATAAACTTATGCGAGATATCTCTGTCGCCGCGAAGGGTGTGACCCGCGTCCCTTATCAAGAAAATCGCTATGAGGAGCATAAGCAGAAGTGCGACAATGCTTAACTCTATTGTTATCTGCATCAGCGTGTTGTGAGAATGCTGCGCCGTAACCCCGCCTATCATAAAAAGCTGGTAAAAGTTCGTAAAAGCAACGGTACCTATGCCTGCGCCGGCATACCAATAGGTCCCAATCAGACGCATACAGGCTTCCCATATGCTGAACCGATAGGTAACCGAGCTGTCCTCAAGGTAGGATGTGACGCTCATTATCCGCGCCAGAACGTTCTGAGGCAGGACGTAGGGTAAAAGCGGTATTGCAAAAATGCCCGCGCTCAGTATCCGCTTGTCACAGCACCATATTATCAGTATTACCGCGAGAGCTACGGCTATATAGCACCCTCGCGAATAGGTAAAGCCGAGATTTGCCACCTGCAAGGCAAGGCAGGCGAAGAAAAACAGACGTTGACGCATATTCTTTGACAACAGCAGCGCAACTATGATAATGCAGATAGCGAAAATTATAAATTCGCCGTAGACATTCGGATTTGCAAAGGTTCCGCTTATGCGTTTGAGTCCGCCGACGTAGTCCTTGTCGTCCGACCATGCCGTGCCGCCCTGCCCCATAAAGCGCTGATAAACCCCCAGCAGCCCCGTATACACCGTGCAGACGGATATCGCGGATACCAGCCGCCTGAGCTTGTCCTTCGTGCTTATTACGGCAACAACCGCAAAAAAGAAAAGCAGGAACACAAACTGAATAAGTCCCGCAAGAACGCTGTCGTTCCCGCCCGAGCCGCACAGCGTATAGTACGCCGTGAGGAGCATATAGACAAACACCATAATATAGACGGCGCGCAGTCGCGGCAGATGCTCTTTTCCACGCAAAAGGCGGCATACGACGACAACGACCGTAACCACTGCCAGCGCGAACGCCGGAAACGTTGAAAGCAGAAGCCCGCAAAACAGCGTCAGCAAAATAAGAAGCAATGGAGAGGCAATCAAAACCGGCAGCAGAGCAAACGCAGCGAAAGCAAGCGCCGAAAGCTTAGCTCCCACAAAAAACGAAGCGCCGCCCGAAACGCAGCCCAAGGCAAACGCCGCAATCGCCGATTTATAATACCTGACTTTTTTCTCACTTTCCGCATTTATCCCGAAAAAACGGCAAAGACTGCCGACAATACGCGAGCCGGAGCATACGTCGCCTACGGTGCATTTGGTACAAAGCAGCAAAACACCCGCGACAATGAGCGCGGCAAAGCATATCATCAGACCGATATTACCATATGAATTTATAAAAAGCAGCGTGCCGAACGACAGAAAATATAAGGCAAGAGCGGACAGACGAGTGCAAAAAAACAAATCAGGAAGACCGCAGACAGCCCGAACAAAAAAGCTTTGAGAGGCAAGCTCCCGCAGCCTGCTTTTTGAAAAAAAGCGTCTTATCGCGCGGAAAACCGCCGAAGATTTTCCGTAATCCTCCATACTTTTCGAGGTGAAAAACGAATAGAGAAAGCTTGCGTGAAAAGCCCCGCCTACGGCATGCACGATGCGTAAAAACAGTCTGCCGAACAGCGAGCCTTCAAGAATACAGCCGACCCTGAGCCAAAAGCCCTCATATGTCATACTTTATCGCCTCCTTTTTTGAATATTTTAACAAAAGTCGCGATGTTTTTCGAACGGAGCAGCAGCAATGAGCCGATAAACGCCGCGCAGGACATCAAGAATATCAAAACGATATACAGAATATCGGAAACAACCGACCCGCCAAAGTTTATAAACAACATCATAAGCCGACAGACGCCGCCCGAAACCGCGCCGCCCAAAATCAGCTTTACAAGCTCCAAAACAAACGGGCGGGTGAAAATACCGCGCGTGTACCTTCGCGTAAATAGGCAGAGCATAACGGTCATCACAGCGCCCGACAGGACGGTGGAAAGCGCAAGCCCCGCAAGCCCCATAAAGCGCGTGAACAGAAGCGAAAGCAAATAATTTGACGTGATGCCGACAGCGGCAGAAAGCATCGGCATGACCGATTTCTGCATGGAGTAAAAATATTTATTAAGTATATCCTGCCATGACAGAAATATCATACCAAACGAGTATATCGAAAGCAGTGCGGCGACGTTTACCGTGTCCGCGGCGGTGAACTGACCGCGCTCATACAGCACGTGTATAACCGGCTTTGCACAGACGGCAAAAAAAACCATAATAGGCAGAATTATCGCCGTAATGGACGAGAGCATATCACTGCAAATTGACGTTGCACCCTCCACGTCCTTTGAAGCAAAGCGGCGGGACATCTCCGGAAAAAACATATTCGTCAGCGCATAGGAAAACACGCCTGCAACAATAAAATACGCGTTGTAGGCGTAATTAATAGTGGCAACCCCGCTTTCGGACAGAGCGGAGCTGAGGTTTGACGAAATAAGCTGATTTACCGGCTGAGCGAGCGCCGCTACAAACAGCGGCAGAGTCAGCAGAGCGACTTTTTTAATATCGGGCGACCTGAAATCAAGCTTAGGATAATACTTGAACCGCTTCTTTTTGAGAAAAGGAATGAGAAAGATAAACTGGAGCGCCCAGCCGAAGCAGAAAGCTACGGCAAGACCCTTTATACCGAACCTGCCGTTCAAAAACACAAGGTAAACTATCATGGACAGGTTGGAAAAAAGCGAGACGAGAGCGGGCGCGATAAACTCGCTGTAGGACTGCAAAATCCCGACAAAGACAAAGGTGCAGCATGCAAAGCACATAATGGGCATTATGATGCGCATAAGCTGCTCCGCAAGCGCCATTGTATGCGGTTGGTCGCGAAATCCGCTGGCAACAAGTGTGACGGCTGCATTCGGAAAAATCATTCCGAGCAGGACGATAACGCCCGAAAAGAGCAGGACGATGGTAATAAAATTGCCCGCAAACCTGTTTGCTTTTTCCTTTCCGCCCTCGGTCAGCTTCTCGTTGAAAACGGGGACAAAGGCGGAGGATATGGCGGTGCCTAAAGTCACGTCAAAAATAATAAGCGGCAGGTTTGAAACCGCAGCGAAAGCGGACGCCTCATATCCCGTGCCGTATACCGCCGACAAAAGTATGCCGCGGACAAGACCGAGTACCTTCGTCAGCAGCACCGCACCGACAAGGACCATATATACAAATACGCCGCCTTTTTTCTTCATTCACATTTTTCCTTTTTAAAATACAAATGCAAGTTTATCATATAATTTATAAAAAGTAAATACCCGACAGCCAATTATTTATCTTTTATTAACAAAAACTGACACAAACCTTTTATGTGCGGAGCTATAATTTAGCTATCGGAGTGATGCCGTTGAACCTGACAATTTACGTTGACGTTCTTTTTTTACTCAATATGCTGATAGATTACATAATCCTCTGCTCCACGGCTCTTATAAGCGGCAGAGAATGCGCAAGAGCAAGACTTATCGCGGCTTCCGCCGCGGGCGCGCTTTACAGTGTCGTTATATTTTTCCCGAGCCTGCGCCTTTTTAACCTCCTGCTTATACGGATGGCGGCGGGCGGGGCGCTGCTGCTTATCGCTTTTAAGTTCAAAAATATATACGCGTATCTCAAGCTTGCGCTCGTCTACTTTATCATAAACGCCGTATACGGCGGCGGTATGTACGCGTTTTACCACTTCACCGCACTCGGCTCCAAAATGAACAGCTCGAACGGGGTGTATTATATAGACCTGCCTCTTTGGGCTGTGATACTTCTCGCCTTTGTTTTTTATTTTGTTATAAAGCTGTTTGCAAAAATATCGGACGGCAGGAACGTTAAAAAACAGGTGCGGGAGCTGGATATTTATTTTGGCACGGGTCACGCGAGGGTGAGCGCGCTGTTTGACACGGGCAACACGCTGTACGACCCCATTTCGCTGCTTCCGGTCATGCTTGTCGAGACAAGCGCACTGCACGGCAGGCTCAGCGAAACGCTGCTGAAAAACGCGGAAAGCGGGATGACCGACGAGCTGCCGCTGATGCACAGCCTGTATCCCGAGCTGAAGCTGCGGGTAGTCCCCTTTAAGGATGTTACCGGCAAAAAAAGCTTTGTCTATGCTTTCAAGCCGAAAAAGATTGTCGATTTGCAAAAAGGCACGCAAACCCCTCTGATGCTTGTCGGCATAATCGGAACGCGTCTTTCGGCAGACGGTTCTTTTAACGCGCTTTTACATTCAAAAACATAATACGGGGGTAATTACAGATGTCGATTTTTGAAAAAATTAAAATAAAGATTTCGCTGTTTATAATACGGCTCTTTCCCGAAAAGCTGCTGAACGACAGAGTCTTTTACATTGGCAGCTACATTTCTCTGCCCCCTCCCCTTTCCGCCGAGGAGGAAAGCAGGTGCATACGCATGCTCGAAAGCGGCGACGTTACCGCCGAACAGACGCTGATAGAGCACAATCTGCGGCTTGTGGTTTACATAGCAAAGCGGTTTGAAAACACCGGCATTATGCCCGACGACCTTATTTCGATAGGCAACATAGGGCTTATAAAGGCGATAAAGACCTTCCGTTCGGAAAAAAACATAAAGCTTGCGACCTATGCCTCGCGCTGCATAGAAAACGAAATTCTTATGTTTTTAAGAAAGAGCAGCGTCCGTAAAAACGAGATATCGCTCGATGAGCCGCTCAACATCGACTGGGACGGAAACGAGCTGCTTTTATCGGACATTCTCGGCACAGACAGCGACAGCGTATACAAGGATTTGGAATACGACGTCGAAAAGCAGATGCTGGCGGAGGCTCTCTCAAAGCTTTCCGAGCGGGAAAAAACGATAATGGAAATGCGTTTCGGGCTGAAAAATCAAAGGGAGATGACCCAAAAAGAGGTCGCAGACCGCCTTGGCATCTCCCAATCGTATATATCAAGACTTGAAAAGAAAATTATAGTAAGACTCAGAAAAGAAATAGACAAAAGCTGTTAAAGCCTACTCACAGACAACCGTTATATCCGTGGTGTAGCTGCCCTCTTTGCCGTTGTTGAAAACCTGCTGTGCCGTCGATATGACAACCTTCGCGATATTTCCGCTTTCATCGATAAAATATTCGCGGGTATGCCCCGCAGAGTTGCGTACAATGCCCTTTACCTTATTATAGCTCAGAACGTCGGTGACGGTACTGTCCTTCAAGGTAAATTTTACAGACTGACACCCGTTTTCATCCGGCGCGGAGTTATAGACGATATCGGTCATATAGTCGGTGCGTATCCTGTGCTTGCTGTCCACCCGAAAAAAGGACAGCGTGGAAAGCGGGTTGGTCTCGGGCGAAAGGTATATCTTGTTGTCCTCCGTCACGTCCTCCCACTCGGAGCTTTGTTCTGTTTTCTTTTTCACCGTTATGCCGTCGCTTACATACTCGCAGTCTTTAACTCCGTCAATATAGTCGGTCCTGGTGAAAAGGACGGCGCCGTCTTTAACGGTGTACTCATACTCTATCAAAGACTCGGAGTTTTTAAACTCAATCGCGTTATCCTTTATGACGGAGGTAACGCTGACCTTGCCCGACGTCTTGCCTTCGGTATTTTCAACGGCTTTTGTATACAAATCAATCCCCGCCTGCATCTGCTCGGTGACCTTCAGTCCCGAACAGGAGCAAAGCAAAAGAGACGCCACGACCGCCGTCGCAAAAAAGAATTTTTTCACATAAACACCCCGTTTCAGGCGAAAAACTTAATGCTTCAGTAAGCGGCGAATATCAAACTCCAAAACAAATTTTGAAAAGCCGCTGTCCTTATGCTTCTCTATCTGCGTATAGATAAGCCTTGTAACGACGTATGACAGCGCCGCCGCAAGCGCG
>CANQVN010000087.1 GCA_947627315.1 uncultured Clostridia bacterium | reverse complement strand
CGCTAAAGACTTTGACAGCAAGACGGATATATACGCCGCCGCACAGCTGTTGTGGTCGCAGGATATGAAGCCGCGGACAATCGCGGTTCACACGGTCACGGGCGAGGCGCTTGAAATGACGGGCGAATGGCTCAAAGAGGAATGGCGGCAGCTTATCGCCGTCGATCCCGGCACAACGACGGCTGAGGATATTGCCGCTACTATCGAGGCGCTCGACGGCAAGATGTTCTTCACCAGCATTTCAGTTGAGGGCGCGGCGGAGAAGGATGACGCCACACTGATCGCAGCGTGGAAAGAGGCGATAAAGCTGCTGGCAAAGTATCGCCGCACGATCGCAATGTACTATGATGATACGGTTAAAACGCCCGAGGCGGCGGTTGTGGGAGCGACAGCTGGCAGGGACCCGGGTTCGTTTACATACAAAAATATCATCATTCGCGGTCTTGATCCGCTGAAAATCAGCGACGCTGTTATCGACGCGATAAATGGCACCGACGAGACGGGCCACGCTCTGACAGTTGTTCGCAAGGCGGGCGATGTTGTCACCACCGAGGGTAAGGTGTGCGAGGGCGAATTTGCGGACGTAGTTGACAGCATAGACTGGATGGTCCAGAATATCGCCTATGACACGCAGAAATTGCTCAACGTGCAGCCGAAGGTTCCGTACACGGACGGCGGCATAACGCAGCTTGAGAACGTCACCGAGAGCGTATTAAAGCGCGGTTTCAACATGGGCATGATCGCCCCTGTTTCGGAAAACCCGACCGTCGGTGATTATAGCGTGGAGAGCTTGCCGAAATCTGAGGTCGATCCGGTCGATGTGGCGAATAGGCACTATCCGGGTATTTCGTTCAGATTTATGGCGGCGGGCGCTATTCATACCGCGGAAATAAACGGCACATTGCTGATTGCATAAGGGGGTGTAGATTATGCCAGAAACATCTGGAATTGTGGTTAGACGGTATAACCCGAAAGATACGACCATTACGTTTGACGGTTACAGTGTTACAGGATTTGCCGATGAAATGGTGACAACGTCCAAAGATGAGGAGTTCTTCGAGCCGTCGGTCGGCGCACAGGGTGACGTTGTTATAAACGAGGTGAACAATCAGCTCGGCACGGTTTCGGTGACGATACAGGCAACATCGCCGTCGAAATACGCACTCGTCAAAGCAGCGCGTGATAGAGTCATCGCCCCGCTGTGGGTAACGAACAAAACGATCGGTGTGAAGAAGGGCGGCGCCCATGCGCAGATAAAGAATTATCCCGAGGACGCGCTAAGCACTACGGCAGGAGATCTGACATTCGAGTGGCAGGTTTTCGACTACGACGAGACGCCGCTTGAGGTTGATGATCTGGTCGTTGACACGAGAGTCGGCAACGCGTAGGAGGTGAGAACATGTCAAAAAGTAAGTTTTACCAGAGAAAAAAGGTTATCCGCGGCAAAGAGTATACGGCGCAATATAGCGGCCTTCGCGCGGCGGCGCAGATCGTTGACAGTAACTACATCGACGGCACGTCAAATCTCAGTATTGAGAAAGTTAATGACTATATTCTGGGAAACATAATCGTAGATCCGCCGGGCCTGTCTATGGACGATTTTGACGACCAGGAGACATTGAACGAGGTCGTTAAGTTTGGCCGTGAGGTAGCCCAGGGCAAGTTTCGAGAGCAAGAACCCACGGCATAAATCACGGGAAAACGCGAATAACAACTGGGCGGCGTGGCGTTTAGTTCTGGATGCCGGAATGTCATACAATGAAGTGTTTTACCAAATGTCGCCGAACGAAATTGACGAGGCCAACGCTGCCTATGATATTCTTTTGGAACGCCGCAAGAAAGCAGCAAAAGGAAAGTAGGTGAAATATGGCTAAGGGAAACGTAGTTCGCGAGGACGTTGTTCAGATCGGGTTCGAGATTGAAGATGACGGGCTTAGTCAAATGAACAAAGAAGTCCAGAATTTGAAGCAAGAACTCGGGCTTGTCAACGGTGACGGATTGGAAGATGTAACACGAGAGGCGCGCGCAGCATCTTCGGCGGTTGATGACACCGCCGGTGGTATCCGAAATGTTGCAAACGAGGCTCAAGCGGCATCTAATTCTGTCGGCGATATTACGGGCAATATGCAGGAAACGTCGAGAGCGGCGCAGAGACTTCAGAGCATGATCAGCAATGCCGATAACAAGATAAATTCCGCAAAACAGTCTATGTCAGAGTTTGTGGGAAAGCTCAAAGAGGCGGCAAGCGCGGGGCTTGATAAGTTGCTGCACCCGGTCGAGACGATAAAAACAGCGCTCGGTTCGGCCAAAAAGGCCGCGGGCGAGTTTGTTACAAAGCTCAGAGACATAGGCAAGTCCAAACTGGATAGCGTTAAAAATTCGCTCAGTCAGATTAAAAATGTTCTGACCGGTGGGAAATCAGGTCTCAGCGGTTTTGCGCAGGCGCTGAAAAACATCGGTAAAATAAGCCTCGGCGGAGTGCTAAGTGGTCTGAAAGGTATCGGTTCTTTCGCAAAATCGGGATTTTCAGCGCTCGGCAACGGCATTAAAGCGGCGAGCTCCGGTATAAAGGGGCTTGTCAGCGGAATTAAAAATATAGGCTCTTCGGGCCTGTCGGCTTTGACGAGCGGCTTTCAACAGCTGCCCGGATTGATTGACGGCGGCTCAAACGCTATCGCAGGCATGATCGGAAAACTCGGCAGCTTAAAAATAGCGGGCGCTGCAGCTGTCGCGGCTGTTGCGGCTATTGGCGTCGCCGTGACAAAAGCGGCGGTATCAAACTATGCCGACTATGAACAGCTCAAGGGCGGCGTTGAGACGCTGTTCGGGGCGGGCGGTCAAACGTTGGAGAAATACGCCAATAAGGTCGGAAAGACAACGAGCGAGGCGAGCGCTGAGTTCAATAATTTAATGGCCGCGCAAGATACTGTTCTGAATAACGCAAACGAGGCATATAAAACATGCGGATTGTCGGCAAACGAGTACATGGAGACGGTCACGAGTTTCTCGGCGAGCCTTGTTCAGAGCCTCGGCGGTGATACGCAAAAAGCCGCTGAATCCGCAAATAAAGCGCTCGTTGACATGTCAGACAACGCCAATAAAATGGGCACTGACATGGGCATGATACAGAACGCATATCAGGGTTTTGCGAAACAGAACTATACCATGCTTGATAACCTTAAGCTTGGCTACGGCGGTACGCAGGAGGAAATGAAACGGCTGCTTAGCGACGCCCAAAAGCTGACGGGCGTCAAATATGACATCAGCAATTTTGATGATGTCGTTCAAGCTATTCATGCTATTCAAGATAACTTGGGTATTGCGGGCACAACATCGGAAGAGGCAGCAACCACAATCAGCGGTTCGGCCAACATGATGAAAGCCGCATGGCAGAATGTTTTGACGAGCGTCGCGGGCGGTGGCGCGGATTTGGGAAAATCTCTCCAAAGCCTCGGTGAGTCGATCCAATCGTTCTTAGGTAACGTTACGCCTGTAATAAAAACCGCACTCGCAAATTTGCCGCAGCTGTTTACGGGTCTGATTTCACAAATAGGACCTTTGCTTGTATCACTTGCCCCAACGCTTGGAACGTCGCTTGTTGATTTAATCACATCGGCGCTCGGGGCGTTGGTTAATCTATTGCCGCAGCTGGCTATGGCTGCCGCAAATCTGGTTGTAGGATTGGCGCAGGGCTTGGCGCAGAACGCGCCCGCGCTGATAACGGGATTTATGCAGCTTGGACCGTCAATGCTGCAAGGCTTGATGAATGCTATTCCTGTTATTGTGTCGGCGATCCCGTCGATTATCCGATCTCTCGTTACCGGCATTCTCGGAAATTTGCCGCAGATCATTCAATCGGGCATACAGATGATGGTGTCGCTTGCGCAGGGGCTGATCAATGGTATCGTTTATTTGATACAGGCTATTCCCGAAATCTGTTCCGCTATCTGGGACGGAATAAAATCAATCGACTGGATAGACCTCGGCAAGCAGGTTATCGCCGCCATATGGGAAGGTATTAAGAGTCTCGGCGGTGCCGTTTGGAACGGCATTAAAAGCATATTCGGCGGCGGAGACGGCGGTCAAGCCGAACTGAACGCAACGGGTCATGATACGGGCGCGTCATACGCTCAGTCGGTGACTGCGGGCATTAACTCGGTTCCCGCCGATACGTCGTCGATTGCAAGCGGCCTTAACGTCGATCTGACATCGACCGGCGTTCAGAGCGCGGGCACATGGAATACCGGATTTAATCAAAGTTTGGGTGCTGACGGTGCGGCTGTCGCGAGCACGTCCGGCAATTTGCAGTCAAGCCTAAATGTGGATTTAACGCAGGCAGGAACGACAAGCGCGTCATCTTGGTCTGCGGGCCTTAATACAGGGTTATCCACAGAAAGCGTTACAACAACGGCAGAACAGGTCAAGGCAACGCTGAACATGGATTTGACGGCGCAGGGCGATTTCAGCGGCAACACATGGGCTTACGGCTTTAACTCGGTGTTATTAAACGAGGCCGCAAATGCGGCGGCGCTAATGGAACCGATAAAGACCGCACTGAATATTGATCTTACGGCTCAGAGCGCCAATATGGCGGCTACGATACAAAACGGCTGTGCAACGGTCGTCAGCCTTGTATCAACAACGGTATCGGGGCTGACTATGACGGTCGCGACAGGCTGTTCGTCTATTCTGACGAGCACCAAAAACACTATGACGGGAATGACGCAAGCCGCGAAGAGCGGCATGTCGTCGTTCAATTCGGCTATTAGTTCGGGTATGCAGACGGCTGTTACTACCGTACAAAACGGCGCGAACAGCATTAAGAGTACACTTTCAAGTATTAACTTGAAAAGCACCGGTGAGAATGTAATTACAGGATTTCTGAACGGTCTGAAAAGCAAAGCGAGCTCGCTGATGAGCTATGCTCAGACGCTTGCGAACAATATCACGAAGACCATGAATAAGGCACTCGATATACATTCTCCGTCCAAAGTCACATACGAGATAGGTCAGTTCACGGTCCAGGGCCTGATAAACAGCTTTAAAGATAACATTCCGCGCGTCAGGTCAACGACAGATCAGCTTGTCAATGCTTACACGCCGCAAACGGACGCGGCTGTTGTAAACAACAGCACCAGTTCGCGGAGCGAGACGAATTATTACAGCCCGAACTTCAGCTTGACTATCTCCGCATCACGCGATGATCGCGACATGGAGCGAAAAGTCAAGAAGTGGATTAAAGAGGCTATGACGTCGATGATCGAAAGCGAAATGAGAAAAGCAGGGCAGGGCGCTTATTAAGCGCTTTGCCCTTTTTGGCATAGGGAGTGATAGAATGGCGTTAATAGACGGCATTTATATACATGTTAAAGATGAAGAGCTATCTTCCGAAGTACAGAAAAGCACACATTCGGTTGAGGTCGGCATTGATGTGACCGACACGATAAAGCCAAGCCCCAGCGCATTATCCCTCAGCGGCGAGATTGTGAGTTATACCGCGAACGCCGTGACCGAGGGCGGCGATCCTCAGCCGATCACCGCGTGGATTTCGCTTGTCAAACGTGAAAACGGACAAACATTTGACGAGATGGATTTTAACTATTTGAATAACTACCTTCTGGCGTTTGAAGGCGGTGTCCAGTGGGCGGATACAGGGGCAATACAATATTTTGATAAATATGGCACACCCGTCAACTGCGCGGAACCACAATACAACGTTGTCGCGCAGGTGAAGTTTGAAGTTGTAATGCCGTATGGCAGTACTGTACGAATACAGAATGAACCCGCGCAATATTGCGCGTTTAATATTATAAATAAATCTACAACGGGGTATGAGGTCCGTGACTATGACGCGGACGCGACGACGTATAGTAACAGTTATAATGGTGAATTTGGCAGGGTAAGAACCGATTTCACAAATAACGACAGTGAAGATATAAGGGCATGGATCTCGCTCGTTAAAAAGGAAGGCAGTGCTTTTGACGAAATGAGCATATTTAGGTTCAAGAATGAACTTATCACTTTTGAAGGCGGCGCGTTTGGAGCAAATATAGCCGAAGTCCAATTTTTTAACTCGAACGGCGACCTTCTTAATACTTTTGACGAAAACGACAGCGTGATAGTTTATAACGATGTGATGAGTGTTAAATTCGAGGCGATAATGCCCGCGGGCAGTACCGCCCGAATTAACGACGAATACGCTCAATATTGCGCTTTTAATATAATAAATAAATCAAACACAGGATATGAAGTTCGTGACTATGACGCGGACGCCGACAATAGCAACATATATACTTCGGCGCTCAGCAATACATACAACGGTAATGGTGGCAGAATACGCACCGAATTTACAAACTATGACGACCCATCGCGCGATAATCCGGAAACAGAGGCAGAACGGACGGCTGCATGGGTGATTGAACAACTGCAGGCTCGGTTGTTCAGCGGTGCGCTTATCCGCTACGAAGGCCGAAACCTACTTGAAAATTACCAAATCCGCAATTTGAAAACCAGCCATCCGAACACAATATCGGGCGGCGCTGAGTTTACTATGGACATTGACGAATTTCGGGGCGCGG
>CANQVN010000086.1 GCA_947627315.1 uncultured Clostridia bacterium | reverse complement strand
GACGCTCTCGGGTGTGCTTATAATCGAATACGCAAGTTCGTCTTTCGCACATTCTATGTTCAATATTCCGTTTTCGAAGCGTATAACAATGTCCTCTAAAAACGGTACAAACGCATTTCCGCCCGTAAGCGACAATGCCTTTATCAGTTTTTCGTTAAGCTCGCCGTCCTGCGCCGTGGGCGCGGCGGGCTTTGCGGTCTCCGGCTTCGGCTTTTCCGGTTTTTTTGAAGAGGCTTTTGCCTCCTTTCGCGGCGCGGAGGGAACGCCCAAAACCTCAAGCCGTGAAATTCGCGCCTGCAAGTCCTCCGTGCTTTCACCGATTTGCGGGTTTGCAAGCTTAATCAGCGTAAGCTCCGCCATAATGTGCTTGTCTTTGTAGCGTGAAATATCATATATTCCGTTTTGAAGCAGGGTTACAGCGCGCGTCATTTCTTCAAGCGTAAGCATTTCGCTAAGCTTTGTTACAGTTTCGAGCCGGTCGCCGCCGTAAGACAAAAGATTTGACGTCCCGCACGACAGCCGAACCACCATCATATCGCGCAAAACCGAGCAAATCTCCGAGAAAAGCGACGCGGCGTCGCGCGAGGTCTGCCTGCACCGTGCGTAAAACTCAAGCAGCGCGGCTGTGTCGTGACCGGCAAAAGCCGATATGACCTTGGCAAGCTCGTCAAACGGGCATACGCCGACCGTTTTTTCGACAACGGTAAGCGTTACCGCCGCATTTCCGTCGATACACCTGTCAAGAATAGACAGCGCGTCGCGCAGAGCGCCGTCCGCCATGCGGGCGATAAGCAGAGCGGCATCATCATCAAGCTCTATTTTTTCGGATACCGCGACTTTTTTCAGTCTGTTTGCAATATCCTCTACCGTTATCCTCTTAAAGTCAAACCGCTGACAACGCGAAAGGATTGTCTGCGGGACCTTGTTTATTTCTGTCGTTGCAAAAATAAAGATGATATGTTCAGGCGGGTCTTCAAGCGTCTTCAAAAGCGCGTTAAAGGCAGCCGTACTAAGCATATGCACCTCGTCAATGATATATACCTTGTACTTTGCCTGCGCGGGCGTAAAAATAACGTCCTCACGCAGTTCTCGAATATCGTCTACCCCGTTGTTGGAAGCGGCGTCAATCTCAAACACGTCCATAATACTGCCGTTTGAAATTCCACGGCAGATTTCACATTCGTTGCACGGGTCACCGTTTTCAGGCGACACACAGTTTACTGCGCGGGCAAAAATCTTGGCGCAGGTTGTCTTGCCCGTTCCGCGAGTTCCCGTGAACATATAGGCGTGGGATATCTTATTGTTTATTATCTGGTTTTGAAGTGTTTTTACTATATGCTCCTGACCGACAACGTCTTCAAACGTCTGCGGTCTGTACTTTCTGTATAACGCCCTATACACAGCGCACCTCCGTTTACGGCATGAAATGAAACCGCACATCCCCGGTCGAACGTTTCCGCCTGCGAGCTTTGCCTCACAATACTCATGACAGGCAGCTCGGCGGCACATATCTGAAATTGCTTAATGCTGCTCAGTTCCCTGCCTGACATGTTTCACAACCCGATATTGCGCCGAACCTGTCACTCAACATATTGCGAAAGCTGCTTACCGCAAACGAAAACGCCCTTGCGGGGCATTCTTCCCTGCTACAGCGGATTACAGGTACAAGGCACCGCTAACGCCCCGAATAGTGCGGCTTCATTTCATGCCGTAAATACAATATTATTATATATTACCGCAGCGCCATTTTCAAGTGCTATTTGGAAAATAGTGAGACAAAAAGCGACGGTATCGCCCAAAGCAGATGATACGCCAAAATCTGCATGGTAAGCTCCGGAGTAAGCCCCGAAACAAAGCCGAGGAAAACAATGATGGGCAGCGCAATTATAGAGGATATCATACGGATAACACGACCCGCGCTGAGAGAAAACTTTATCGATTTGCAGCCGTGAAGCGCATAAATCAAGCCGTTAAGCCCCGTTCTCGACGCGATAAGCGACTGCGATTTTTCCCTCAAAACAAGCTTTTGCACGCAGCGCTGAGCATTGCCGAAATTGAGAATTTTGAACAGATAGCCGTCCTTTGTCTCGTATCTGTCAAACAGCGTGTCGGAATTGATATTCTCGTCATGCTCGGCAATCACGACAAACATCTGGTCTTTGGCACATCTGTCAAACGCACGCTTTACGCCCGGAAGCAGTGAATATGTAAGCAAAAACACCCCGCACAACCGCCCGTCATATGCGGCAAACAGAATACTGCGTGATTTTTGACGATATATCATTTCAAACTCTTTATCATTTATCTCGACACCGAAATGCTCCATAAGCTGTCTGTTTCCCGCCAAAAACACCTTTGAATCGATAAGCGAGGAATAACCCATACCGTCGTGATAATAAATATCGTCGATACGCGGCAGCGTCATATCTTCATTGAGCATATTGGAAAAAAGCGGTCTTAACGGTCCGCCCGCGACGCTGTAAAGTGAATTGAGATAAAGAATTGTCTTGTCTGCCGTCAAATCATCGTAAAACCGTATACCGTTCAGCGATACGCTGAATAAATCGCTGTCGTCGACGACTACAGTCTGAACATCGTGAAGCTCAAGACAGCTTTCTGCTCCTATAATGGCACCACCGGATTTTCTCACGCGCTTTCCGTTGCTGTAAAGCGCATATGTGAAATTCAAGCCCTGAAACAGCGGCGTTACCGCGCACAGAGCCGCGGTCATTAGCTTAAGCGACGTTGTAAAGCTGGAAAGCATTATGCAATTCACAACAGCGGCGGCAAGCGCCAGTATCAACAAAATGATACTCGGACCTGTGTATTTGGCACATAAGTCGAAATCCGAAAAGCTTTTGTCGATAAAGCCGCTCACAAATCCGCTGCGCCCCGCGTACACTATATCGCTGCCGCAGCCGGTATCGACTATTATGTCGTTTATAAGCTCGTCGTTTTGGCGATTGTCAATTATCATTTTTTCGCATTCGGACGACACAATGGAGAAATTTTTATATATATTTTTTGCTATAAGGCGTTTGGATGCTATACAGAAAAACGCCGATATAACAAAAATGGGATCAAACATTATGCAGTCCGCAGAGTCGGTGTGAAGGACAAAATAGCATATGTCAAGCGCGGTGGAAAAAGCAAAAATCAGCGCAAGAAACGACTCTGACGAGCATTTAAGCTTAAAAAGCCGCGTTATCCCGTCCCAAATGGAGCCAATGTTTACAATAACGGTTATCACCGACACCGCGAGCATAAGCGGGCGGTACAGCATGGTATCATATCCGATATCGACCCCGGGCAGTCTGAAGCCTGTTATATGCGCGGCAAACAGCGCGCAGGACAGACACATCAGGATAAACGTCAAAATACATCTAATCGACGCGGACGAGACAAGCCGCCGCAGTTCTGCAACAACAGCCTCCTTATCCTCCTCTTGCTCATAATCGTCTATCTCCTCGGCAGGCTCAGGCGACACGGGCGTTTCGGCGGTGTCATTATCCTGCTCCTCGCCTTTCCCGCTTGCAAAATCGGCGATAGGACCACGGTTTTTCTCATCCTTGATGGAATTAAAAGTCTCGGTGTCAAAAAAGCGCTTCGGCGCATCGTCGTCCTTTATTTCCTTTATGACCTCCTCCGGCTTTTCGGCAGGCTTCGGTTCAGGTTCGGTTTCGGGCTTTGCGATTTTCTCCGGCGCGTCGGATGCCGGCATATCCTTTTTTGAGCGGATTTCATCAAACACACTTGAAATCATAACGTCGCCCGGCTTTTCGATAACGGCGTCCTCGATATTTTCGTTTTCCGGCAAATCCGCGTCCGCATCATCGCCGTAATCTTTCAAAATAGACTCAAGCTCGTATTCGTCGTTTTTTTCGGTATCTGTGTTGACAGAATTAAACAGCTCGTTCCAGTCAAATTGATTTTCCATATCCCAATCCCCAATTTTTATCTGTTTTTTGCTATTTCCTGAAGCACGACCGCCGCGGCGACCGATGCGTTAAGGCATGAAACCCTGCCCTTCATCGGGATTTTAACAACAAAGTCGCATTTCTTTTTAAGCAGCGGCGACACCCCTTTGCCCTCGCTGCCCACCACAAGCGCGACCGCGCCGTCATAGCTCTGCTGAAAATACGGCGTCTGCCCGTCCATATCACAGCAGTAAAGCCAAACGCCGCGCTTTTTGATTTCATCTATGGCGGCGGCAAGATTTGAGACTCTTGCCACAGGTAAAAAGCTTATCGCGCCTCCCGCCGCTTTTTCAACCGACGAGGTAAGTCCCACAGCCCGCCGCTTGGAAATGATAACGCCGTGAGCGCCAAAGCACTCTGCGGAACGGATTATCGCGCCCAGGTTATGCGGGTCGGCTATCTCATCGGCGATAACCATAAACGGCGGCTCACCGCGGCTTTTTGCAAGCTCGAAAATATCGTCGATATCAGCATAGCTTGCCGCCGCGACCTGCGCCGCGACACCCTGATGGTTCTGCCCCGGAAACTTACTTGCGAGAGCCGACGCAGGCAGGCGGATAACCGGTATTTTTCTGTCTCTTGCCTCGGAAAGAATTTTGCCGATGCTGCCCGCGGCGTTTTCCGCGACAAGCAGCTTGTCTATCGTCCTTTCCGAACGCATAGCTTCCATTACGTTATTTCTGCCGAAAATGTATCCTTCGCTTTTGTCGGACATATCCACCTCGCTGAAACAAAATCACTTTTTATTTTACAAGTCTGCTTATCATACGGCATACATATTTTACCGCCGCACCCAAAACAGCCGCGACAAGCCCATACAAAAAACCAAGCCCGCCGTTTGACACGGCAGATGCAATAATCGCGGCGATAGTGGGAATATATGCCGCCGCCATAATCACAGCCCCTTTGCGCGTCGGCTTTGCGGCTTCCGCCGCGCAAAGGGGCAAAAATGCCGTAAATGCCGTCACAAACAAGTATGACGTCGTTTTCGCCGGCAGCATCAAGGCGCACAGGACTGTGAGCAGCGTGAAAGCAGCAGACGAGCAGAGAGAAAATATAACAAGTTCCTTTTGGAGCGGCTGTCTTGAAAGCGCAGCAGACGACGGCAGCGATTTACGCCGACCACCGAAAACAGATGTCAGAGTGCAGAAAGGCAACGCTATGAACAAAAGTGCGATTACTCCGAGCGGCGGCAAAAGCGGACTGCCCGTCATAATTGCAAACACAAGCGAGCTTATCGAAAAAATCACGGTCAAAACAATGATATTTTCAAGCAGCGACATAATTTCCGCATATATGCTTTTTGCGTTTGCAACGGCTTTTGCAACCGATAAAATGCTGCCGTCACACACAATATCGCTGTCTTTGTTATCGTACATCGAAGCGTCATATTCGCCGACGGCGACGGTTTTCATATTGTTTTCCGGCTTTGATCCCTTAAATACCAAACGTCTGCCGCGGCAAACCTCAATCAACCTGTCCATATTACCGTCAAAGCCGCAAAGCACGTCGCTTTCGGTAATGTCCGCCGCGCCCGATACAACGTCGGCATACATACCATAGCGCGTCTTTTCGGGAAAGCCCGCAAGGCGCGCGTATTCTTCCTGATCGGGATATAAAACGGCGATGTGAGCGCCGCTTTTTACGAGCGCGGATAAAGTACGCCTAACGCCGCTGTCAGGTTCCCGTTTAAGCCCGATAAAGCCGACAAGTCTGAACCCGTCGGTATAAACGGACATGTCCTCGCCGATAACCTCCTCAGGTTTTACGGCGACGGCAATTATCTCGGAGGATATGTGACGCAGCTGCTCCAGGGCGGTATGATATCTTTCCGTCCTTCCGCCCGAGCACATTTTCAAAACGTGAGCAACACTGCCGCTCACTATTACGACATTACTCCCGTTTTGGACTATTCCGCACGCGTTCGTGCCGTATGCGCCGACGCCGCTTGAAATCACGGGACTCATGGAGCGAACGTCCGAAAAATCTATGCCAATGCTTTTAAGCAGTCTTGCCGTCTTTTTCCTGAACGAATAGTACGGCGACCCTTTCGGGACGTCGCCGCCCGAAAACATGGCGTACAGAAAAACGCTGAAATTATCCTTCCCAATCTCCGACGTGTGCTTAAACTCGCCCTTTTCGGTAACAAAGCCCGAAATGTCGGCATTGACGCCGTAAATCTCGTTATGGCGCACAAGCATAATCTCGGCATCGTTTAACGCATCCGTGACAGACAGCGAGCGTAAATAAATCCCCGCTCTTTCGCATCGGATGTAAAACAACTCAGTCGAAAGCCTTATGAAACGCGCGACGGCGTCCGACGTATATGCGGAAAAGATAAGCATAATACTTACAAGAGCGGATACGATATCGCCGGTAAATATACAGCAAGCAAGCGTGAAAACGGCGGCGATCGCCGCAAGTAAAAGCATAAACAGTCTTGAAAAATCCGTAAGCTTTGCGGCGGTACGGTGGGTATCGGCGTGTTTTTTGCCCGAGCGGCGTATATACACCCTGTCCGAGATATCGGTCACGACCGCCTTTGCGGTACCGGACACGATATAACTTGAACAAAACAGCATATTATACTGTTTTGATACATCGACATTGTCCTCTGTTATTACCCCGGCGCGCTTGGGGACGTTTTTCTTCCCGCAAACCGTGCTCTCGTCCGTTTCAAGCAGGTTTGACTCTAAAATCCGCGCGTCAAATGGGACGTAA
>CANQVN010000085.1 GCA_947627315.1 uncultured Clostridia bacterium | reverse complement strand
CCGTGACAGTGACGCTCAAAATGCGACGCGTCGGGCGTTTGCGAGTAGGAATGGCTGAGGTGCGCGTTTGAAAAACGGATATCGCATATGTTCATTTCATAATCCCTTTCATTAAAATGATACCATAAGAGGGCAATATTTGCAATATAAAAGTCAAAACAGATGCTTTTATTTTAAGACAAATGAATATATAATGTTGTCAATAAAACCGAATGGAGGAAAAAAGATGAAACTCGGAGCACAGCTCTACTCTGTCAGAAAGAACATTCAAACGGCGGAGGACACGCGCAGGACCTTTGAAAGGATAAAGGAAATCGGCTATAAAACGGTTCAGTTTTCCGGCGCGCCGACAAAGGACGCCGCGCTGCTTAAAAGCCTTTCGGAGGAGTTTAATCTGCCGATAGTCTGCACCCACGTTTCCTTTGACAGGCTTACAGAGGAGATTGACGACGTGATAGCGGAGCATAAGGTTTTCGGCTGCCCCGTGATAGGACTCGGCTCGATGCCAAAGGACCTGCGCCACAGCGTCGAGGGGCTTAACGCGTTTTTTGAAAAGATGGAAAAGCCGGTCGGCAAAATTCTCGACGCGGGGCTTAAATTTGCCTATCACAACCACGCCTTTGAGTTTGAAAAAATTGACGGCGGCAATGAGTGCTACTATGACCTTATGCTTGAAAAGTGTGAAAACTGGCAGTTTATCGCCGACAGCTACTGGATTGAATTTGCGGGCGGCAGCGCTCCGGAGTATTTCAAAAAGGTAGGCTCGGCGCGGCTTACAAACGTGCATTTCAAGGACATGAACAAAGACCGCGAGATATGCGCCTGCGGCGCGGGCACGCTCGACTTTGCGGCTCTGGCTCAGGTCTGCCGCGAGCTTGGGGTTGAAAACGTGCTGGTGGAGCAGGACAACGCCGCCGAGCTTGACGACCCGTTTGAGGCGATGAAGTTCAGCTTCGAGCATCTTAATCCGATAATCGGCTGAGTTAAGGAGGAAATATGGCAAAATTTCTGCTGTCGGCTTTTGCCGACGAGGCGTCGGACGAGCTTTCGGGGCAGATTGCGGCGCTTAAAAGAAACGGGCTGCGCCTAATCGAGCCGCGCAGCGTAAACGGCGGCATTATCGACAAGTCCGAGGATGAGCTGCAAAAGATACATACCGCGCTTGAAAGCGAGGGGATAACCCTGTCCGCGCTCGGCTCGCCCATCGGCAAGTACAAGATAGAGGACGATTTCGAGCCTTATCTTGACACCTTCAAAAAAGCGCTGAGAGCGTGCAAAATACTCAATGCCGAAAGGATGCGGGTTTTCAGCTTTTTCACCCCGCAGCAAAGCCTTGCAAAGCACCGCGACGAGGTTATACGCCGCATGAGCGTTCTCTGCGAGATGGCGGAAAAGGAGGGGGTAACGCTCTGCCACGAAAACGAGTCTGAAATATACGGGCAGAACCCCGCCGAGGTGCGCGACCTGTTAAGCTCGGTTGCGCCGCTGCGCGGTATATTCGACGCGGCAAACTACGTTATGAACGACTGCGACCCGCTCGAGGGCTTTGAGGTGACGCTGCCGAAGCTCGAATACCTGCATATCAAGGACGCGCGGCGGGACGAAAAGGCGATGACCCCCGCCGGCATGGGCGACGGCTGTTACCGCGAGGTTTTGAAAAAGGTGGATGAGACCACCGACAGGACGGTGATTTTAACAATAGAGCCGCACCTGCACATTTTCAGCCAGTACAAGAGCATCGACAAGCATAACTTAAAAACGGAGCTTACGTTTGACAGCTCCGACAAGGCGTTTGACTGCGCTGTCGGCGCGGTGAAAAATATGCTTTCAGAGCTTGGATTTACCGAAAGAGAGGATAAAATATGGACAAAGTGAGATTTGGCATAATAGGCGTCGGCAATATGGGCTCGACCCACGCCAAAAGCTTTATCGAGGGCAAGATTGAAAACGGCGTGCTTACCGCGATATGCGATATAAAGCCGGACAGGATGGACGCGATAACCTCGCTTGAGGGCGCGGGCGATATCAAAACCTTTGAGGATTATAAGGAGATGTTCAAAAGCGGCTGCGTCGACGCGGTTATAGTCGCCGTACCCCACTACTTCCACCCGCCCATAACCATCGACGCGTTAAACGCGGGGCTTCACGTCATCTGCGAAAAGCCGGCGGGCGTTTATACAAAGCAGGTAAAAGAGATGAACGCCGTTGCGGAGAAGTCCGACAAGCTGTTTACCATGATGTTCAACCAGCGGACAAACTGCGTTTTCAGAAAAATGCGGGAGATGGTGCAAAACGGCGAGCTGGGTGAGATAAAGCGGATAAACTGGCTCATCACCACCTGGTACCGCTCGCAGAGCTACTACGACTCTGGCGACTGGCGCGCCACATGGCGCGGCGAGGGCGGCGGCGTGCTGTTCAACCAGTGTCCCCACCAGCTCGACCTGCTCCAGTGGGTCACCGGTATGATGCCGGCGCGGGTGCGCTCCTTCTGCCACTTCGGCAAGTGGCACGATATCGAGGTTGAGGACGACGTTACCGCCTATCTCGAATACGACAACGGCGCGACGGGCGTGTTTATCACCTCGACCGGCGACACTCCCGGCACCAACCGCTTTGAGATACTGGGCGACAAGGGCAAGCTCGTATGCGAGAACAACAAGGAGCTGACCTTTATCCGCCTTAAAACGCCGGAGCGCGAGTTCAACGCGACCTATACGGGCGGCTTCGGCGAGCCGGAAAAAGAGACGATAACCGTTGAGACGGACGGGGAAAACCCGCAGCACAACGGCATTATCAACAACTTCGCAAACGCGATTTTGGGGCAGGAGCCGCTGTTTGTAGACGGCGTAGAGGGCATCCGCGGCGTTGAGATTATGGACTCGATGCTGCTTTCCACCTGGCTTGACGATACCGTGTCGCTGCCGATAGACGACGAGCTTTATCTCTCAGAGCTCAACAAGCGCGTGGAGACCGGCAGGCGCAAGAGCGGCGGCGGACGCACCCTCAGCACCGACGGGACTTACGGCGCGTAAGCGGGGGAGAAATGGACACCCGTAAAATCGCCGTTGTCGGCTGCGGCGCGATAAGCGCGACGCACGTTCTGGCGCTCAAAGCCGCGGGGCTTGAAATTTCCGCATTGTGCGACATTTTGCCGGAACGGGCACGGGCGCTGTCCGATAAATTTGAGCTTGACGCTGAAATTTATACCGATTATAACGAGCTTTTGCAAAAGGCGCGCCCCTATGCAGTTCATATCTGCACGCCCCACTACCTGCACGCGCCGATGTGTGCGCAGGCGCTGCGGCGGGATATAAACGTGCTTTGCGAAAAGCCGCTCTGCATAAGCGCCGCCGAGCTTGATATGCTGATTTCCCTGCAAAAAGAAAGCCGAGCCGCGCTTGGCGTATGCCACCAAAACCGCTACGAGCCGAATATGATAAAGCTCAGAGAGCTGGCGTCTGCCGGCGTGCGGGGAGGTATGGGCATTGTCAACTGGAAGCGGGATAAGAGCTACTACCGCTCCGGCGAATGGCGCGGCAAAAAAGCGACCGAGGGCGGCGGCGTTATGATAAATCAGGCTCTGCACACGCTCGATTTGCTGCAATGGATATGCGGTATGCCCGATTACGTCACAGCCCACCTTTCAAACGACAGGCTGTCCGGCGTTATCGAGGTGGAGGACACCGCGGCGGCGCTGTTTGAAACGGAAAACGGCAGGTCGTTCCAGTTTTACGCGACGACCTCCGGCAGCGCGGATTTTCCGGCGCAGATTCAAATTGTGACGCAGGACGGAAAGCTTTACTATGCCGACTCGCACAGGCTGTGCGGTCCGTGCGGTCAGATGCAGAGCGTCGATACCGGCGCCGGCGTCGGCAAAAAGGAGTGGGGCGCGCGCCACAGCGCGCTGATAGCCGATTTTTATCAAAAAATCGGCGCGGGTCAGCCTTTTCCGATAGACGCCGCCGAGGCGGGGCGCGTTTTGCGGCTGATTTTTGCAATGTACTTGTCCGACGGGAGAAAAATCCCCGTCGAGAAAGGATAAAAATTATGAAAATGACATTTCGCTGGTACGGCGAGGGGGACAGTATCCCGCTTTCCTACATAAAGCAGATTCCGGGTATGACGGGGGTTGTCACCGCCGTGTACGACGTACCCGTGGGCGAGGTTTGGCAGCCCGAAAAGATAGCGCGGCTCAAGGGGCTGTGCGACAAGGCGGGACTGGAGATGGAGGTTATCGAGAGCGTACCCGTTCACGAGGACATAAAGCTCGGTCTTCCCTCCCGCGACAAATATATCAAAAACTACGCCGAGACGATAGAAAACCTCGGTAAGGCTGGGGTAAAGTGCGTCTGCTACAACTTTATGCCGGTGTTCGACTGGCTGCGCACCGACCTGCACACCAAGGCTCCCGACGGGTCGAATTCGCTTTCATACCGCCACGAGGAGCTGATGCGGCTTGACCCGCACAACCTGCACCTGCCCGGCTGGGACGAGAGCTACACCTCCGAGCAGTTAAGCTCGCTGCTTGATGCGTATGGCGGTATGAGCCACGAGCAGCTTTTTGACAACCTTGTTTACTTCTTGAACGGGATAATGCCCGCCTGCGAGCATTCCGGCATCAAAATGGCGATACATCCGGACGATCCGCCCTGGGATATGTTCGGTCTGCCCCGTATAATAACGGGTATGGACAGCTACAGAAAGCTGTTTGAGGCGGTGCCGAGCAAATGCAACGGCATCACCCTCTGCACAGGCTCGCTCGGCGCGGGGCGGCAAAACGATATGGTCGCGCTGGCAAAGGCTCTTGCGCCGCGCACCTACTTTGCCCACCTGCGGCAGATAAGGTTTGAGGGCGAGCTTGATTTCTGCGAATGCGGGCATATGACAGATACCGGCAGCCTTGACATCTACGGCATTGTGCGCGCGCTTGTCGAGGGCGGGTTTGACGGATACGTCCGTCCCGACCACGGCAGAAACATCTGGGGCGAGGACGGAAAGCCGGGCTACGGACTGTACGACCGCGCGCTGGGCGCGTGTTACTTAAACGGACTATTTGAAGCGATAGAAAAGGAGCCTAAAAGATGAAATTACCTTATGAAATCGACCTTTCGGACAAGATTATAGCGATAACGGGCGCGGGCGGCGTGCTGATGAGCGGCTTTGCCAAGGCGCTTGCGGCGTGCGGCGCCAAGGTCGCGCTGCTGGACATAAACGAGGCGGCGGCGCAGGCGGTGGCGGCTGAAATAGGTAAAAACGCGCTTGCGATAAAGACAAACTGCCTTGATAAATCGAGCGTTGCCGCAGCGCACGATGAAATCTGCAAAAAGCTCGGCAAGGTCAATATGCTGATAAACGGCGCGGGCGGCAACAACCCGCGCGCCACCTGCGACAACGAGGTTATGGAGCGGCAGATGGGGCAGATAAAGTCCTTTTTCGATTTGGAGGAGGAGGCGCTCAAGTTCGTCTTTGACCTCAATATCACCTCCGCGTTTATCGTAACGCAGGTTTTTGCGGCGGATATGGTGGAGACGGGCGGCAATATCATCAACATCTCGTCGATGAACGCGTTTCGCCCGCTGACCAAGATACCGGCGTACAGCGCGGCAAAGGCGGGCATATCCAACTTCACCCAGTGGCTTGCCGTGCATTTTGCGCCCTGCAACATCAGGGTCAACGCGATAGCGCCCGGGTTTTTCGTGACAAACCAAAACCGCGCGCTGCTGTTTAACGACGACGGAACGCCCACCCCGCGCACCGAGAAAATTCTGCGCGCCACGCCGCAAAAGCGGTTCGGCGAGGCGGAGGATTTGCTGGGTACGCTGCTCTGGCTCGCCTGCGACGATGCAAGCGGCTTTGTAACGGGTACCGTCATTCCGGTCGACGGCGGGTTTAACGCATACAGCGGAGTGTAAAACACCCGCCGCGCCGCAAAAGGAGCTTGCGACAAATGGTTGTTAAAAAATTCTTTTTATCATTTGCAAACGAGAAAATATGGCTGGAAAAGATGAACGCCGAGGGGTACGAGCTTATGCGCGTCCTACCTTTCCGTTACGATTTTGAAAAAACTGACAGGGAGGTAGCCTACGCCTACGCCCCGCTGCGGCGGGGCAGGCGCACGCTGTTTGAGCTTAAAGGAAGAGATGCCGGCGCGTCTTTGGTATACGCCAACGGCGAAATGTCCCTTTTCAAAAAGCCCGCTTTAGCCGGCGCGCCACGGCTTTTTAACACCGTAAGCGAAAAAAAGCTTGCTTTTTACAAGTACAAAAGCTCCCTTACCACAAACTCGCTTGTGATGCTTGCCGGCGCGGCAATATTCACGCTGCTCGGAATAAGGCTCGCGCTTTTTCCGCTTTTTATACTCACCGCGTTGTTTGCCGCGGCGTTTGCCTTCTTTTCGTTCCAGGCGCGAGGGGTTGAAAAATACCTTAAAAACGATAAATGACCTGCTTCCCGCGGCATATGCCGCGGGGATTTTTTATTACTAATCCGTCACTTAATTGAAAAAGGTCGCGCCGCATGGTAAAATAGATTTAATTAAAATCGGGAGCGATATGATGAACAGAGTGCTTTTGGTGGAGGACGACGCGCTTATAGCGGACAGTCTGGGCGAATTTCTGCGCTGCGAGGGGTTTTGCGTAGAGACGGCGGCGGGGCAGAGCGAGGCTGTGGCTGTAATCGACAAAAACGACACGGATATACTGCTTGTGGACATAAC
>CANQVN010000084.1 GCA_947627315.1 uncultured Clostridia bacterium | reverse complement strand
TTTTGCGGGAAATCGCCCGTCGATGGATGCAAGGCGCGAGGGTGAGAGCATACTGTCGTATGGTAAGCCCGAGCAACACAGCAGCCGCGGCGGGCGTTTTCCGCAAAACACGTTGTAGTCTGATTGTATTGTCTAAGCATCATACACAATGACCGCGCAACTTCATATCGTGGGAAATAATTATTTGGATAAAAATAACTTGCATTATAACTTGTCATTATTCCTAATTCGGTCATTTTATCAACAGCCGTTTCCATCCATTTGCCGGAAGTATCACTATATACAGTTGCATTGGCTGTAAATGTAAATGTAAATGTGTACATTCCGAAAGAAATTGTTAACACAAGTAATATACTAACGACTCTTGTTATTGCCTTTTTAGATATGAACTTTACCTCCTTACTGATTTTTTATGGCTTACTCTCTAAAAATTTAATAAATCATTGGAATACACCTCCTCTTTTACTTTAATTATACAAACGCAGGTGCAACTTGTCAACGAATAAGCCGAAAATATTTCGCATTTTTAATAATTTTGCACAAAATTAATAAAAACGGGAGAAAGAAAAAATATATTATTGTATGTAAGGCGTCAAAAAGCGCGGCAGCGCCGGCATATCTCAAAATAAAAAGGGGGAGAGACTTTCTTGAAAAGTCTCTCCCCCTTGCGGCTTTTATTCTGTCAGCCGGATTATCTTTTTGGGGCATTTTTCTCGGCATTTGCCGCAGCCGGTGCAGAGCGAAAAATCAATCACGGCGACGTTTCCGTCCACGTGAATTGCTCCCGTCTCGCATGTTTTTTCGCATATCCTGCATCCGAGACAGCCCGACTGGCAATTTTGCTTTGTCAGCGCGCCCTTGTCATGGTTGGAACACTGAACGTACACCATGGCGTTTTCCGGGATGATGTCTATGACCTGCTTCGGGCAGACCTCGACGCACTTGCCGCAGCCGACGCACAGCCCCTTTTCCACCTTTGCAACGCCGTCGTTTATAAATATCGCTCCGTGCGGACAAACCGCAGCGCATGAGCCGAAGCCGAGACAGCCGTATTTGCACTGCAAAAATCCGTCCATCAGCCTTGCCGCCGCGGCGCAGTCCTGTATCCCGTAATACTCGTATTTCTTATTTGCAAACAAATTGCCGCCGCTGCACCGGACGTGTGCGACCTTGCGCTCGATTTTACCTGCTTCCGCGCCCGCGCCGACGATTTTTGCTATTTTATCAAGCGCGTCCTGCTTGCAGCCGGGGCAGCGGTTTATCGTCTCGCCGTCGTTTATTATCGCCTCGGCGTAGCTTGCACAGCCTGCAAAGCCGCAGCCGCCGCAGTTTGCGCCGGGCAGAAGCTCTAAAATCTGCGCCTTGCGCGCGTCCTCTTTAACGTAAAACGCCTTTGAGGCAAACCCGAGCGCCGCGCCGAGAACAAGACCCATGGCGGCAAGACAGCCCGCCGCGATGGCAATTGAACCTACCATATTATCCTCCTAAAACTCCATTCCGGAAAAGCCCATAAACGCAAAGGACAGCAGCGCCGCCGTCACAAGCGCGATGGGGAAGCCCTGAAACGCTTTCGGTATGTCGCTGTGCTCGATGCGTTCTCTCGCGCAGGAGAATATCCAAATCGCCAGCGTAAACCCCAGCGCACAGAAAAGCCCGTTGAGTACCGAGTAGAGCAGTCCGTAGTTTTCAGTAATGTTGGTTATCGCTATGCCCAGCACCGCGCAGTTGGTCGTGATTAGCGGCAGGTAGATGCCAAGCGCGCTGTACAGCGCGGGTACCAGCTTTTTGAGAGCCGTTTCGACAAACTGGACAAGCGCCGCTATAACGAGAATAAACGCTATCGTGCGCAGATATTCAAGATGCGCGGGAACAAGGATAAACCTGTGAACAAGCCATGTTATAAATGACGACAGCGTCATTATAAAGGTGACGGCAAGCCCCATGCCGATGGCGGTGTCCGTTTTTTTGGACACGCCCAAAAACGGACAGATGCCTAAAAAGCGGACAAGGCAGAGATTTTCAACGAGTATCGCGTTAATTGCAAAAACAAATATTGCTCCAAGCGATATTTCCATCACTTTTCACCGCCCTTTCTGTCTTTGAGAAACTGTACGAGAGCTATGAAAAAGCCCAGCACCAAAAACCCGCCCGCGGGAAGTGCGAACAGCGTCAGCGGCGCGACGCCTCCGAACAGCTCAAAGCCCAGTATCGTTCCGCTGCCTAAAATCTCGCGCACCGTCGCAACGCAGCTTAAAGCAAGCGTAAAGCCGATGCCCATTGTAAGCCCGTCGAGTGCGGAGGGGAGCGGCTTGTTTTTGGAAGCGTAGCTTTCCGCGCGGGCAAGGATAATACAGTTTACGACTATAAGCGGTATAAACAGTCCCAGCGAATTGGAAAGTGCGGGGACAAACGCCTGCATCAGCAGGTCTATCATCGTGACAAAGCCCGCGATTATAACTATGTACGCCGCAATTCTCACCTTTTGCGGGATTATCTTTCTCAAAAGCGATATCACAAGGTTGGAGCAGATGAGAACAAACGTCGCCGCCGCGCCCATACCCAGCGCGTTGAGAAGCGAAGTGGAGGTCGCAAGCGTCGGACACATACCCAAAAGCTGCACGAATGTCGGGTTGTTGTCTATAACGCCGTTTTTGAGAAAGGCAAGAAAGCTTACCCGCTCTTTCACTTTTGCTCACCTCCGTTTATACTCTCGGCAACGGTAAGCGCGGCGTTGACCCCGCGCAAAAACGCGGAGGACGACTTTGTCGCGCCGCTTATCGTCTGCACCTCGTTTTTTAAGGGCGTGCCGCCTTTGATGCCGGCAATGCCCGCGCTCTTTCCTACAAACTGCCCGTAAAACTCGGGGTTTTGTATTTTGGTGCCGATGCCGGACGTTTCGGACATCGACACTATCTGCGTTGCGGCAACCTTGCCGTCGCCGGTCACGCCGACGATAATTTCTATAGCGCCGCCGTATCCTTTAGGGCTTACCTTGACACAGCAGCCTACCGTCTCATTTCCGCTTTTTGCAAGCCATACGCCGTCTATCGGCACCTGCTTTCCGTCCGCCGAGGTTATATCTCCCCCCGAATATCCGCAGTCCTCAAAGCTGTCCGCCTCCGGCATTACCGCCTTTAGCGACTGAGCGGTTTTAAGCTCGCCTCTACGCGCAATTTCGGGCGCGGTCACGGCGTTTACCGCGGCGACAAGGAGCGCCGTTATCCCCGCGATAAGGCAGAGCGTCACCGACAGTCTTAAAATATCACTCTTTGGCTTTTTTGATAAGCTTGCCATATCTGCTCTCGCCTCCGAACTTTTTGGGTGTAGTGTGACTGTCAATAAACCAGGACAGGAAATTCATCAGAAGGATTGCAAAGGACGTACCCTCCGGATAGCCGCCGAAATAGCGGATAAAGACTGTCAGCAGTCCGCAGCCCACGCCGTAAATTATCCTGCCTCTCGGCGTCACCGGGCTTGTCGCATAGTCGGTTGCCATAAATATCGCGCCGAGCATCAGTCCGCCGCTGAAAAGGTTGTACCACATAAACTGAAACGCGGTCATACCCGAAAAGCGGGGGAAAATGAGCGTTATCAGCGCGACGGTACCGAGATAGCTTATCGGAATGTGCCAGGTGATGACCCGCCTGTAAATGAGATACAGTCCGCCCAAAATCAAAAGGATGGCGGACGTCTCGCCCAAACAGCCGCCGACGGTACCCAAAAACGCCGAGCTTATCGGAACGTCTCTCAGTATGGCAGCGTTGCCGCTTTTGAGATAGGATAGGGGAGTTGCGGTCGATACCGCATCGACGGCGGAGCGGCTCACGTTTGCAAACAGCGGCAGCGCCGCGCCGTTTGCCGACGACATGGGAGAAACCCAGGTAGTCATATAAGAGGAAAATGACAAAAACAGGAATATCCTGCCGCACAGCGCGGGGTTTGCAATGTTTTTGCCCAGACCCCCGTACAGCATTTTACCGACGATAATGGCAAAAGCCGCGCCGATAACCGGCAGGTAAATCGGCACCGCGACCGGCATATTAAAGCCGAGCAGAAGACCGGTAACAACGGCGGACAGGTCGCCTATCGTCTGCTTTTTTTTCATTATGAGGTTGTATAAAAACTCAAACAGCACGCATGAGGCGATGCTGACGGCGATAATCACTATCGCCCTCAGCGAGAAAAACAGAGCCGCGCCGATAGCGGCGGGGGTAAGCGCGATAATCACGTCCCGCATGACGGAGCGCACCGTTTTGTCGCTTTTTATATGCGGCGACGAGGTGACGTAGTATAAATCGCTCACTTTTTCAACACCTGCCTTTTTCTGTTTTCAATTACGTTCTGCTTTGCAAGCCGCATATACTGAACGAGCGGGATTTTCGCAGGGCAGGTAAAAGAGCAGCAGCCGCACTCTATGCAGTCCGCGGCGTTGAGCTTTTCGCACTTGTCAAAGTCCCTCATCTTTGCGTACATGCCTATGTAGTTGGGAGTGAGGTTCATAGGGCATGCGGAGACGCAGCCGCCGCAGCGGATACAGCTTCCCTCCGTGCTTTCCTCCTCGCTTTCGGTAAAGCACAGAAGCCCCGACGTACCCTTTACGACAGGCGCGTAAAGCGAGTATTGGCACGCGCCCATCATCGGTCCGCCCATTACGATTTTCTTTGTTTCATCTTTAAGTCCGCACGCCTGCAAAACATCTGCAAAAGGCGTGCCGAGCCGCACGTTGAGATTGGCGGGGCGGCTGACCCCGTCCCCCGCGACGGTGACAATGCGCCGCATTACGGGCAGACCCTTTACTACGGCGCGATATACCGCGCTTGCCGTATCGACGTTGAAAATACAGCAGCCGACGCTGGACGGCAGCTTTCCGGACGGCACGACCCTGCCGCACACCGCCTTTATAAGCTGCTTTTCGCCGCCCTGCGGGTATTTTGCACGCAGTACCACCACGCGAATGCCCGTCTTGTGAACGGCGCGCCCCAAAGTCTTTATCGCGCGGGGCTTGTTTGCCTCTATGCCGATATAGGCGTGCTTTAATCCGAAAATCCTTCTTAAAATATTTATGCCGCCGATAAGCTCGTCGCAGTTTTCCAGCATCAGCCTGTTGTCGTTTGAAAGATACGGCTCGCACTCCGCGGCGTTGATTATCAGCATATCAACGTTGTCCTTGAGCGCGGACTGTATCTTGACGTGCGTCGGGAAGGACGCGCCGCCCATACCCGTTATTCCCGCCTCGCGGATTATGGAGATAAGCTCCTCGTTTGAAAGATCCGAATAGTCCTCATGCGGGGTGAGCGTATCGCTGGGGGTATCCTCAAAATCGTTTTCTATCACAATCGCCGGCGCCATGTTAAGCGTCGGGTGCGGCATATCGCACACTTTAAGCACCTTGCCTGAAACAGACGAGTGAACGGGCGCGGAGACAAACGCGTCGGTATCCGCTATTTTCTGACCGACAGTCACGGTATCTCCCGCTTTTACAAGGCTTTCGCACGCCGCGCCGATGTGCTGCGACAGCGGAAAAACCATCGTTTTTGAAGGCGGCAGCGTCTCAATCGCCATTTTGCGGGTGACCTTGTTGTAAGGCACGTGGATGCCGCCCTTGAAGCGGTGACCCAGCTCCGACTCTATCTTATATTTAAGGTCGGAAACCCGAAACCCGTTTTCCAGTATGTTAAGTATCGCGATTGCGGCGCAAAGCACGGTGTATACCAAAAGGAACACCGGGATTTTGAAGATAATCAGCAGCTTTCGGTAGACGGCGACGCTGCCCCATTGATACATCTTGATATTTATGTTGAAATACAGCACGCAGAGAACCATAAATACCAGCGTCAGCACCACCGACGAATAAAATATCGCGTCTCTGCCGTGCTTTCTGTAATCCTTATCGTGCGAGAATGTGAGCAGAAGACCGAAAAGCAGTCCTATCAAAGCGACGTAAATCAGTATCACCAGTATAAACAGCGTGCTGGAATACGCCTTGAAGCTCGGTATTTCCGTCGAAAAATAGTTAATCACCGCTCCCAGTCTTCCGAGAGACATAACAAGACTCCCGCTGCTCTCGCCGCCGTAGGCGGTGATGGGACTGCACCTTGGTATAAACGACATTATCAGCACAGCGGCGGAAAGCAGACGTATGTAAAACAATCTGCTTTTAAGCTGTTGGGCGATTTTAGTTTTCACTCCGCAAACCTCCGATGTAAGTTAATGTATATTATAATACAATATCCTGTCGATTTCAACATATAAATATTAAACTCTCAAAAGCCTGCGAGTTGACAGACGGGGTATAAAATGGTATCATTCAGGTAAAAGGGGAGAGCTTTGTGAAAAACAGACTTTTTGTTATAATATGCGCCGCGCTGCTTATAATAAGCGCGCTGTGGTGCGCCGTATCCGTTCTGCGCCCCAAAAAGGCGGCGCGCGTCGATATAACAAGCGACGGCAAGCTGCTTTACAGCCTTGATTTGTCAAAAGAAAAGGACAGAACCTTTGATATAGAGTATGACGGCGGCAAAAACACAGTTGAAATAAAAAACGGCAGAATTTGCGTTTCAGACGCGGACTGCCCCGATAAGCTGTGCGTCAAAACGGGCTGGCTCAGCGACATTCCGATAGTCTGCCTGCCGCACAGGCTGATGATTTCCCTGTCGCAGGGCGGCGGGGCGGACGCTGTCGCGGGGTGAACGTATGAACATAAAAAAGCTTACCCGCCTTTCGCTTTTAACGGCGCTTTCGCTTATTCTGTTTGTGGTGGAGCTGCAAATCCCAAGCCCCTTTCCCGTACCCGGCATAAAGCTCGGGCTTGCAAATATCATCACGG
>CANQVN010000083.1 GCA_947627315.1 uncultured Clostridia bacterium | reverse complement strand
TGTATCTTATAGACGGGGTTAACAATTCGCTGTATAACGGCAGAGAGAGTCGATATTCTTCAATAAATACGGTTCGTCCCAGTATGCCGGCAAGGGTCGCTCGACCGATGCCATTTCCAAAAAGGTGTCGGAGGCGTTTGACGCCGCCGCGCAGGATATTCCCACTCTCAAGGGTAAATCGCTTAAAGCCAAGGAGCTGTTGTTCTCGAGCCTTTATTCCAAGCTCAGGATTTCGAGCGTCTACTCTCCGTTTACCGGCGAGCTGTGCATCAACGGCGAATATCCCGAGGTCGTAGTACCCATGCAGATTGCAAAGACTATGGCGATGCAGCGCGGATATACAGATGACGGAACGGCGTCGTTTATAGCGTTCCTTGTCTGCACCAAGTATTCGGATGATTATTATATCAACTATTCCGGCTACTTTAACGCATATCTTGAGCTCAGCTCTGTGTTCTATAACGAAAACGGTAAAAACCTGCATCTGTATATGGCAAACGCTCTTAAAGAGAGCGCCAAGAAAGAATATGTCCAGCTTGTCAAAAATCTTGATACGCTGTACGGTCTTTCGAGCGATATAGAGTATATCCCCGCGGCGGAAAAGCTTGCGGCAGTCGAGTATTGCGATGTTGCAAAGCTTATGCTTGTCGAGTTTGAGGATATGGTTGATTCCGGCAATATCGCTATGGACAGCAGCGAAGCTAAGAATTTCGGTCGCTACTGTAACTATCTTACAAACTACTGTATGAACGACAGCGATTTTGAGACGGCAGTTCAGGATACATATGCGGAGTATCATCAAAACAGCGTAAACTGAATCCCGCAGCGGTAAAATAAATCTAAATAAAACCGACTTTGTTTGAAAACAAAGTCGGTTTTTTCGTGTAAATGCCCCGCCAAACGTCGGCTTTGCGGGGCGTTTTGTAATTCAGGCTTTCTACCAAGCCCTTGTCTGAACCGCGATTTTAACTTCACTATAATCATAACCGACCCTGTCCAGTATCCGCGTTGTTAAAATGCGCAGCAGCGTTTCCGTGTCGTAGTGAGTCTCCACGTAAAGCGCCTCGTCAATTTTGATGGGACTGCGCATCTTTCCCGTTTCGCTGCCGACAAGCACACGGTCTCTGCCTAAAATCTTGCCGCGCAGATCCATCAGCATCTGACGCCTTGTCCTGTCCCTACAGCAGTCCTTTAGTATCTCCTCCGCCACTCTTTTCCACCTGTTTTTATCCTGCCGCTGACAGCCGCGACTGCTTTAATTTGCATATATACACGGCAATTACGACCGCATTTCTGTAAGACGTACCGGTTTTACCTCGCGTTATTTTACGATAGGGTAGAGCTGAACGGTGTTTCCGCCGTCCACTACCAGCTCCGCTCCGGTGGTATTCCTGGCCGAGGCGGCAAAATACCATATCGCGTCGGCTATATCTTCTCCTACGGCAACGTCGCCCAACGGTGTGAAGCGGGAGGGGACTTTGTCGTAAAATTCCGGGTTCTTTTCCCAGCGATCGGTTTTTATCATACCGGGAAGCACGGCGTTCACGCGGATATTATATTTTCCGAGATCCAGCGCCAGCGCCCGCATCATTCCCAACTGTCCGCTTTTAGAGGCGGAATAGGCGACCCGATTTGGAATGGCGCGGTAGGCAGTGTTGGAATTGACAAAGATGATACTTCCGCCGCCGTTTGGAATCATGCGTTTTGCGGCGTGGACGGCAAGGCAGAAATTCCAGGTCATATTGGTGTTGATGACACGCATAAAATCGGTGAGCGGGCTTTCCAGAGCTGTCATGCCAAGCCCCTGATCGGCCGCGTTTAATACAAGCGTTTGGGCGAAAAGCCCTTTTGCATCCAGCGCCGCGAACAGCGCGTCCACCGCCTGCTCATCCACGGTTTTTTCGTCAATCAGCGAGTTAATGGCGTACCCGGAGACTGTGACCTCGGGAAACTGAGCCCGATAGCGCCGCTCCGCTTCCCGCACCCGCGTCTCGCTTCTGCCGGTAAAGACAACGTCACACCCTTCGCGGGCGAATTTTTCCACAATCGCCGTGCCGGTATTGATACAGGCGCCGGTGATTAAAGCAATTTTTTTCTGTTCCATTTTCTTTATTTCCGTTCTATTTCAAAAAGGGCAAAGGCGTTGGCCCCCGCTTTGGCGGACAGCGTAAGCGCTCCCTTCGACTGCCGCTCGTAGGCGCACGTGATATCCGGCACGCCGCTTCCCGTTCCGGTGACGCAGTTGTTTTTTTCCGAATCGCAGAGGTATTCTCGAATCCGGTATTTCCCCGCGGGAAGCTGCAAAACCTCAATTTCAAACACTTCATTTTGCTCCGAAGGATTGGAGCAGACGACCCACAGCCGATCGCCGCCGCGCACCGCCTGCGCGCGGTATTTTGCATCCGGGGCGGCGCAGTCGCATACCTTGCTCCAAACGCGGTCGCCCGACATCCGGTGCAGCATCAGCAGCGCTATGCCGTTCGGCGTTGCGGAATATCTGCCGTGTTCATCTAAAATGAACTGTGTAAAGGATATCTGAAGCGCCGGATTGTGGAATGTACACCACGGAAACATATAAAAGCTTTCAAATTCCGGCTCTGCGGAGGCGATTAGATATGTCAGGATACCGGCGGCGTTTCTGAGGGAATCGTCCGGCACTCCGGTGGTGCGGGTTCTGCCTAGCTCGTCTAAAAAGATCGGGCAGTCCGGCAGTCCGAGCCGTTCGATGAGCGCCTGGTGGCGCCGCAGCCAGAGCTTGAATTTCTCAGCCGTGCAGAGTGAGCGCGCCTCCTCGTCTATCCCGAGCTCGCTCAGGTGCTGATTACAGTATTTATCATAATGATGGATGGAATAAAAGCCGATTGGCTTTTCCCCGAGTCCCGCCCGGGAGAGTCGCTCTAAAAATTCCTCCCAAAGCCCGCGGTGTACAAATGGCTCCGCAACTCCCCATCCGCCGATTTCCAGCGGTATCGGGTAAAGATGCTTTTCGTTCAGCCTGCAAACGGCGCGAAAAGCGCAGAGATAAATTTTAAGATATTCATCAGCGTTCAGGTTGCCAAACGGTCTTATATCCACCTCGTTGCAGCATTCGATATACCGGATGTTCGGCGCTAGTGATTTACAGTATTCCACCGCGCGTTCAAACACGTTTTCATACTGTTTGTATGATATCACTCCGTCTGAAACCTCCCGCTCCAGCCGGCGCACATTCAAAAGCAGCTCGTCGGCATTTTCCGCATGGGAGATTAGATAATCGCGAAAGCGGGTGCCGGACGGCGCCGGAACGATCTTTTCCCAATCATAGAGGTAGTGAAGCTCGCTGTCCGGATAGCGCTTCACGCCGATATCATAATCGGGGTAATACCGGTCCTGACGATAGTCCCAATATTCGTCCAGCGTGATAAAGACGCGCATAATCTTCGCTCGCCCCAAAGCGCGCGAGAGAAAATACGGAAAATCCTTGGGCGGGGAATAGCGCAGCGTGCTGTTCTGCATGGCGGTCGGGTCGGTATAGCGCCCGAGCGTTTTGCCGAAATCAACGGTAACTTTCATAATTTTCCCTCCTAAAAATAAAATTCCGTTTTGGCGGGACGAATGTCTGTCAGCGCCCCGGTGTAATGCCGCAGGGTGTGCGGACGGTACGGATGCTCCGCGCACGCCGCTTCGTTCAGCTCGATTCCAAGCCCGGGTTTATCCGGGATGCGGATATATCCGTCCTTGTACTCCAACTTCTCGTTTGTGATATCTTTTCTCCACACCACGTCCGAATACATAATCTCCAGTATGCAGAAATTCGGGCAGGAGGCGGCAAGCTGGAGGGTGGCGGCGTTTGCCACAGGTCCTGAAGGGTTATGCGGCGCAAAGGGGATATACCGGCACTCCGCCTCGGCGGCGATTTTCTTCAGCTCCATAATTCCGCCGGCGTGCGAGATATCCGGCTGGATGTAGTCGGCGGCCATTTTATCAAAGAGCGGCTTGTAATCCCATCTGGTGTAAAGCCGCTCTCCCGCGGAGATGGCAACCGGGGATTTCTCCCGCACAGCCTTCAGCGCATCGAGGTTGTCCGGCGGAACCGGCTCCTCGAAAAACATCGGCTTAAATGGCTCCAAGGCTTTGGCGATACGGATGCCGGTGGGGATATTGAACCGACCGTGACCTTCGATTAGAAGGTCTACTTGCTCTCCCACCGCTTCGCGTACCGCCGCCACGCATCGAATGGTCTTATCGAGATCCGCATTGGAGATTTCCATATAGCTTTTGCCAAACGGATCCCATTTCAAGGCGGTTACGCCGCGTGCGACCGCCGCCTTTGCCTTTTCGGCAAATTCTTCGGGTTCTTTCGCGCCCGCAAACCACCCGTTCACATAAATGCGCACCATGTCGTTGACCTTTCCGCCCAGCAGCTGGTAAACCGGCACATTCAGGCTTTTCCCGAGGATATCCCAAAGCGCGATTTCCACGGCGGATAACGCCGACATCAGCACCGAACCGCCGCGCCAGTAGGCGTCGCGGTAAATGTCGTGCCAGTGCTTTTCTATAGTGAGTGGGTTTTTGCCCATAAGTGCTTCGCGAATGTGTTCCACCGCGCCGACAAGCGCCTTTTCTTTATATTCGAGGGTCGCCTCTCCGACTCCGTCGACTCCCTCGTCGGTATAGACCTTTACAAACACCCAGTTGGTGCGGAAACAATCGACGGTAAACGTTTTAATATCTGTAATTTTCATTTTATACCGGTATCTCCTTATAAATAATGGGTACTGCTTTTTTTCGATAGTCAAACCGGTTCATATCCAGACTGTCGAATAAGCCGCAGTGCATCGGTACCGCCACATTCGGGCGGATACGTTCGCAGAAACGCTTTGCATCCGTCATGTTCATATTGTTCCCGACGCCGTTGACCGGAAGAAATACCGCGTAAATATCCGTCGGGAGATCTTCAAAAATTTCCTCATTATATAGTGTGTCTCCGGTTATGTAATATTTCTTTTCCCCGTTATCGATGATTACCCCGATTGCCGCCGCGTCGCTGTGCTCCGCTTTGACCGCCGTGAAGCGAAGTCCGAACTCCGTCCAGCTCGTGTGGCGGTTAAACAGCACGTAATTGTGGTTCCCACCGTTTTTTCGCACCTCGCTCCATACCGACTGCGGCGCCAGGATGAGCATTTCTTTCCCTTTGGAAAGAAATTTTTCCGCCGTTTCGGGGTCGTAGTGATCCGGATGGTTATGGGTGAATATTATCCCGTCCGGCGCAAGGTCAAAGAGCTCTTCTTTCACCGCCGCACGCCGGCGCTTTGCAGGATCGAGCAAACCTACGTTGTCGGAAAGATATGGATCGATAAGTATCCGGGTATCCCCGGTTTGAAACATCAGCCCCGCCTGCCCAAGCCAGGTGATTGTCATATCATTTTGCTCCTCTCTTGACTTTTGTTTTTTCCCATTGTATAATTTTCATTGTATAATATTTTTTATCATAAATATATCATAATCTTACTTTTTTTATATGGTATCTTATCTTTTTGCGGGGGAATTATGAAAGAGATTGTTCTGCCGGAGATTGTGGCTGTCGGAATCTATCACTCAAAAATTGCGGCCAAAAACAAAACGATAACCAAAAACCGAAAAACCACCATGTTCGAGATCGAGATACCTGTCGAAAAGGGCGGCGTTTCCTATATCGATTACGAGCAGATGCCCATTTCGCCCAATATGGTCATCTGTGCAAAGCCCGGGCAGATTCGCCACACCAAATTGCCTTTCAAATGCTACTATCTTCATGTAATCTTGAAGGAGGGGACGCTTTACGACATTTTAATGAATACGCCGAATTATATCCTTACAAACCGGTTTTCGGTGTATCAGAAAATTTTCCGGGAGCTTTGCGCTTATTCCAATACCTTTTCGGAGACGGATACCGTTATGCTGCACAGCCTGATATTACAGTTGATATATACCATGAACCGGGATGCAAAACGCCTGCCCTTCGGTAAAAAAAGGGAAAAACGCAGTGAGGAGATGGTGGAAAAGGCGCTTTTGTATATCGGAAAAAATCTCTCGTCGGATCTTTCATTAAAGACCGTGGCGGAGCAGGTGTCGTTCAGCCCCACATATTTTCATAACGCTTTTAAGCTTGCCACCACTAAAACCCTGCGCGAATATGTGGAGGAACAGCGTATTAAGGCGTCGATTGAATTGCTGACCACCACCGACCTTACCTTGGCTGAGATTGCCTACCGCTGCGGCTTTTCCTCGCAGGCTTATTTCAGCTGCGTGTTCAAGCGAAAAATGCAGATAACGCCAAGGGAATACGCGCGGGAATACTATCAACGCTACGCGACCTGATATAAAAAGAGTGTTCATAAGGGATTTGTAAGCTGAACGACCACCTCGCCGACATCGACCGGCGGGCAGAGGAATTGTTTTTCCGGCTGGTAAAGCAGATGGCAGAGCGTGAGGGCATCACCGAAACACTCAAAGCGCAAGACCAAATGGCATGGGTTGGGCGAATGAACAATATCCGCAATCGGGCAACGGAGATTGTCAATAATGAACTGATCTACAGTTAAATCTGGACGGCGGCAGGGAGAAATCTCTGTCGCCGGTTTTACTGTTCATCAAAAAGGAAGATTATCGGAATTATTGTTGCCATCCTCACCGATTACCCCCAAGACATTTTTAGCACGGCTTAATAGGTGGTCATAGGTCAATATTGAAAGCTGGTTATATGCGGAATTCAAAATACGATACGCTTCTCGTTGCTCGTCATTCCAACTATCGGAACGTCCAAATACTAAGATGCAACTTTGAGATTTTTTAATTTCGCTCAAAACTCTTTCACCTCAGATTCTATCTCCATATGGTAGAGATTTTATATAGCTTTCCATAAAGTCATAGTTAATTGAACCAT